>NZ_VCKZ01000049.1 GCF_005889745.1 Actinomadura geliboluensis
GGGCGCCGAGTACGGCGAGGTCCGCTGGGACACGGCCTGGGAGTTGCCGGGCAGCTGCGAGGGCTGCCCGTCCCGGCCCCGGTGCAGGGACGCGCCGGGCAGGCCGCCGTACTGGTCGAGGTAGCTCGGCGCCCAGACGATCCCCTTCACCTCGCGGGCGATCTTGTCGTCCACGCCGTCGGTCACCTGCGTGACGAGGAACGACGGGGACCGGTCGCCGAGCTTGCGGAGCGCCTCGTCGCGCATGTGCAGCACGGGCCCGGCGAGGCTCTGCCGGCTCGCGACGGTGAAGTCCCAAGCGAGGTGGAGGCCGTCGCGGCCCACGCCGTTCGCCTGGAGCGCGGCCAGGGTCTTCTGCGCGGCCCGCTGCCGCGCGGCGAGCGGGTCGCCGGACGGCAGGTCCGGCCCGAGGATCTTGGCGAACGCCGCGTTCGGCCCGATCGGGTTCCCGGACGCGTCGCGCAGGTTCCGCAGCGCGACCGCGTAGTGGTGGCCCTCACGGAAGTTCTTCGCCGGACGGACGATCAGCGCCTTCCGGTCATCGGGCGCGTTCGCGTCCAGCTCCGCCCAGTACGGCCAGCGCTCGCCGGTCGCGGTGTCCACGATGACGATCGGCGCGTCCGCGCGCAGCGACGCGCCGATGTCGGTGATCGGCGCGGCCCCGGTGCGGGCCAGGTCGACGCCGGGCACCCGGGCGAGCAGCGGGGAACCGGGGGAGAAGCCGTCCGCGCGGTTCCACTCGGCGGGCGCCACGGGCAGCCCCAGCGCGTTCTTGATCGTCGTCTGCAGGTGGACGCGGCGGCCCGTGGCGGTGCCGCCGTCCGGCACCGTGTACCAGTCGCTCGGGAACGGCAGCAGGCAGGCGGCGGGGTCGATCGGGTCGCAGCCGTCGCCGGTCCCGGCCGCGGCGGGCGGCGCCGGCGGGACGGTCAGCAGGGCGAGGGCCGCGGCGATCGCCGCGAGGGCCGCCAGGGTGCGCTGGGGGAGACGCACGTCCACCTCCGGATGATCGCGGCGTGTAGCGGGATCTTGGTCTCACCGGAGGCCGAGGTCAAGGGGCGTCCGAAGGTGGCCATCGCGTTTCGCGGCCCGTTTGGCGGCGGAGGTGGGCCCGTAGGAGCGCAGCACGACGGGTGCCCCGAGCGCGTCCTCGACCGTCGCGACGGCGTCGCCGAGCGGCGCGTAGACGGGGCGGGCCCGCAGGAGGCGGCGGGTGAGGGCGGCCTGGCGGTCCAGGTCGGGCGGCCCGGTCTCCAGCCGCTCGACCCGCGCGCCGTCGATCTCGTACGCGCGCGCGACACGCAGATCGGGACGCGCCCCCGCGACGTCCAGATGCGTGACCGCCAGGCCGTCCGCGCCGCCCGCCGCGTCCAGCGCGTACCGGAGCGCGACCGCGTCGAGGTGGCCGACCCGGAACGCGCCCTGCCACGGGCCCGTGCCGTTGTGCCGGTCGGGGAGGCCGGCGGTCAGCGCCGGGTCCTCGGTGACGAACGGGCCCGGCCCGTGCCGGGTCGCGTACGCGCGCAGCACCCCGAGCCGCGTCGCGGACGCGCCCGCCTCCGCCAGCAGCGTCTCGGCGTTGGCGAACGTCGTCGTCGACCAGGTCGTGTACGGGTGGAAGCCGTGCCACTCGTCCAGCAGGACGCCCTGCGCCCCCTCGAACACCGCCGTGCCGCCGCGCAGCGGGCCGTGCAGGTGATCGCCGCCGACGATCGCGACCCGCTCCCCGAACGCGGCGAAGGCGGCGGCGCAGGCGTCCACGTCCGGGACGCCGGGGCCGCCGGGGAACGCGTCGCGGTACCAGTCGCGGACGGCGGCCAGCCGGCGCCGCAGCCGCGCGGGCTCCAGGCAGTCGCCCGCGCGGGGCGCGTCGGCGTGCGCGAGCGCGTAGGACGCCGTCTCGCCGATGCCCATGCCGCACGACCCGTGCCGGGCCGCGCCGCGCGCGGTCTCCCGCGCGCGGTTGGCGGCCCGGTGGTACGGCGTCGTCAGCGGCGCGTCCCGGTCGACGGTGAGCCGGTCGAGCGCGTCGCCGACGCCGAGGGACCGCAGGTGGTCGGCCTCGGCGGCGAGGGCGAGCGGGTCGACCAGCATGAACCGCGACAGGTGCGTGCGCACGCCCGGCGTGAACGTCCCGGAGCCGAACTGGGCGAACGTGTGGTGCCGCCCGTCGCCGGCGACGACGTTGTGCGCCGCCTGCGCGCCGCCGTTGAACCGGACGACCACGTCCACGGGGCGGGTCGCGCAGAGGTGATCGACGACCGTGCCCTTGCCCGCGTCCCCGAAGCCGAGGTCGACGACGATCACATGGTCCACGGGTCAGAGCCGGGTCGTCGCGGACGGGCCCGAGGCGTCCAGTCCCGGCGGCGCGGCCGACACCGCGACCGGCGCGCGGGACGCCTCCAGCGGGGCGAGGGCCCGCGACACCGACGCGCCGGCGTCCGACCCGGCCTCGGCGAGGTGCTCCAGGCCCTCGCCGAGGTCGATGGCGTCCTCGGCGAGCCCGACGGTCAGCGCGATCGTCTCGCACACCGCGTCCAGGTCGTCCAGGTAGAGGACGTTCTGGCCGAGGAGTTCCCGCCAGAAGTCCGTCAGCTCCCGGCTGCCGGAGTGGTAGGCGCCCTCGGGGATGATGAAGTACACGTCGTACCTGCGCTGCAGCTCCCGGACGATCGCGGCGACCGGGACGTCCTCGTCCGGCTCCCCGCCGATGACCTTGGCGATCTCGCGCCGCTTCGCCTTCGGGTAGGCGAGCTCGTCGCCGATCATGAACAGGTAGCCGCGCTTCCCGCGCTTGTCGAAGCAGTCGATCGCGGTGTGCCGGGCCATGAAGTACATCGCCAGCTCGTACGACTCGCGCATCTGGCCGCCGCCCCCGCCTTCGAGGAGGATCTTGCCGAGGTCGTCGTCCATCCGGTTGTCGGCCTCGAACTGGCCGATCTGCAGCGGCGCCCGGTCGCAGGTGGCGTCGCCGACGGCGCCGAACAGGATGTGCGGGTGCTCGACGTAGCCCTTGCGCAGCAGCAGCCCGAGCAGGTCGGGGAGCTTGGTCTGCAGCGTCCGGGGGACCGTCCCCATCGACCCGGTCACGTCGAACAGGACGCCGATCGCGAGCGACTCGGGGTGGTCGGCGGAGTCCCGGCTCTCCCGGACCGTCACGCCGGACGGGTCGAGGTCGGGGTGGACGGCGGTGGCGCCGCCGTCGGAGTAGGCGAACGCGCTCGCGCCGGTGGACGCGCGGTAGCTCGCTCGGGCGGCGTAGACGTCGGTGGACCAGTGTCCGCTTCCCATGGCGGTCTTCTCCTTCAGCGGGGGGTGGGCAGGTGGAACGGGCGGAAGCGCCGCGGGCCGTAGAGCCGCTCCAGCAGCTCGTCCAGTTCGGCCAGCAGCCGCCAGGCGTCGGACGGGCGCCGGTTCTGCGCGGGCAGCGTGCAGCCGCGCGCGAACGAGCGCATCGCCGGGGGCGCCTTGTCGCCCATCAGGTGCGTCATGCACCGGGTGGCCATGAAGATGTCGGTGGCCGGGCTCGCCGGGCGCCGCCCCGGCACCTCCGGCGGGTACCAGCCGGCGTACCGGCCGACCATCGCGGGGACGCGCCCCGACCCGTCGACGTGCGCGTAGGAGCCGGGCACCGAGTGGCACCAGCCGGCGAGGACCAGGCCGTGCTCCTCCGGGTGGATCAGCACGTGCTCGGGGAGCACCGCGCCGTGCAGCACGCCCGCGCGGTGCGCGAACCCGAGCCCGACGAGCAGCCGCCGCCACATCCAGGCGGCGTCGCGCGGGTCGACGCCGTCCGGGAACGCCGCCCGGACCTCGGCCAGGCTGCGGAACCCGTCCAGCGCGCCGATCACGTTGACCTGCCGCTGGACGCCGGTGGCCGCGTCCCGGTGCCGGAACGACTCGACCAGGCGCGGGACGTAGGGCAGGAACTTCCCGTCGCCGTCCTTGGGGAGCTGGCGCAGCGCCACCGCCTCGCGCTCGATCAGGTCGCCGTCGCGCGGGTCGCGCGGCATCTTCAGCAGCACCTCGCGGCCGGTCCCGGTGCGGGCCGGGTACAGCTCCGCGAGGTCGCCGCCGATCGGGTCGCCGTGCAGCCGGTATGCGTGGCGGCGAGTGCTGATCAGGGTCCCGTCGGCGCTGTGGCGGGCCCGCCACAGGTCGTTCAGCCGGATGAACGCCTCGCGGGTGCGGCCGCCGGTCGCGTCCGGGTGGACGAGCCGCGCCAGCGCCCGGTAGCGCCGCGCCGCCTCCGCCTCGTCCGCGCCGAACAGGTCGGCCGGGACGCGCGCCCGGTCCAGCCGCGCCAGCGCGTCGTCCAGGGCCCGCGTCATCTGATCTCCTCCTCCCGGCTGGGCCGCAGCAGGGCGGGGTGCAGGAGGCGGGCGTCGCCGGCCCGGTAGAGCCGGGGGCGGGGCCCGCCGCGCCGGCCGCCGCGGTCGGAGGTGGCGCCGGTGCCCTCCACGAAGCCGGGCACCGACAGGACCTTCCGGTGGAAGTTGCCGGCGTGCAGCTCCTCGCCCCACACCGCCTCGTAGACCGAGCGCAGCTCCGGGATCGTGAACTCGCCGCCGCAGAAGGCCGTCGCGAGCGGGGTGTACTCCAGCTTCCCGCGCGCCCGCTCCAGGCCGTCGGCGAGGATCCGCGCGTGGTCGAACGCCAGCCTGCGGGTGGTGCCGGGGCGCTGGTCGCCGGACTCGGTGAGGCCGAGCGCGTCGACCGGGACCCACGCCGCGTCGGCCGCGTCGCCGCCGGCCTCCGGGTCGGGCAGCTCCGGCGCGAACGCCAGGTGGGCGACGGAGATGACGCGCATCCGCGGGTCGCGGCCGGGAGAGCCGTAGGTGCCGAGCTGCTCCAGGTGCACCCGGCCGAGGACGCCGCCCTTGGCGCTGAGCCCGGTCTCCTCGGCCAGCTCGCGGACGGCCGCGTCGGACAGGTCCTCGGCGTCGGCGCCCTGCAGCGGCCCGCCCGCCTGGACGAACCCGCCCGGCAGCGCCCACATGCCCGCGTACGGGGGGTGCCCGCGCCGGACCAGCAGGACGTGCAGGGCGCCGTCCCGGATGGTCAGCGCCACCACGTCCACCGTCACGGCGACCGGGTCGTAGTCGCGCGGGTCGTAGTCGGCGAGGAACGCTTCCTCGCCGCGCCTCGGTTCCGGGGTCATCCGCGGGCCTCCCGTCGGTCTCCGAGTGAGTATGTCTCAGAGTGAGTAAGTCTCAGAGTGAGTTCATCTCGTAGTGAGAATAACATAGCCCGGACGGGTCCCGTTGTCCAGAGCGGGTGCCGAGACGCGAAGCGGGCGCCTCCCCGGGTGGGGGGCGGCGCCCGCTGCGTTCGGCGGAACTTCACAAAGACGAAGTCAGCGGCGGTGCCGGCCGCCGGGCGGCTCCTCGTCGTGCTCCCCGTACTCGGCGGGGCCATACGGCCCGGACCCGTAGGGGCCGGACGCGTACGGGTCCGGCTCGGTCCCGAACGGGTCGCCCGGCTGCCCGGGACCGTACGGCCCCGCGGGGTGCGGCCCGGACGGCCGCGCGAGGTCGTCCCGGTCGTAGCGCTCGGGCGGGCGGCCCCCGGCCGGGTGCGGGTCCCGGGAGAACTGGCCGCCCGGCTGCCGCGCGGTCGAGTACCGGCCCGTCGGGTAGGGGCTCTCCGGCGCCCCGGGCCGCCGCGCGCCGGGCTCGTACGGGGGCGCCCCGAACGGGCCGCTCTCGTACGGGCCGCTCTCGTAAGGAGCGTGCTCGGCCAGCCCGGCCGGGACCACGCCCGGCGGCAGCGCCCCGGGCGGCGGCGCGGCGCCCAGCGCGGCGGCGACCGAGCGGTCCGGCGGCGGCGCGTCCAGCAGCAGCTTCATCTGGCTCTTGCGGCGCCCGTAGAGCAGGTACAGCACAAGGCCGACCGCCATCCAGATAGCGAAGTACGCCCAGGTCTGGACCTTGAGGTTCAGCATCAGCCAGCCGACCGCGAGGATCGTCACGATCACCACCAGCGGCGCCGCCGGCATCCGGAACGGCCGGTGCAGGTCGGGCTGGGAGTGGCGCAGCGCGAGGACCGCGGCGGCGACGAACAGGAACGCGAACAGCGTGCCGATCACGACGAGCTGCTCCAGCGTCAGCACGTCGATGGTCTGCGACATGACGACCGCCGCGCCGCCGGCGAGCAGCGTGGCGCGGGAGGGCACCTTGTAGCGGCTCATCGCGGCGAGCGGGCGCGGCAGCAGCCCGTCCCGGGCCATCGAGAACACCACCCGGGTCAGGCTGATCATCACCACCAGGATGACGGTGGTCAGCGCGAGCACCGCGCCGACATCGACGATCTTGCCCATCGCGCCCGCGCCGGCCCCGTCGAACGCGGCGGCGAGCAGCAGCTTGTCGGGGTCGAGCTTGGCGAAGCCGTCCATCCCGACCATGCCGACCAGGGCGATCGCCACCGCCGCGTACAGCACGATCGCGGTGAGCAGGGCGGTGAGGATGCCGCGCGGCACCTTGCGGGGCGCGTCGTCGGTCTCCTCCGAGGCGGTCGCGATGA
This sequence comes from Actinomadura geliboluensis, assembly GCF_005889745.1. Classification (GTDB taxonomy): domain Bacteria; phylum Actinomycetota; class Actinomycetes; order Streptosporangiales; family Streptosporangiaceae; genus Spirillospora; species Spirillospora geliboluensis. Next base: position 6,523 of record NZ_VCKZ01000049.1, read on the forward strand.
GGTCGAACCCGATGTAGGCGAACGCGATGGCGGGCGCCGCCGCGAACAGGCCCCACACGCCGAACACGTGCGGGGTGCCGCCGCCGAACGCGCCGAGCACGGCGTCCAGCACCGTCTGGTCGCCCTCCGGCGCGGGCTTGGCGGGCGGGACGAACGGGGTGAGGTTGCCGGCGTCGAAGAACTTCAGGCAGGTGGCGATGACGAGGCCGATGACGATGACCTTGGCCATCACCATGTACCACAGCGTCTTCAGGCTCAGCCGGCTGCCGGTGGCGAGCATCAGCACGACCAGCAGCAGGATGCCGAGGGCCAGCACGTCCGGCCCCTTCACCTGGCCGATCAGGTCGCCGAGCGCGCCCGGTATCGGCACCCCGAAGTCGTGCAGCGCCTGCGTGGCGTAGAGCGACCACACCCGCGCGAGCACCGACGCGGCCAGCAGCAGCTCCATGACCAGCGCCCAGCCGACGACCCACGCCCAGACCTCGCCGAACGCGACGTAGCTGAAGGAGTAGGCGCTGCCCGCCACCGGGATGATCGAGGACAGCTCGGCGAACGCCAGCGCGGCCAGCACGCAGACGCCGCCCGCGATGAGGAAGGAGACGAGCACGCCGGGGCCGGCGGTCGAGCTGGCCTGCTCCCCGGCGATCTTGAAGATGCCGGAGCCGATCATCACGCCGAGGCCGAGCACGACGAGGTCGCGGGTCCGGTAGACCACGCGGAGCCGGTGCCGCCCGCCGTAGAGCCGGCCGGTGGCCTGTTCCACCGGCAGCCGGCGGAACATGTTGTTGCGCATGCGCATGTCCCAGGTCCTAGGTTGTCCCGCCGGCCCGGGGGCCGGGCCGGGGGTGCTGAACCCGCGCCGCTGTTCGCGAGGTGATGGCTTGTCGAAGTCCCTAAGAATTCACCACGTATGGGGATAATCGCAACGTTTTCGTCGGGTCGGTTGTCGTCTCGTCGTTGTCGCATCCTGCCAAACCGCAGGTCCGCGACGTGCCGTGGCGGCGTCCGCACGCTCGGCGCTCGATTCCCGAATCCCTTTCTAATGGACCGTTCCGTGGCGAAAGGCCCTGATTTCTCAGGGGGAAAGCGCTTACGATCTTTCTCCGCGCCGCGTCCGGGCCCGGCCGGTGCGGACGGTGGCGCCCCGCGAAGATCGGTGGCACCGTAGGGACGCCGCGTTCGACTGGAGGTCCGGTGTTCCGCTCCCCATCGCCCTCGAAGCCGTCCGATCCCGCCCAGCCCGCCGACCCCGTACGGCCGTCCGGTCCCGTGCGGCCGGTGCGCGTGCGCGTCCGGCGCCGCACGCCGCTCGCCGCCGCGCTCACCGCCGTGCTGACCGCCGCCGCGGCGCTGACCGTGCCGGGCGCCGCCGTCGCCGCGCCCGTCCCCGCGCCGGGCCCGCACGCCGGGCCGCCGCAGAAGCCGGTCAAACAGCCGGTCGCCACCGGCTACGGCGGCGCCGTGTCGACCGTCGACCTCGACGCCAGCAAGGCGGCCCTGGACGTCCTCAAGCACGGCGGCAACGCGATGGACGCGGCCGTCGCCGCCGGTGCCGCGCTCGGCGTCACCGAGCCGTACGTCTCCGCGATCGGAGGCGGCGGCTACATCACCTACTACGACGCACGCACGCGCAGCGTCCACGCCATCGACGGCCGCGAGTTCGCGCCCGCGCGGATGAAGGAGGACTCCTTCATCGACCCGGCGACGGGCAAGCCGCTCCCGTTCGACCAGGCCGTCACCAGCGGGCTCGGCGTCGGCGTGCCCGGCACCCTCGCGCAGTGGGACCTCGCGCTGCGCCGGTTCGGCAGCCGCGACCTCGGCGCCCTGCTGCGCCCGGCGATCAGGCTCGCCGACCGCGGCTTCGTCGTCGACCGGGAGTTCCACGACCAGACGGCGGTCAACGAGGCGCGCTTCCGCGACATCGTCCCCACCCGGAAGCTGTTCCTGCCCGGCGGGAAGGTGCCCGAGGTCGGCTCGGTGTTCCGCAACCCCGACCTCGCCGACACCTACCGGCAGCTTGCGAAGCGCGGCACCGGCTGGTTCTACGAGGGCGGGCTCGGCAAGGAGATCGCCCGGACCGTCGCGCGGCCGCCCGTCGACCCCGCGGCGAGCCGCACCGTGCGCCCCGGGCTGATGGAGCCCGCCGACCTCGCCGCCTACCGCGCGGTGCCGCGCCGGCCCACCCACGTCCCCTACCGGGGGATGGACGTGTACGGCATGCCGCCGTCGTCGTCCGGCGGCTCCACGGTGGGGGAGGCGCTCAACATCCTGGGCAACTTCCGCCTCGACGCCCGCGACCCCGTCACCGCCCTGCACTACTACCTGGAGGCGTCCAAGCTCGCCTACGCCGACCGCGGCCGCTACGTGGGCGACGCCGACAAGGTGGACGTGCCGCTGGACGAGCTGCTGTCCACCGGGTTCGCCCGCGAGCGCGCCTGCCTGATCGCGCCGGACCGGGCCGCGCCCGCGCCCGTCGCGCCCGGCTCCCCGGACGGGAGCTACGCGCCGTGCGTCCCGCCCGGCACCCAGACCCGCGCGCTGGCGTTCGAGGGCCCGCAGACCACCCACCTCGTCACCGCCGACAAGTGGGGGAACGTCGCGTCCTACACGGTGTCGATCGAGCAGTTCGGCGGCAGCGGCATCACCGTCCCCGGCCGGGGCTTCCTGCTGAACAACGAGCTGACCGACTTCTCCTTCCAGCCGCCGGCGCCGGGCCAGGCGCCCGACCCGAACCTGCCGGGGCCGCGCAAGCGCCCGCGCAGCAGCATGTCCCCGACGCTCGTGCTCGAGGACGGCCGGCCGCGGCTCGCGCTCGGCACGCCCGGCGGGTCGACGATCATCACGACCGTGCTGCAGATCCTGGTGAACCGCATCGACCTCGGCATGGACCTGCCCACCGCCCTGGCCGCGCCCCGCGCGACGCAGCGCAACACCCCCTACGTCTACGCCGAGCCCGCGTTCATCGACCGGTACGGCCGCGACCTCGCCGCGCGGGGCCACCGCCTGGAGCCGTTCCCCGGCCCGCCGGCGGGCGTGATCGGCGCCGCGACGGGGCTGGAGTTCCTGCGGCCCGGCCTCGTGCAGGCGGTGGCGGAGCCGGCGCGGCGGGGCGGCGGCAGCGCGCTGGTCGTCCGGCCGGCCCGGTGACCGCCGCGCGGCCGGAACGCGGGGCGTGCGCGGGCGGCGAGCGGGAAGGAGTCGTGCCATGGCGCACTCTTACGTGCAGGTGACGACCACGACCGACTCCCGCGCCGAGGCCGCCGAGCTGGCCCGGTCGGCGGTCGCCGAGCGGCTCGCCGCCTGCGCCCAGCTGGTCGGCCCGATCGCGAGCACCTACTGGTGGGAGGGCGAGATCGAGTCGGCGGAGGAGTGGATGGTGCTGTTCAAGACCTCCGCCGACCGCTTCGACGAGCTGGCCTCGCTGATCACCGAGGGCCATTCCTACGACACCCCGGAGATCATCGCGACGCCGGTGGTGGCGGGCAGCATGGACTACCTCGCCTGGATCACCGAGCAGACCGAGCCCGGCGCGCGCGACGAGGCCGTCGAGGACCCCGCCGACGACTGACCGCTGGACCGTGTGACCTGCGCCATGGCAGGGTAAGTTCTTGTTTACCCTGGCCGGGGGTGTGCTCCCGGGCCGCGGCGGGACGGAAAGGCGGTCGACGTGCGCGAACTGGGCGAGGTGGGAACCGACCACGGGCTGTTCGGGCCGGGCTCGGTGACCTGGCGTGTCATGGGCGAGCCCGTGCTGCTGGTCGGCGGGATCCGGGCGCTGCTGCTGCAGGCCCTGCATCCGCGCTCCATGTGGGGGACCGCGCAGAACTCCGAGCTGATGGACCCCGCCGCCGCGTGGGCGCGGCTGACCCGGACGGTCGAGTTCGTCCGCGTCCGCACCTACGGGACGGAGGAGGAGGTCGAGCGGGTGGGCCGCCGCGTCCGCCGGCTGCACTCCAAGCTGACCGGGCTCGACATGCGCACCGGCGAGACGTTCCCGATCGACGACCCGGAGAACCTGCTCTGGGTCCACCTCGGCGAGGTCGACTCCTACCTCGACGTGGCGCGCCGCGCCGGCGTCCCGCTGACCGCCGAGGAGGCCGACACCTTCGTCGACGAGCAGCGCCGCGCCGCCGCCGTGGTGGGGCTCGACCCGGCGGACGTGCCCGGCACGGTCGCGGAGATGCGCGACTACTACGAGGAGATGCGGCGCCGGATCTGGGCGTGCCGGGAGGCCCGCGAGGGCCTGCGCCGGATGTTCAGCCCGGCCGTCCCGCGGAACCTGCTGCCGCTGAAGCTCGCCGCGCCCGCGATCGGCACGCTGACCGTCGCGACGCTGCCGCGCTGGGCGCGCCGCATGTACGGGCTGCCGGGGCTGCCGACGTCCGACCTGGCGGCGACGCTGACGCTGAAGGGCCTGTACCGCACGTCGCACGTCGTCCCGGAGCGGTACCGGTACTCGCCGGACGCCCGGCGGGCCAAGCAGCTCACGCGCGAGCACGAGGCGGGCCTGGCCACCTGGTCCATCGCGTCCTGACGGGTTCCGGCCGCGTCCTGACCGGTCGCCGGGGCGTCAGCCCATGGGCGGCGGCGCGCCCGCGCCGCCCTTCTCCGCGTCCTCCTCGGCATGGGCGCCGTGGCGCGGCAGCAGCAGCGCCGGGACGATCAGCAGCGCGGTGAGGATCAGCGCGACCCAGAACGTGCTGCCGAACGCGTCGGCGAGCTGCGGCGCGAGCCGCTCGCGGACCTGCGCGGGGATCGTGCCGACGCCGCCACCGCCGCCGCCCGCCTGCGGGATCCGGTCGCTGATCTCGCGGGACAGGATGACGGCCAGCAGCGCGGTCCCGACCGATCCGCCGAGCTGCATGATGATGTTCAGCGAGCTGCTGGCCCGCGACACCGCCTCGCGGCGGAGCGTCGTGAGCGCGGCCGACATCGTCGGCATCATCGTGCAGCCGAGGCCGAGGCCGCGCACGATGAGCGCGCCGCCGAGCAGCCAGTAGGACGTGCCCGCGTCCACCAGGGCGAACGGGATGGTGCCGAGCACCAGCAGCACGATGCCGACGGGGACGATCCGCCCGGCCCCGAACCGGTCGGTGACCACCCCGGCCAGCGGCATCGCGATCGCCGCGCCGACGCCCTGCGGGGCCAGCAGCAGGCCGGCGGCGAACGCGCCCTCGCCGTGCGCGGTCTGGTAGAAGAGCGGGATCAGCAGCATCGAGCCCATCAGCGCGATGCCGACGAGGAAGACCGCGACGGACGCGGTGGCGAACGTCCGGTCGGCGAACAGCCGCACGTCGATCAGCGAGCGCTCGCGGCGGCGCAGGCTGTGCAGCACGAACAGCGCCACCAGGACGGCGCCGGCGGCGAGCCAGCCGAGCGTGGTGGCGTTGCCGAAGCCGCCCTCCTTGCTCGCGGTGGACAGCCCGTAGATCAGCAGCGCGAACCCGGGCGGCAGCAGGGCCAGCCCGCGCAGGTCGAGCGCCGACTCGCCGTCGCCGCCGTGGCCGTGCGGCACCTTCCACCAGGCCAGCGCGAAGGCCAGCAGGCCGACCGGGACGTTGACGAAGAAGATCCAGCGCCAGTCGACGTCCTCGACCAGCCAGCCGCCGAGCACCGGGCCGAGGACGGGGCCGAGCAGCATCGGGACGCCGACGATGCTCATGATCCGGCCGAGCCGGCGCGGGCCGGCCGCCATCGTCAGGATGGCCATGCCGGTCGGCATCAGCATGCCGCCGCCGAGCCCCTGCACCACCCGGAAGACGATCAGCGACCCGATGTCCCACGCCGCGCCGGACAGCACCGACCCGGTCACGAACAGCACGATCGAGGTCAGCCACACGCGCCGCCCGCCGAACCGGTCGACGGCCCAGCCGGTGAGCGGGATGACGCTGCCCATGGCCAGCAGGTAGCCGGTGATGACCCACTGGATGGTGGACAGGTCGGTGGCGAAGTCGCGGCCGAGCGTCTCCAGCGCCACGTTGACGATCGTGGTGTCCAGGATCGCCATCACGGTGCCGGCCACGATCACGAGGCCGAGCACGATGGTCTGCCGGTCGAGCCGTTCGCCGCCGGGGCTGCCTGGCGGGGCCACCTTGGTGGACGGGCTTTCGGCCATGGTCGTCCCCCTTGCCTGAAGGTCCGGTACCCCCGAGTCCCCCGAACGCAAGATGTGAAACACCTTGAAGTTCAACATTTTGCAGTGCATCACGAAATGTGTTGAACTTCAAGGTATGTCCGAGGATCGCTTCTCCACCGACGCGCCCATCGACGCCGACCTGGAGACGATGGTCCAGCTCGTCACCCGGATGGTGCGCGGGATGAAGGGCGGGCACGGCGGGGCCGACGACCTCATCGAGCGGGTGCGGAAGGCCGGGCTCGGCCCCCGGCACGTGCCCGCGCTGATGCACCTCGTCCTGCACGGCCCGGCGCCCGTGGGCGTCCTCGCCCGGCGCATGGCGCTCAGCCCCGCCACGGTCAGCCAGCTCGTCGGGGAGCTGCAGCGCGGCGGCTTCGTCGAGCGGCGCCCGGACGAGCGGGACCGCCGGCGCATGATCGTCAGCCTGGGGGAGCCGCACCGCGCGGTGGTCGAGCGGTTCGCCCGGCGCCGGCTGAGCCCGCTGCGGGCGACGCTGGAGGCGCTGGCCCCGGACGAGCGGGCGGCCTTCCTGCACGGCTGGCGCGTCCTCGTCGAGAACCTGGAGGCGCACGGCCCGGCGGCCGGGACCGCCGAGACGGCCTGCGGGTGCCCGGGCGGTCACCGCCCGGGCCCGTGATCAGCCGCGGCGCATGAGCCGCCCGACGGCCGCCATCAGCTCGGTGGACATCGCGTCGCCCTTGCCCTCCTCGGCGCCCTCGGCCACGCAGTGCCGGACGTGCCCGTCCAGCAGGCCGAGCGCCACCTTGTCCAGCGCGGCCTGCACGGCGCTGATCTGGGTCAGGATGTCGATGCAGTAGCGGTCGTCCGCGACCATCCGGTCGATGCCGCGCACCTGGCCCTCGATCCGGGCCAGCCGGGTCTGCAGCTGGTCCTTGGTGGCGGTGTACCCGCGGGTGGGGGTCTCGCTGGTCGCCATTACCGTCCTCCGCAATCCTTCCGAGGGCGCACGCCCGGGTACCCCTGGGGGACATCCCCCAACAGGTACCTTATGCGCTGGCGGGGACTACGGCGCCGGGACGTTCCAGGCGCTGACGACCGGCTGGCCGTGCTCGGTGCCGAGCGCCGACAGCGTCCCGGTGCCGAGCGCGAACAGCCGCCCGAGGGCGGACTCCAGACCGAGCCGCCGCGCCGTCAGGACCCGCAGGAAGTGGCCGTGCGCGACGAGCACCACGTCGCCGTCCGCGAGCGACGGCTCCGCCTCGGCCAGCACCGCGTCCGCGCGTGCGCCGACCTGCTCGACGGTCTCGCCCGGATGGTCGGCGTCGCCGGGGACCACCCCGTCGTCCCACAGGAACCAGCCGGGCCGGCCCTCGCGGATCTCGGCCGAGGTGATCCCCTCGTAGCCTCCGTAGTCCCACTCCCACAGGTCGGGGTCGGTCTCGGCCGCCGTGAGCCCGGCCAGCTCCGCCGTCCGCCGCGCGCGCCGCGCCGGGCTGACGAGCGTCCGCGCGATCCGGCGCTCCTTCAGCGCCCCGCGCAGCGCCCGCGCCTGCTCCTCGCCCCGCGCGGTCAGCGGCACGTCCGTCAGCCCCGTATGCCGCCGCGCCCGGCTCCACTCCGTCTCCCCGTGCCGCACCAGCACCAGTTCGCCCATGGGGAACGGTCTACCCGGCGGGACGGCGCCCCGGAACCCCCGGCCGAGGGAACGGGCGGGGGAGAGAGTGGGGAGCCGGGTCAGTCGAGGAGGGAGGAGAGGGGCGTCCACGGCATCCCGTGCGCCTCGGCGACGTGGTCGTAGACCAGCTCGCCGGCGTGCACGTTGAGGCCGCGGGCCAGGGCGCCGTTCTCCCGCAGGGCGCGGTGCCAGCCCTTGTCGGCGATCTGGACGGCGTAGGGCAGTGTGACGCCGGTGAGTGCGTAGGTGGAGGTGTTCGGAACCGAGCCCGGCATGTTCGCGACGCAGTAGAAGATCGACTGGTGCACCCGGTAGGTCGGGTCGGCGTGCGTGGTGGGGCGGGAGTCCTCGAAGCAGCCGCCCTGGTCGATGGCGATGTCCACCAGCACGGACCCGGCCTTCATGCCCGCGACGAGGTCGTTGGAGATCAGCTTCGGCGCCCGCGCGCCGGGGATCAGCACGGCGCCGATCACGAGGTCGGCGGCGCGCGCCTCCCGCTCGACCGTGTAGGCGCTGGATACGAGGGTCCGCAGCCGGCCCTGGTAGATGGCGTCGATGTGGCGGAGGCGGTCGACGTTCACGTCCAGGACCGTCACGTCCGCGCCCATCCCGACGGCGATCTGCGCGGCGTTGAGGCCGGACACGCCGCCGCCGATGACGACGACCCTGGCCGGGGCGACGCCGGGCACGCCGCCCGGCAGCACGCCGCGCCCGCCGTTGGACGCCATCAGGTTGTAGGCGCCGACCTGCGGCGCGAGCCGCCCGGCGACCTCCGACATCGGGGCGAGCAGCGGCAGCGAGCGGTCGGGCAGTTGGACGGTCTCGTAGGCGATCGCGGTGACGCCGGCCGCCAGCAGCGCGTCGGTGCACTCGCGGGACGCGGCCAGGTGCAGGTAGGTGAACAGCACCTGGCCGGCGCGCAGCCGCGGGTACTCGGCCGCCACCGGCTCCTTGACCTTGAGGATCAGGTCGCCCTCGGCCCAGACCTCGTCCGGGCCGTCGACGATCTTGGCGCCCGCGGCGGCGTACTCCTCGTCGGGGATCGCCGACCCGCGGCCGGCGCCCCGCTCGACGAACACCTCGTGGCCGTGCCGGGTCAGCTCGTGCACGCCCGCCGGGGTGCTCGCCACCCGGTACTCGTGGTTCTTGATCTCTCGCGGCACACCGATCTTCACCGGGGGGCTCCTCCGTCAACGCTGACCAGGACCTGCGCCTCCAGCGTGCGGTCCGGAGGACGCCTCCGGCTACGAGCAGTGTGTCAAGGCATCGTCGCTTCCGCTGACACTCTGTAAAGCGGCCCTGGCGGCGGCCCGGCCCCGGTCACGGCTTGCGGGCGATGCCCCCGTACATCAGGCGCTGGCCGACGGTCAGCTCGTCCGGGACGTCCCCGTCGGGCCGCCACAGCGGCAGCGGGACGACGCCCGGGTCGAGCAGTTCCAGGCCGTCGAAGTAGCGGGTGATCTCCTCGGGCGTGCGGAACCGCCCGGTGCCGAGCAGCCCCTGGTACTGCTGCTCGGCGTCGACCGCCTCCTGGCTGGACGCGCAGAAGCTCGTGACGAACAGGTGGCTGCCGGACGGCACCGCGTCCATCAGCGTCTCGACGACGCCCTGCGGGTCCTCGTCGTCGTGCAGGTGGTGCAGGATGCCGACCAGCATGACGCCGACCGGCCGGTCGAAGTCGATCAGCCGCCGGACGTCCTCGTGCGCGAGGATCTTCGCCGGCTCGCGGACGTCGGCGGTGATCACCGTGGTGTCGGCGTTCTCGGCCAGCAGCGCCCGCCCGTGCGCGAGGACGATCGGGTCGTTGTCGACGTAGACCACCCGCGCGCCCGGCGCGACCGCCTGCGCGACCTGGTGGGTGTTCTGCACGGTCGGCAGCCCGGAGCCGAGGTCGAGGAACTGCCGCAGGCCCGCCTCCTCGGCCAGGTACCGCACGCCGCGGCCGAGGATGCCCCGGTTGTAGGCGGCGACGTCGTAGATCTCCGGGACGATCTTCACGATCTCGGCCACGAAGGCCCGGTCGACCTCGAAGTTGTCCTTGCCCCGCAGCACCACGTCGTAGGTCCGAGCGATGCTCGGCTTGGTGGTGTCGATCCCCAGGGACGCCCAGTCGTACTGATCTTCGGCCATGCCGTGCCCGCCTCGTGCCGCTGTTGAGTTCTCGCGCTGCCTGTGAGACCCGAGGGTCCGCCGCTGGCCAGGAGCGTAGGCGACCGATCACCTCCGCCGCCACGAAAGCGGTGAATGTTCACCGAAGTGATGCGGTCACGGGCGGACGGGGAGCCACTCGTCGGCGATCGCGACCGTCAGCTGCTCCAGCAGCGGCCCCGCCCTCCGGACGCGGCGCTCCTCGTCGGGCTCGATGTCGGCCAGCGCGTACGCGGCCTGGATGCGCGCCTTGCGGAGCTGCTCGCCGGTGAGCCCGCGCCGCCCGGCGACCGCGATGACCGGCGCGCCGGCGCGGGCGGCGGCCCGCGCCACCCCGATCGGCGCGGAGCCGCGCAGCGACCGGGTGTCCAGGACGCCCTCGCCGGTGACGACGAGCCGGGCGCCGCGGGCCCGGTCGGCGAAGCCCAGCAGGTCGAGGAGCAGCGCCGGACCTGGCTCGATCGTCGCGCCGAGGAAGGTGAGCGCGGCGAACCCGACGCCGCCGGACGTCCCGGCGCCGGGCAGGTCGCGGGCCGTCCGGCGGGCGGCCGCCTCCGCGAGGTCGGCCCAGCGGCGCAGCCCCGCGTCCAGCACCCGCACCTCCTCGCGGCCGGCGCCGCGGCGCGGGCCGTCCACGGCGGCGGCGCCGCCGCGGCCGAGCAGCGGCCCCGCGGAGTCGCCCGCCACCACCACCTCGACGCCGGACATGTCGGGCAGGCCGCGCAGGTCGAGGGCGTGCAGCGAGCGCAGCGCCGCGCCGCCGGGCGGCAGGTCCTTGCCGAGCGCGTCCAGCAGCCGCCCGCCGAGCCCCTGGACGAGGCCCGCGCCGCCGTCGGTGCAGGCGCCGCCGCCGAGCCCGAGCACGATCCGGCGGGCGCCGAGCCGCAGCGCGTGCCCGAGCAGCTGGCCGGTGCCGAGGCTGGACGCGGTGAGCGGGCGCGGCTTGCCGCCGGGCAGCCGGCGCAGCCCGGACGCCTCGGCCAGCTCCACCACCGCGCTGCGGTCGCGCACCGCCAGCCGCGCGGTGACCGGGCGGCCCGTCGGCCCGCACACCTCGACCTCGACCGCCCGCCAGCCGGCCGCCACCGCGGCCGCCACGGTGCCCTCGCCGCCGTCGGCGACGGGCAGCTCCACCAGCGGCACGTCCGGCCGGGCGCGGCGCAGCCCGGCCGCGAGGCGCCGCGCCGCCTGCGCCGCGGTCAGCGCTCCCGGGAACCTGTCAGGCGCCAGCAGGACGTGACCTGGCGGAGACGGACGGGGGGGAGAGTCCGCGGACACCACAGCCACGCCTTTCACGCCGGGGGGTAAGGCCCTACCTTCTGCTTACGCCATGACGGCACTATTTGACACCCGCGAGCGCGCCCGAGAGTCTCAAATGGTCGCAGAGCCGTGTTCTCCCGGAGTTCCGACGTCCGCTACCGCACGTCCAGCCACTGCTCGATCGGGTTGATCGCGAAGAAGACCAGGAACAGCACCACCACGGGCCACAGCCAGACCGACACCTCGCGGACCTTGCCCCGGGCGAGCTTGATCAGCGCGTAGCTGACCATGCCGCCGCCGATCCCGATGGTGATCGAGAACGTGAACGGCATCAGCACGATGGTGAGGAACGCCGGGATCGTGATCTCCAGGTCGTTCCAGTCCACCTTGGCGACCTGCGTCATCATCAGCGCGCCGACGACGACGAGCGCGGGCGCGGCGGCCTGCGCCGGGACCGTCGCGGCGAGCGGGGTGAGGAACAGCGTCACCGTGAACAGCGCGCCGGTGGCGATGTTGGCGAGGCCCGTCCGGGCGCCCTCGCCGACCCCGGCCGCCGACTCCACGAACACGGTGTTGGCGGACGAGCTGGTGATGCCGCCGAACGCGGCGGACAGGCCGTCCACCGACAGGATCCGGCCGAGCCGCGGCACCTCGCCCTTCTCGCTGACCAGGCCCGCCTCGTCGCTGATGCCGAGGATCGTGCCCATCGCGTCGAAGAAGCCCGACAGCACCAGGGTGAACAGCACGACCAGCGCGGTGATGACCCCGGCCCGGCCGAAGCCGCCGAACAGGTCGATCTCCCCGAAGAGCCCGAAGTCGGGCGCCGCGAACAGCTTCTCGGGCATGTTCGGGGTGACGATGCCCCAGCCGCCCTCCTTGATGGAGGCGTTCTCCTGGATGGCCACGGCCCCGATCGTCCCGGCGACGATGCTGATCAGGATGGCGCCCGGCACGCGCCGCACGTAGAGCACGATCATCAGCAGCAGGGTGAGCGCGAACACCAGCGTCGGCCACGTCGACAGGTGGCCGCCGGTGCCGAGCGACAGCGGCGGGCTCGTCGCGCTGGAGGTGACGAACCCCGAGTCGTAGAGGCCGACCAGCGCGATGAACGCGCCGATGCCGACCGCGATCGCGTGCTTGAGCGCCAGCGGGATCGAGTTCATGATCCGCTCGCGGATGCCGGTGAGCGCCAGCACCACGATGACCGCGCCCTCGATCACCACCAGGCCCATCGCCTGCGGCCAGGTCATCACCGGCGCCGCCTGGAACGCCACGACCGCGTTGATGCCGAGGCCCGCGGCGAGCGCCAGCGGCGCGTTGCCCACCAGGCCCATGATCACCGTGGTGACCGCGGCGGACAGCGCGGTCATCGTGGTCAGCTGCGGGATCGACAGCGTCGCGCCGGTGACGTCCTTCGCCCCGCCGAGGATGATCGGGTTCAGCAGGATGATGTAGGCCATCGCGAAGAACGTGGTGACGCCGCCGCGCAGCTCGCGCGCCACGGTGGTGCGCCGCCCGGTGAGGTCGAACAGCCGCTCCAGCGGCCCGCGCCCGCCCGCCGGCGGCGAATCGTCGGTCTTCGCGGTACTGATCTTGGACATGGCGGGCGCTCCGCTTTCCGCAGCGTGGATTCCGGCGGTCGGGGCCGGACTGGGCGTGCACAGAGTAGCCGCTGCGAACTTCGGAGCGTGACGAGGGTGAGGCGTCCGCTATAGCCTGCCCTGGTGCGAATGCGAGACTCGGTCGAACCGGCCGGGCGGGAGGTGCGGAACCGCCGCGCGGAGCCCTGCGCGGACTCGTGGCGGCGCAGCGCGACACGGCTGCACGTCCATGTGAACACGCTTCGGTACCGAATCCGGCGAATCGAGGACCTCACCGGCCGGGACCTCGGCACACTTGAGGATCGAGTCGACTTCTTCCTCGCCCTGCGCGCGACGCGGCCGGCGAGCTCCTTGTAGGCGGTGGCACAGATGGACCGGGAGACCCTGGGGCAGCGGATCCGCGCCCTGCGCATCCGGCAGGGCGTGAGCCAGGCGCAGCTCGCCTTCCCCGAGTTGTCCGACAGCTACATCTCGCTGATCGAGAGCGACAAGCGGGTGCCGGCCCCGAGCGTGGTCGAGCTGCTCGCGGCGAAGCTGAACTGCTCGGCGACCTACCTCGTCAGCGGCGTCAGCGAGGACGTCGTGGACGAGCTGCGCGTCACCCTCGACTACGCCGAGATCGCGCTGAGCAACGGCGCGGCGGCCGAGGCGCGGGCCCGGTTCGCCGAGGTCCTCGCGAGCGCCGACGCGGTCGCGCTGCCGGACATGCTGCACCAGGCCCGCTGGGGGCACGCCCTCGCGCTGGAGGCCGCGGGGGAGCTGGAGGGGGCGATCGCCGAGCTGACGGCGCTGACCGAGGAGGCCTCCGCCGAGGCCGACCTCGACCACTGGGCGAAGGTGCACGTCGCGCTGAGCCGCTGCCTGCGCGAGCGCGGCGACGTCAGCGCGGGCGTCGAAGCGGCCGAGACCGCGCTGCGCCACCTCATCGCGACCGGCGCCGACTCCACCGACGCGGCCGTGCACCTCGGCGCCGCGCTGCTCGCGGCGTTCATCGAGCGCGGCGACCTCGTCCGGGCCCGCCACCTCGCCGTCCAGCTCGTCGAGCGGGCCGAGCGGATCGGCAGCCCCCGGGCGCGGATGGTCGCCTACTGGGAGGCCGCCTACGTCGCGGAGATCCGCGGGGAGTACGAGGAGGGCGTCACGCTGGCCGAGCGGGCGCTGCTGCTGGCCGGCGACGGCGAGGACCCCCGCGACCTGAACCGGCTCCGCGTGATCTACGCCGGGCTGCTGCTGCGCGCCCGGCCCGACCAGGCCGCCCGCGCCCGCGAGCTGCTCGCCCGGGTGCGCGGCGAGATCAGCGCCAGCTCGTCCGGGGAGATCGACGTCGCCTGGTGCCTGACCGAGCTGGCCCGCGCCGAGACCGCGCTCGGCCGTCCCGCCGAGGCGGTGGCGCTCGCCGAGGAGGCCCTCGACCTGCTCGGGGACGCCCCGCGCCGGGCCACCGCCGGGGCGCTGACCGTGCTCGGCGAGGCGTCGGTGCGGCTCGGCCGCCGGGACCGCGCCGTCGAGGTGCTGACCCGGGCGGCGACCTGCCTGGAGGAGATGGAGTCCTCCCGGGAGGCCGCGCAGGCGTGGTTCGACCTCGCCGAGGTGCTGGCCGAGGCGGGCACCGCCGAGGAGACCCGGATGGCCGCCTACCGGCGCGCGCTCACCTGCGTCGGCGTGTGACCGGACCGGCCGGTCAGAGAACCGGCGTGTGATCGAACCGGCGCGGGCGGCGCGGCGTCCATAATGCTGCGAGTTGTCGGAGCTGGGGGGAGTCGCCGGTGTTCGGTGTCGTCCGGCCGTGCAGGCATGTCCTGTGCGGGTCGCTGTTCAAGGACTGGATGGCCCATCTGTGCGGGCTGTGCCTGACGCTGCGGGCCGAGCACGGCCAGGCCGCGCGGCTCGTCACCAACTACGACGGGCTCCTGGTGTCGGTGCTGGTCGAGGCGCAGGCGCCGGAGCTGTCGCCGCGCCGCAAGGCCGGGCCGTGCGCGCTGCGCGGGATGAAGACCGCCGAGGTCGTCACCGCGAAGGCGCAGGGCGCCCGGCTCGCCGCCGCCGCGTCGCTGCTGCTCGCGGCCGGTAAGACCCGCGACCACGTCGCGGACGGCGACGGGCCCTACGCGCGCCGCGCGGTCGCCGCCGCGGCGGGCCGGATGGCGGGCCGCTGGGACGCGGCCGGCGGCCGGACGGGCGCCGCGGTCGGCTTCGACCCGGCGGTGCTGCGCGACGCCGTCGCCCGCCAGCCCGCCCTGGAGGCGGCGCCCGGGCTCGGGCTGCTCGACCTCACCGAGCCGACCGAGACCGCCGTCGCGGCCGTGTTCGCGCACACCGCCGTCCTCGCGGGCCGGGAGGGCAACGCCGAGACCCTCGCCGAGGCCGGCCGCTTCTTCGGCCGCCTCGCGCACCTGCTCGACGCCGTCGAGGACCTCGCCCACGACCGCGCGGCGGGCGCCTACAACCCGCTCCTCGCCACCGGCACCTCCCTCGACGAGGCCCGCCGGCACGCCGACGGCGCGCTGCACGGGCTCCGCCTCGCCCTCGCCGACCTGGAACTGGAGCGGCCGCGGCTCGTCCGGGCCCTGCTGGACCGGGAGGTCGCCCGCTCGGTCGACCGCGCCTTCGCCGACCCGGAGAACCAGTCGAAGCACGGCCCCCGGCCGCCGCGCCCCGGCTGGCCCGTCCCGTGCTTCACCGGGGCGGCCGTGTGCGTGACCTGCGGTGTCTTCCAGCCCGAGTGGAGCGACCACCACGGCGACTCGTGCGGGGACCGCTGCTGGTGCACCCGGCACTGCGACGACGGCTGCTCCGACTGCTGCGAGTGCTGCAACTGCTGCGACTGCGACTGCGATTGCGACTGCTGCGACGGCTGCTGCTGCGACTGCAGCTGACCGTCCGTCCCGGGCCGGGCCACCGCCCGACCCGGGACGTGCCATCCCGGCGGGCTCAGTAGGGTAGACGAAGCCCTTCGACTCACTAGAGAACCCGGCCCTCCATGAACATCCGCAAGCCCCGCCGGGCCGCGCGACGCCTCGGCGCCGTCGCCGCCCTCGTCCTCGCCCTCGGCGCCGCCACCGCGACCCCCGCCCTGGCGCACACCCGCCTGGTGAGCAGCACGCCCGCCAAGGGCCAGTCCGCGCAGTCGGTCACCGAGGTCAAGCTCGTCTTCAGCGACCAGATCCGCATGGCGCAGGTGGTCGTCAAGGACGACCAGGACAAGACGTACCAGTCGGGCCCGGCCGAACGCTCCGGCACGACGGTGACGCAGAAGCTGACGGGGCCGCTGCCCGCCGGGTCCTACACGGTGGCCTACCGGGTCGTGGGCGAGGACGGGCACCCGATCGAGGGCGACGGCCTGGCGTTCACCGCCGCGGGCGGCGAGGCCGCGGCGCCGGCGCCGGCCACCGGCGGGGTCGGCGCCGAGCAGCAGACGGGCGACGCCGCCACCACCGACGAGCAGCCGCTCAAGGTCGACCAGGAGCAGGCCGCCGAGAAGGACTCCGGCTCCGGGACGGTCCTGTGGGTGCTGATCGTCGCCGGGCTCATGGTCGGCATCGGCGTCGGGGTGGGCATCGTGTACCGCGCCAAGCGCAAGCACCAGGCGGCGACCGGGAAGTGAACCGCGGTGAATAAGGGCAGCCTGAGCGTCTGGCGGGCCGGCGCGGTCGCGGTGGCGGCCGCCGCCGCGGCCCTGGTCGCCGGCCTCGTCCTCGGCGGGTCGGTCACCGAGAAGGTCATCCCCGGCCTCGGCGACGCCGGCGCCCTCACCCGGTGGGGGCTGCCCGCGTCCCGTGCCGCGATGGACCTGCTGTCCGCGCTGACCGTCGGCGCCGTGCTGGCCGCCGCCGCGTTCCTGCCCGTCGAGGGCGGGCGCGGCGCCGCCCGGCTGTCCGCGGACGCGGTCGGCTACCTGCGCGCCGCGTCCTGGATCGCCGCGGGCTGGGCCGCCGCCGCGGCGGCCACCCTCGTGTTCACGGTCGCCGACGTGCTCGGCCAGCCGGTCGGGGAGGTCCTCACCGGCAGCGAGCTGAGCAGCTACGTCGGCTCGCTGCCGCAGGGCACCGCGCTCATGATCGTGGTGCTGCTGGCCGTGGTGGTGGCGCTGCTGGCGCGCACCACCACCACGCCCGCCGCCGCGTTCGGGCTGCTCGCCATGGCCGGGATCGCGCTGCTGCCCGCGCCGCTGACCGGGCACTCGGCCTCGGCCGCCAACCACTCCGTCGCGACGACCGGCGTCGCGCTGCACGTCGCCGCGGTCGCGCCGTGGGTCGGCGGCCTGGCGATCGTCGGCGCGCACGCGCTGCTGCGCCGCGACCGGCTGCCGGTCATGGCGGAGCGGTTCAGCCGGATGGCCCTGTGGTGCTACATCACGGTCGGGGTCAGCGGCCTGGTGAACGTGATCGCCCGGCTGCCCGACCCGGCCGAGCTGGCGACGACGAACTACGGCCGGCTCGCCCTCGGGAAGATCGTCGCGTTCGGGGTGCTCGGCTGGTTCGGCTGGTGGCACCGCGAGCGGACGCTGCCCGCGCTCGCCGCCGGCAAGCCGGGGGCCTTCGCCCGGTTCGGCTCGGTCGAGGCGGCCGTGATGGCCGCCACCATGGGCCTCGCGGTCGCGCTGGCGCGCACCGCGCCGCCCCCGCCGACCGCCCCGGAGTCGGCGGTCAAGTCGCTGCTCGGCTACGACATGCCGCCCGAGGTCACCCCGATGCGGCTGCTGACACTGTGGCAGTTCGACCTGTTCTTCGCCGTCCTCGTGGCCGTCCTCGGCGGCCTGTACCTGGCCGCCGTGGTCCGGCTGCGGCGGCGCGGCGACTCCTGGCCGGTGGGGCGCACCGCCGCCTGGATCCTCGGCCTGGTGGCCATCCTCGCCGTCACCCAGACCGGCGTCGCCAAGTACGCGCCGATCCTGTTCAGCGTGCACATGGCGCAGCACATGGTGCTGAACATGCTGGTGCCGATCTTCCTGGTCGTCGGCGCGCCGGTGACGCTGGCGCTGCGCGCGCTCAAGCCCGCCCGGGTGCGCGGCGACCGCGGCCCCCGCGAGTGGCTGACCGCGCTGCTGCACAGCCGCTACCTCGCGGTCGTCGCGCATCCCGCGGTGGCGACGCTGATCTTCGTGGTGAGCACGTTCGCGCTGTACTTCACGCCGCTGTTCGAGGCGGCGATGCGCAACCACCTCGGCCACATCGCGATGATGGTGCACTTCCTCGCGGCGGGGTCGCTGTTCTTCTGGGTGCTGCTCGGCGTCGACCCGGCGCCGAAGAAGCTGCCCTACCCGGCGCGGCTGATCCTGCTGTTCGTCACGATGCCGTTCCACGCGTTCTTCGGCATCGCGCTGATGAACATGAGCCAGGCGCTGGCGCGCGGCTGGTACGGGGCCGTCGACCCGCCGTGGGGCACCACGATCCTGCACGACCAGCACACCGGCGGCGCGATCGCCTGGGCGTTCGGGGAGATCCCGACGTTCATCGTCCTGATCGTGATGGCGTTCCAGTGGTACGCCGACGACCAGCGGCAGGCCCGCCGCATGGACCGCAAGGCCGACCGGGCCGCGCGGCCGGGCGGCCGGGCCGAGGACGACGAGCTCGCCGCCTACAACGCGCGGCTCGCCAAGCTGGCCGAGCGCGACCGGGCCGCCGAGGGGCAGGGCAAGACCTGAGGGCGACGGCGGAACCGCGTCCCTCCCTCGCGCGGGGGAGGGCCCGCGGCGTCCCGTCTGCCAGGATCGATGCGTGTTGCGCGTGTTCCGGCCGCTGATCGAGCGGACCACCTGGCAGCGCTGGTCCCATCTCGTGGTGGGCGGCGCGCTGCTGATGCCGTACTGGTTCCTGGCGATGAGCCTCACGCCGCTGCTGCCGGTCGGCGACACCGCCGTGATGCTCGTGCTCATGCTGGTGGTGATGCCGGCCGCGGCGGTGTTCGTCACCGGCCTCGTGCCGACGGTGCGGTTGCTGGAGGGCTCGCTCGCCCGGGAGCTGCTCAAGGGGCCCGCCACCGCGATCGCCCCCGGTTCGGCGGCGTCGTGGGAGAGCCGGGTCCGGGCCGCGGCGTGGTTCACGCTGCACCTCTTCGCGGGCGTGGTGGTCAGCGGGCTCAGCCTCGCGGTGCCGCCGTTCGCGGCCGTGCTGGTCCTCGCGCCGATGGTGTCGTGGGACACCCGGCTCATGGAGGCGTGGGGGTGGGAGGGGACGTGGCACCAGTGGCCCGCGCCGCCGCTCGGCCTCGCGTCGCTGGCCGCGCTGCTCGCGCTGATCGTCGCGTCCGGGGCGCTGCTGTCCCGGCTCGCGCCGTGGTTCCTCGGCCCGTCCGCCGCCGAGCGGCTCGCCGACATGGAGGCCAGGGCGGTCAAGCTGGCCGAGCGCAACCGGCTGGCCAGGGAGCTGCACGACTCGGTCGGGCACGCGCTGAGCGTGGTGACCCTCCAGGCCGGCGCGGCCGGACGGGTCCTGGACAGCGACCCCGCGTTCGCCCGGGAGGCGCTCGGCGCGATCGAGGAGTCGGCCCGCGCCGCGCTGGAGGACCTCGACCACGTGCTCGGGCTGCTCCGCGAGGACCCGTCCCGCCCGGCCGCGCCGCAGGCCACGCTGAAGGACCTCGGCCGGCTGCTGGAGCAGACCCGGATCGCGGGGGTGGCGCTCGACGCCGCCGTGGACCCGGCGGTCGAGCACGTCCCGGCGGCGGTGTCGCGGGAGGCGTACCGGATCGTCCAGGAGGGGCTGACGAACGCGCTGCGGCACGCGGGGAAGGTCCCGGTGCGGCTGCGGCTCGGCATCGCCGGGGAACGGCTGGAGGTGGAGATGAGCAACCCGCTCGGGGCGGCCCGCGGCGACGGCGCCGACCACGGCGGCGGCCGCGGCCTCGCCGGGGTCCGCGAGCGCGTCACCGTGCTGCGCGGCGACATGGCCGCCGGGGCCGACGGGGACGCGTGGCGGTTCCGGGTCTCGCTGCCGCTAAGGTCCGGAACATGACGATCAAGGTGCTGCTGGTCGACGACGAGCGGCTGATCCGGGCGGGCCTCGCCGCCATCATCGACGCCGAGGACGACCTGGCCGTGGTCGGCGAGGCCGCCGACGGCGCCGAGGTGCCGGACGCGGTGCGGCGGCTGCGCCCCGACGTGGTGCTGATGGACGTGCGGATGCCCCGCCTCGACGGCATCCAGGCGACCCGCCGCCTGCTGGAGACCGTGCCGGAGCCGCCGCGGATCATCGTGGTCACCACGTTCGAGAACGACGAGTACGTCTACGACGCGCTGAAGGCGGGCGCGCACGGCTTCCTGCTCAAGCGGACCCGGCCGGAGGAGATCCTGCAGGCGGTCCGGATGGTCGCGCACGGCGACAGCCTGCTGTTCCCGGCGGCGATCCGGGAGCTGGCGGCGCACCACGGCCCGTCCGGCGGCGGGGCCGGCGCGGACTGGCACGGCCGGCTCACCGAGCGGGAGGGCGACGTGCTGCGGCTGATGGCCAAGGGCCGCTCGAACGCGGAGATCGCCGCGGAGCTGTTCGTGAGCCCGCAGACGGTGAAGACGCACGTCGGCAACATCCTCGCCAAGCTCCAGGCGCGGGACCGCACCCAGGCGGTGATCCTCGCCTACGAGACGTCCTTCATCACGCCCGGCTGAGCTGGCAGCATGATCACATGACGGACTTCCGGTTCGGGTTCAACTTCTTCGACATCCCCTCCCGCGACGAGTTCGCCGACTGGTGCCGGCGCGGCGAGCGGTACGGCTACGACACGGCGCTGGTGCCCGACCACCTCGGGGCCCCGGCGCCGTTCCCGACGATGGTCGCCGCCGCGGAGGCGACGGAGCGGCTGCGGGTCGGCACGCTCGTGCTGAACGCCGGGTTCTGGAACCCGCACCTGCTCGCCCGGGAGGTCGCCACCGCCGACCGGCTCACCGGCGGGCGGGTGGAGCTGGGCCTCGGCGCCGGGCACATGAAGTGGGAGTTCGACGCGGCCGGCATCCCCTGGGAGGGGTTCGGCGCCCGCGCGGAGCGGATGACCGGCATGATCGAGGAGCTGGGCGCGCTGTTCGGCGGGGACGGCTACGAGCGGCACCGGCCGATCGCCGAGCACTTCGGGCTGGCCGAGCTGGCGCCGGTGCAGCGCGCCGGGTTCGGCGGCTCGGGGCCGCCGCTGCTGGTCGGCGGCACGGGCGACACGGTGCTGCGGACGGCGGCGCGGTACGCCGACATCGTCGGGATCGCGGGGGCGTACCAGGTGGCGGGGGAGCCGCCGGGGACGTTCCGGCTGGGCACGGCCGCGGAGGCGGAGGAGCGGGTCCGGTTCGTCCGGGAGCACGCCGGCGACCGGGCGGACGCGATCGAGTGGAACGTGCTCGTCCAGCACGTCCAGGTGACGGCCGACCGGCGCGCGGAGGCCGAGCGGATCCGCGCCGAGCGCATGCCGTACATGGACGTCGAGGAGATCCTGGACACACCGTTCCTCCTGCTCGGGACGGAGGAGCAGCTCGCGGAGCAGATCCGGGAGCGGCGCGAGCGGTTCGGATTCTCCTACACCACGGTGCACGCGCCGTTCCTGGACGTCCTCGGCCCGGTGATCGAGCGGGTCTAGGCGGGCGCATCGGCCGCCCCTTACACCTGATTTACCTGTCGGTAGCTAGAAAAGAGACATAAACGAACAAGGCCGACCGATCGGGGGATCATGGACGCCGTTACCCTGTCCGAGCTGCGCAAGCCGCGGGCCTACCCGGCGGTGTCGGTGCTGATGCCGACGCACCGCTCCGTCCCGGACAACCGCCAGGACCCGATCCGACTGCGCAACCTGCTGGCCGAGGTCCGGCGGCGGCTGCACGACGACGTCCGGGTCACGCCCGAGGCCGCCGACCATGTCGTGCGGGGGCTGGAGCGGGCGGCGGACGAGGTCGACCTGCGGCACGCCGCCGACGGGCTCGTGCTGTTCGCCGCGCCCGACGGTGAGCACCACTCCTTCACGATCGGCCAGCACGTGGACGAGCGCGTCGTCGTGGACACCGGGTTCGCCACCCGCGACCTCGTCGCCGCCTACACCCGCACCCCGCGCTACTGGCTGCTGTCGCTGTCGGACCAGCGGACCCGGCTGTGGGACGGCCGCGGCGAGGAGCTGACCGAACGCACCGGCGGCGGCTTCCCGGTCGAGCCGGAGCCGATCGACGAGGCCGGCTCCGGGCGGCTGGCGCGGCGCGCCGCCCAGGGCGGGGACGGCGAGCGGCAGCGCCGCACCATGCGGGACGTCGTGGCCGCGCTCGACCGCGTCCTGGCCCGGGACCGGCGCCCGCTGATCGTCGCCGGCGTCACCCGCCACCAGGCGTTCTTCGACGAGGTGGCCGGGCCGCACATCACCGTCGCGGGCCGCGTCGACGGCAGCTTCGAGGGCGCCTCGGCGAGCGCGCTCGCCGAGGCGGCGCGCCCGGCGCTCGCCGCCTACGAGGACCTCCGCGAGGTCGGCGTGCTGGCGGAACTGGAGGCCGCGCGCAGCATCCAGCGCTACGCGGGCGGGCTCTGCGAGGTCACGCCGCTCGCCGAGGAGGGCCGCGGCGAGCACCTCGTCGTCGAGCGCGGCTACTACGCGCCGGCGGTGAAGGCCCGCGGCGAGATCGTCCCGGTGGACGGCATGCCGGGCGTCCTCAGGGGCGCGGACGTCGTCGACGACGCCGTGGACGACGTCATCGAGACGGTGCTGGAGTACGGCGGCGAGGTGACGTTCGTCTCGGACGGCTTCCTCGTCGACCACGGCCGCATCGCGCTGGTGACCCGCTACTGAGCCGCTACCGAGCCGCCGGGCAGGACGGGTCGTGCCAGAGCACCCAGCCGACCGACCAGTCCTCCCGGGCGTAGTGCCGCCAGCCCGCCGGGTGCCCCGGCCATGACGCGGCCGGGGACGTCCCGTCCGGCAGGGAGACCACGACCGTGCACACCCCGGGCGCGGGCGGGCGGCCGTCGCGGACGTCGGTCCGGCCGACGCGCGTCCACCAGACCGGGTACATGAGCTTGGTCCTGACCGCCCAGTGGACGGAGGCGTCCGCGACGACCCCGCCCGCCTGCGGGCCGGGGATCGGCGAGGCGGGGCGGACGCGCTCGGGCGAGGGCCCCATGGCGAACGTCATCGCGGCCAGGCTCGTCGCGGCCAGGGCGGCGGCCATCAGCGGCGCCCGCCGCAGCCGGGACAGGACGGCGAGCGCGCAGAGCAGCCCGACCGCGGTGAGCGACGCCTCCCGCAGATGCAGCGCGGTGCGGTCGTCGGCGAGGAACATGATCTCGGGGAAGTCGAACCCGATGAACGTGTGGGTGCGGAGCCGCTCGCCCGCGTAGGCGGTGACGCAGAGCCCCGCGGCGGCGAGGACGAGGGCGGAGGACGCCGCCAGCCCGAGGGCCCGGCGGGCGCCCGACCGCAGCAGCGCCGCCGCCCCGGCCAGCGCGTAGACCAGGGCCACGCACGCCAGGTACCGGCCGTAGGCGAAGTTGCCGACCCGGTGCTCGTCCGGCAGCGCGGCCGACGACGCGTAGGCGATCCCGAACGTGGCGGCGAGCAGCACGCCCGCCATGATCCGGTCGGCAGCGGGGGTGCGCCGCCGCACCAGCGCCGCCGCCACGACGGCGAGCCCCACCCCGGCCAGCCCCCAGGTGGAGGCGACCAGGTACCAGACCTGCCCGGCGGCCCCCGACAGCGCCCACGCCTGCCCGGCGGCCGTGGTCAGCCGGGTCTCGATGTTGCCGGCCAGGTCCCGGACGCCGCCGGGGTACAGCGCCGCCTCCAGCCGCGCGTTCAGCGCGGCCCCGAGGGCGTAGCCGGCGGCGGCCGCGCCGCCCCCGGCCAGGGCCCCGCGCCACCGCCGCCCGCTCACCGCGATGACGGCCAGCGCCAGGACGTGGACCAGCAGGACGATCGTCCCGCGCGAGTGGACGGCCGCCATGGAGGCCGCGGCCAGGCTCGCGAGCACCGCGCCGCCCGCGCCGCCCGTGCGGGCGAAGCGGTCGAGCGCCAGCAGCCAGGCCAGGACGAGCACCGGCAGGACGGCGTCCGCGAGCGCGAAGGCGCCGAAGAAGGTCGCGGCGGGCAGCAGCGCCGCCGCGAACGCCGCCGGGAGCGCGGCGCGGCGGCCCAGCCCGAACCGCCGCGCCGCCGCGTACCCGAGCGGGAACAGCGCCGCGCCGATCACCGCGTTGATCACCATGACGGCCGTGTAGACCGTGGTCGGGTCGTGCGACAGCCAGTGGGCGGGCGTGAGCAGCAGCGCGTAGCCGCCCTGGTAGAAGGTGTTGCCGGACAGGTCGGCGCCGGGCCCGCCGGCCAGCCACCGGGCCGCGACGAGGTAGCCGGTCTCGTCGGGGTTCGCGACGGGCCCGGTCCGGGCGCGGGCGAACCACAGCCGGACCGCCGCCTGCGCGAGCACGCCCGCGGCGAGCAGCCAGGGCAGCGCGCGGGGACGGCGGCGGCCGGGCGGGGGC
>NZ_VCKZ01000004.1 GCF_005889745.1 Actinomadura geliboluensis
CGCCACCATCCACCACGTCGGCATCTACTACGGCTCGGGCCGCATGATCCACGCACCCCACACCGGCGACGTCGTCCGCATCTCTCAATTCACCGGCAACCCCTACCGCGAACGCCAATACATCGGCGCCACCCGCCCCATACCACCGAGTTCCACCGAAACCTGACCGGAGTCCTCCACTTGCATCATCACGGGAGTTCGAACCGTGACACGCACGCCACCAAGACCCCTCGCGCCCCATGTCCCCCGGACTCCAGCCACCAGCGTCCGAAGAGAACGCCCCGCCACCGAAGAAGACCAAAAGCCCACCGCCGGGCGGGCCGATCCGAGCCTGCAGCTACGGCGGCGACTGCCAATCCACAGCCCCCTCGTCCTGTCCGCTCAAGGTCGCATCGACTTCCTGACCTTCCTGTTCCGACGACAAGTCTCATCCCCATGGAGGCCTGACCATGCAGCCCCTCAAACACTCCGACCTCGCTGAACTTCCTGCCGTCGTCGACATAGTCACCGCTGCGCGAGCTCTCGGCCTTTCCCGCACCTACGCTTACCAACTCGCCAAGAACGATCGATTCCCCTGCAAGGTCATCCGCATCGGCACCTGCTACCGCGTCCCCACCGCCGCCCTCCTAGCACTTCTCGAAGCCTCGTAGCGCAGAACAGGAACACCGGTTCATACGTACAACCCATGCCAGTTGCAACGAAAGAGGACTCCGCGCACAAGGAACAGGGCGGCAGGCGCACAGTACCGCTGCCCTGCTTGTGTTGGCTGACGTAGGCGGGCTGCAAGCTTCGAAACCCCGGCCGCCATGTGCTTTGAGCCGCCAGGTTGCGTAAATCGCCGCGAGCGAAGTCAGCTGAAGGTTCCGTTGCTCAGTTTGGTTGATTAGCCCGGGCGCTGGGCGGACTCGCCATCGTCACAGTCACGATCGAGCGCTCGCATCTCAGCGAGCGTGTCGATCTGGTAGGTGGTCCGGCAATCCCATCATGGCCCGGAGGGCGCAAAATGACCCTCGCGGGCTGGCCAGTGAGGAGCGCTTCAATGAGTGCGTCAGGGGAGCGGCCTGCGCCAGGGCCAGCCTGGACAGCGAACAACTGGCGAAACTCGCCCCTAGTTCGGACTTCACCCGGCTCACGAAGACGCCACGTCGCTGGGGGTGTTCGCCGTGTCGGGGCCGGCTCCAGGCGCACGGCGGGCTCGACGAGGGCTCGACCCAGGTCCACTGTTACAAGCTTGGGGGTCCTGACCTTGCAACACGCTCAGACGTCGTGCTCGGTCCTGACCGCCATCAACGCGTGACAAACCATCGCGCGTCATCCACCTTGCCCGGCGTCTCGCTGTGCCGCGCCGGTGCTTGGCTCCATGGCATATCGAAGGTCGCCAGAGCGAGCCGTTCCCCGCCGATGGCGGAGGACGACCGGTCCCGTACTTCTCCAAGCGCGCTAAACTCCGGCGCGCTGGCCGGTGGGGAGGTCATTCTTGAGTCATGACACAGCCCAACATCCGCTCTGGACACGACAAGCAGTCTAAGAAGATCACTGCAGTCACTCGGCGCGACGTCTTCGACTACCTGCGCGGGTTGGACGATTCGTGGTGGGGGCGGCTGGCCGAGATCGGGTTCCTGGAGAGCCTGTATGACTTGGATGCCCTGCCGTCGAACGACTCGCGATACGCGACGGCACGGCGTGACATCATCCAGCACCGGGTCAACAACTACGATTGGGAGGATGACTGGGTTCTCGAGGACCTCCGGTTTCAGCTTACGGACGGACCAGATGAAGTGCTCCTGGCGTTCCTGGCTCGGATGGTCCATCCCGAGGTGCAGTCTGACGTCGACCGGGCGACTCGGCAGGTTGACGAACTGAACCGGTTGTTGGCGCCGGACGGCTGGGCGCTGCGAGCCCATGAGTTCCTTTCCGGCCGACCGATCTATGCGGCGGTCCCGATAGGCCATGCCGCTGGTCCAGTCATCCCCCTGCCGCTCAGAGACGACGACGCAACAAAGCTCGATCTCGTCCTCGGTCAAGTCCATTATCAGCTTGGCAATGATAACCAGAGAACCGCTCAAGACCTGGTCCGCGCCGCGACCCTCGCCCTTCGCCGCGACGGAGGCTTCTTTCACCCGGTTCCCGATGACAACTGGAGAGCTGATACCTATGAAGCTGTCCTGACCGTGGAAGCTGAGCTTGTCTCCGATTTCACTCCGTCGGTGACCGACTCGGTCTGGCGAAGCCTGGCGAGTTTTCTCCACCGCCTCCAACGCGAAGACGTCCAGTCTCTTGTGGTCGAGCCCAGCGTCCCTTCACTTCCCGACATCGGCCCCGACTGGCGCAAGAGCGCCGCAAGTTCTGCCTCGACTCCGACCAATCAGGGCCGGCGCGAGAGGCAGATTGGTGACGGCCACCCTAGCGAGGACGGGCTATTGTTCGGCAGTAGGGCTGAACTCGTGGTCTATCAGGTCCTCAAAGAAATTCAGCGGGAGGGCCCGCCCCAGAACGCTATCGCCATCCTTCCCTTGCCGAGTGCAAAACTCCGTGACGTCGGCGTACGCAGCCCTGACCTCGTCGTCATCGGCAACGGCCGTGCCGTCGTTATGGAAGTCGATGGCCCGCACCACTACGCCCGTACCCGTAAAGCCGACGATGAGGACCGGGACCGGCACTGGCTGCGCTGCGGAATCCAGACGGTGCGCATCGCCTCCGAGTAGACCGATGACACCGCCATGTTAAAGGAGCGTCTCAGAGAGGACCTGACCCGCACACTCATTCCGCGCCGCTGACCAACAGGTTGCTTGCCGAAAAGCGTAGACCGGCAAAAATATCCTGCTTGGTGGCGAGAGAGTGGACTGGCCGGGAACAGGCAGAGTAGTCCGCTCAGTTCGCGAAGCGGGCCGCCCGGGATGGCGTATCAAAGAGATGTCAAAGTCGCGGCGTGTGGCCACGTGTGTCGAGTTGCTGTGGTACATCGTTGATTCGGACGCCAGTGCGCTTGGGGGGTTAGACCAGGCCTTTGGGTGACTCATTGAACAGCGCCCACCATACGGGATAATTGGGAGGGTTCGTGGTTACTTGGGGTGGAGTTTTGGGGCGGCGGCCCACTCGCCTGGCTGCCGTTGCGGCGGTGGTCGGCTCGCTGGCCCTGTCAACCGCCACCTCCGCTTCCTCCGCCGCAGGCGACGAAGGCGTGAGTCTCGCGACCCACTGGCCGACGGAGCGGCACGACGTCAGCTTTATTGCCAAGTTTCTCCCTCATCACCAGGTGGCTGTGCAGATGGCCAGGGTGGCTGGGGAGCGGGCGGCGGAAGAAGAGGTTCGTCGACTGGCCTCGCACATCGTAGAGGTGCAGACCCGCCAGATCGGCCAGATGCGGGCCTGGCTCAGAGAGCGCAGCGCCGAGCCGATGCCGGCCCCGGCTCCCGTCCGGAAGATGGATCAGCAGAACCTGCGCATGCTGCGCGAGGCGCGCGGGGCGCAGGTCGACCGGCTGTTCTTGATACTCATGCGCATGCATCATTCCCAGGGCATCTCGGAGGCGGCCGACGAACTCCAGCACGGTCGGGATTCGTTCGCCACCAAACTCGCCCGGACCGCTAAAGAAGACCATCTCGGCGAAGTAGCCGAGATGAACCGGCTGCTGACGCCGTGTACGGGAGGACCGAGTAGGGCGGGCGGACGTCTCGACACGGTCGAGGGAAAGCTGCCGGGAGTGCGTCAGGCGCTGGATATCTCTTGCAGGCCGAGAACCGGACGGTGATCCTGACGGTGTGCCACGGCCTCGACCCGAATCCAGGATCTTGGCCTGCTCGGAGCGGCAGACAAGCGGCTGGAAATCGCAGACGGCGACGAGCGGCATGAACGGATAGGCTACGGCGCCGGGTAAGTGTTCACAGCACTGCACGAATGATCTGACGTGCACGGCCAGAAGGTGATCTGGTCAATCATTCGGAGTCGTCTCCGAAGTCGGTGGGACGTGTTGTCCACGAGCCCAGAGGCGTTCCATGGCGGGCCCGCCGACCTGCGATCTCGCGTGGGGCGCCAGTGAGGCCGAGACCGCAGGGCCTGGTATCGGGCTGGCAGGTCGCGCCTAGGCACGGATGGTCCACGCAGATGCGGTTCGTGTCAGCGGAGCATCCTGGAGGAGACGACCTTGGCGACGTCTCTGCGCAGGCTTGGGAGCGTGGGGGCGAACTTGTAACCGCAGCAGTCTGTGTCGTTGAACTTCATGTGCGGGACGATGGCCTCGTACGGGTCGAGGTCATACTGTTCGCACAACCAGGCGCAGACCTTGACCAGGGAATCGCGTAGGCGTTGCGGAGGCAGAACGGTGTTGTAGGTGCCTTCGCACTCGATGCCTACTGTGTCGGCGTTCGCGCCTCTCACATGCGTGCCGACTACCATCTCGCCCCGCTGGGCGGCCTGGAGGCTACCCGTACGTCCCTCCAGGATGTGGCCTCCCCGGCTGATGGTGAAGTGCTGCCCGGTGTCGCCCCATCCTCGACCTTTATGCGCATTCTGGATGGCGCGCGCGAGGCGCTGGGCCCGCGCGAGCGAGTAGTCATCGACGTTGTCGGTGAAGGTGTGATGGACGACGATGTACTTGGGAGGACGCCGGCGGACGGCCGCGG
Organism: Actinomadura geliboluensis; assembly: GCF_005889745.1. Taxonomy (GTDB): domain Bacteria; phylum Actinomycetota; class Actinomycetes; order Streptosporangiales; family Streptosporangiaceae; genus Spirillospora; species Spirillospora geliboluensis. The sequence goes on from NZ_VCKZ01000004.1 coordinate 4,623, forward strand.
TCCTCTCGGGCTTGCCGGCCCCCCACTCCTTTGTCGGGTGGATCAGCGGAGACTTGGCGGACGTCTTGCGTGCGTTACCGGAGGTGGGAGATCGCCTGCCATCGGGCACGCCCGCCTGGCTACTCGAGGCGGCTCGTTGAGCTGTCCGCTCCGGAGGCGAACCCCGCATCTCCTGGACGCCGAATGCCGCGCCGGCTGCGAGGAGGCCGCCCAGCAGGAGAGCTCGGCGAGGTACGGCACCGCCTGTGGAGTCGTTCGCGCGGTGTCGTCCGTCGTAGTTCATCGGAATTCCTCCGAGGGGGCGCCCGACGGCGTGGCCAATGTCGTATGAATGGCAGGCCGAAGGGCAGGCGGAACTCGCCGCCTGTGGTCAACTGGGAATAGTGCGGGCACGGATGCATAGCGGTCTGCCCACCCCGGCTATGGCCGTGGACTCGAAAGGGCGCCGGTAAACTAGTTGCGCACGTGCACGCCATGAAGAAGACGCTGTATCAGCGGGCCGCGAGATCGTCCTCATCAAAGGACCGGATCCAACAGAACCCGTTTCTCTGCTGACTTCCGGTGTTCTTCGCTGTGGCAGGTCAGCTGCTAGGACGGTTTGCCGATGGGGAGTCAGGCACAGGGCGGCCGACGACTGGGGGAGCGTACTGCCTTTTCACGCTTTCTCCTCTCCTTGACTGCCTACCGGGTTAGCTGACGGGTTCGGGCCAGGAGCAGGCCCTACCGCGACTCCGGTCGCGGATTCACCCCAAGAAGGATGGGTCCCCGGTTTCCAGGGCGTCGGGCGCCATGGAATTAGGCGTTCGGACGGTCGCCTCTGGAGCGGCGTTCTCCGGCCGACTACTAGGCAAGTTAGTACATGGAGCTCAGTGGATCCAAGTCGGCAAAGGTAAAATTCAATAATGATCTACGTGGCCCGATCCGTCTGGGGTCGCGTCTTCGCCTGTGGGTGAGGCGGGATCGGGAGGCGCCTCAAGGGGTGCGGGGCACTGGAGTTCCGCCAAGGTCGACTTGGCTCAGCCCTGAAGGCGGCATACGGGATTTTGCCGGGGCCTCGTCCTACAGCTCGTAGGAGATGACTACAGTACGTGATGTGCAGTTGACGCAACGTGCTTCAATGAGGAGTGCCTCGCCGTCGGGTGGCGGCCTATCACTCCTGCTGATCACGTTGTCTGCGCTCCACTTCGTGCTGTGCCTGCCTGGTCTGCACTCCGGAGCACCGGCCGGGACGGTGGAGCACAAGGTCTTCGCCGTCGCCCTCGGTTCCTACACCGACGGTCAGATCGGTAACGCGGGCGGAGCATCCACGAAGGGTCTGCCCCCGGAGTCGCATGACGACTGTGGAGACTCGACGGCTCTCCCGTCCGAGGGCAATCGGGTCGTGATGCTTCTCATCGCCGCGTTCCTCGGACTCGCCGTCCTCTTGGTGAGGGGAGAGCGAGATACGGCAGCGATGTTCCTGCGGAGCCTCCGCACCGCGTTGCGTCGACGATGTTTGTCGCCGAGCTGCCCTCACGGGGCCCGTCTCCTGAATCTGATCTGCCTGGCGCGGCTGTGATCGGCCGGGTTATGCGTCCGCGCCGATGAAGAGAAGGCGGAGCACGACGTCCTCCGATCTTCACCCTCGGCATGCCCGCTGAGGGATGTCCTCGCGGCCGCGCCGCAACCACATCCGCGCTGTTGAGCCGTGCCTTCAGGAGAGAACGTTGGACGCGATCGACCTGCACGTCCCAGGGCCTTCAAGGAGCCTTGGCTCTCACCCGAAAACGCGAGCCGGTACCTGCCGGTCGCCTGCTCGCATGGTCGGGGACACCCCCGTCCTGTGGATTCCGGATCTGACCGGACGGAGCCCGAACGGCTTCTGGGCCAAGATCGAAGGCACGAACCCGGGCGGTATCAAGGATCGTCCGGCCCTCTATATGGTCGCCCGCGCCCGGGAACGTGGGGATCTCGTCCCCGGGACGCCGATCATCGAATCCACCAGCGGCACGTTCGGGCTCGGCCTGGTACTCGCCGGGATCTCTTACGGCCATCCCGCCACCCTCGTCACGGACCCGGGGATGGAGCTGCTGATGATCAATCTGCTTCGTGCGCACGGCGCCACAGTCGACGTGGTGACGGAGCCCCATCCCACCGGGGGCTGGCAAGAGGCCCGGCGACGACGTGTCCAGGAACTTCGAGAACGGCAGGGCGACGCCTACTGCCCTGACCAGTACAACAATCCCGACAACGTCGCCGCCTACGAGGGACTCGCGCTCGAATTGGCTGGTCAACTCGGCCAGGTGGACGTGCTCGTCTGCAGCGTCGGCACCGGAGGTCACAGTGCCGGGACCTCGCGGGTTCTGCGCCGGATGTTCCCGGAGTTGCGGGTCATCGGGGTCGACACCGTCGGGTCCACTATCTTCGGGCAGCCAGCGAGGCCGCGGCTCATGCGCGGACTGGGAAGCAGCATCTACCCGCGCAACGTGGACTACGCCGCGTTCGATGAGGTCCATTGGGTCGCGCCTGCTGAAGCCGTCTGGGCCTGCCGGGAACTCGCCAAATCCCGGTACACCACCGGCGGGTGGAGCGTGGGGGCGGTGGCGCTCGTGGCCTCATGGATGGCCCGGTCAGGATCGGGACACAACAGGATCGCGGCCGTCTTCCCCGACGGACCTCAGCGCTATTTTGCGACGGTCTTCGACGACGAGTACTGCTCCCGCCACGACCTGCTGGGCACCGTCCCTGGCGAGAAGCCCGATGTGATCAGGCATCCCGCCGAGCGCGAGGTCACCCGGTGGACCCTCTGCGCCAACGTGACGGCGCCGGCCGGAGCATCCGCGGAGGCCGCGCTGTGAGGGCGACATGGTCCCAGCTGTGGTCGTTCGACCGTCCGGTCCGGCTGCTGATGGTCAATCAGCTCACCATCAACCTGGGCTTCTACATGCTGATGCCCTACCTGGCCGATCACCTGTCCAGCGATCTCGGATTCGCGGCGTGGCTCGTCGGCCTGACACTGGGCGTCCGCAACCTCAGCCAGCAGGGCATGTTCCTGATAGGAGGAAGCCTCGCCGACCGGCTCGGATACAAGCCGATGATCCTCACGGGTCTGGTACTGCGCACGGTCGGGTTCGTCCTGCTCGGGATCGCCGACGCGTTGCCCCTCCTGCTCTTGGCTTCGGCCCTCACCGGCCTTGCCGGAGCCTTCTTCAACCCCGCCGTGCGCGCCTACCTGGCTCGGGAGGCCGGAGAACGCAAGGTCGAGGCGTTTGCGGCGTTCAACGTCTTCTACCAGCTGGGGATCTTGGTCGGGCCGCTGATCGGGTTGCTACTGGGCGGCATCGCGTTCCAGCTCACCTGCATGGTCGCGGCCGGGCTGTTCGCGGTGCTGGCCGTCGCGCAGGCCAAGGCGCTCCCAGCCCGGCGCGGCACCCGCGCCGGCGCCGGCGGTTCCGTCGTTCGGGATTGGCGGACGGCGCTGGCCAACCGTGCCTTCGTCCTGTTCTCCCTGGCGATGATCGGCTCATACGTCCTGAACTTCCAGGTCTACCTCGGGTTGCCCATCGAGGTCCGCCGGGTGACGGGAGGGGAGCTCGGCGTCACCCTGCTCTTCGTCGTGTCCGGTGGCTTGGCCGTGCTGGGACAGGTGCGGATCACGTCCTGGGTCAAAGGACGCTGGACGTCGGCGCAGGCTCTGGTCCGGGGGCTGGCGTTGATGGGGCTGTCGTTCCTCCCGATGGGACTGGCCGCCGTCCTGGTGCCGGCCACGGCGTCGCTGCCAGACGGACCGGCAGGCTATGCGGTGGCGATTGCACCCATCTTGCTGAGCACCGCACTGCTCACGCTCGCGACCATGGTGACGTACCCATTCGAGATGGCCACCATCGCGGCGCTCGGAGGTGACGAGTTGGTCGGTACCTACTACGGCCTCTACAACACGATGTCTGGCATCGGCATCGCACTCGGCAACATGCTCACAGGGGCCGCCCTCGACGCGGGCCGTGCCATCGGGATGCCCAGCCTGCCGTGGCTGGCGCTCGCCGTGGTGGGCATCGCCTGCGCCTTGGCCATCCGTACCCTCGCGCGCGCTGGACGGCTTACTCCCATCCGTGAACGTCCGCGCGACCGCGTCACAGCTTCCGGTTGAGATACCACCTCAAAACGGTGTGAGGCGGCGGGGGCACGAGGTGTTGAATTGTCCAGCCACAGCGCTGTACTAGTCACCTTGAGAGGCACGAGTGACCACGCCCACCTCCGGAGTATCGACACCACCGCTCGTGTATCAGCTCACTCTCGAACGTCCAAGCGGAATCAAGGACGAGGCGTGGCGAGAGATCGAAGCGCAGCAGCGGCGTCTTGCCCTGGCTCTGGAGACCGGCGACCATCCGCTGTGCGTTGGCACGGCCAAGGAGCTGGTCGAGGCCATCGCGAAGATCGTGATGTCGACGCGCGGGCAGGCCACCGGAGCCTTGATGGATTTCGACAAGTGCGTCATTCACGCACACAAGGCTTTGGAACGTCTGCCGGATCCTGACCTCAGCGACGATCAGAAGCTGAGGCAGCTCGTCCGGAGCGCGAAGGGCATCGTCACCCAGCTCGGTGCGATCCGCGACGCTTACGGAACAGGCCACGGCCGGTCCGAGCAACCTGCGGTGAGCGAGGAGATGGTCCACCTCTGCCTTGACGGGGCACTGCTCTGGTCCCGGTGGGCGCTTCGCCGGCTTGGGGTCCTCACCCTCTCGATGCCCGAGCCTTTGATCCAGGACCTCGAACACGCGACCTTCCACCGCGGTGATCTCGCCAGGCGTCTGGACGCAGCCCGCATGGCCACCTTGGATTCGGCCGTGCAGCGCAGGATCGGGCTCGCCGTGGCGCAGCGCGCGATGCGGGAGACCTTCGTCGTTCGACACGACGGCGTTGAGGAGTGTGCTCTGAGCCGCGATTTGACGATCTGGCCAGCCGCATACCGCAGCGCGCTCTTCGAGGGGCTGTTCATCGACCCGAGCGGGCGACTGACCGTGGACGAGTGGTCGGCCGAGTGGGCAGCGCGCGTGCTCGCGCCACTTCCTCCGAACGAGGTCATCGCGCTGATCGGCAGCTTGCGGAGCAAGCTCGCCGAGACGAGTGCGCCCTCACTCGCGCAGGATCCCTTCTCGGGCGACCTCGGCCTCGAACTACGCCTCAGGGAGGGCGCCTCCTACCTGGCACCGGCTGCGCGAGACTACTGGAGGCTCCTCGCCCGCGAGGTTGCCGTGGCAGCCGAGAACACCTAGTCGGCAGTCAGACCGCGCCGCAGCGAGGGTGTTTACGGAGGCTACAGGGCTTCACTTGCCTCGGTCTGGCTGAAGTTCTGTGCGCAGGCCTGCCGCCTGGGGCGGCGACACGCCTTCGATGATCTCTATGTGCTGGTCGCTCGCCTGCCGACGGACGGCTCGGACGACCGTGCATCGTCTTTGGCCCCCATGCTTATCGCTAGCGGCGACATCTTCGAGCAGCAAGGGGCGGCTGCCCTGGTGATCATGCTGCTTCCCAGCGCCGAGTAGGGTGCGCTGTTTGCGCATGGTTTGCAACGTCTTGGGTGTTTGGTATGGTCCGTGCCTATTCGGTGCCTGCCATGCGCCGAAACCACACATCAGTGCCCGCTTCATCGCTGAGTCGACGGCGGCTCGCGATCCGGCTCGTCTGTAGTGCGACCCGGTGGTCAGGTGAAGACGGGGACGCCGAGTCCGCGCACGCGCGGAGCCGGGGAACCAGCGCGAGAACGTTCCAGGTCGACACGATCTGACATCTCGCAGGGGTGAATCGACCTCTCCTCATCACGAACGCATGAGGTCGTAGGGCAGCTTCCATGCCCGAATCCGTCAGCTAACCCGGTAGGCGGTATGGAAGGAGAAGGTGCCGTGAGACCTCGGCATGGAAAAAAGATCTTCAATCTCACTGCTCCCGTTTCCGGAGTGGTTCTCGCCGGTGTGTTCGCCGGTTCGCTCGGCCTGATGACGGGCGGCGACTCGGAGGACAAGGAACCCCGCACAACGCGGCCCGCCATACTCGCAGCGGACCGAGGTGAAGAACCGCCTGAGCCGGGACGTGCGTCTCAGCCCGATAAGAGCAGGGCGGAGCCCGCCAAGCCGCCGGCCACATGCAAGCCTTCGCAGGCGAAGAAGCGTAAGTACGCGAACGGCCGGATCCCGACCCGAGACCTCTGTCCGCTGCCTGAGCGGGGAGAGTTCCTGCGGGCCGACGCGGCGGTGGCCTTCTACAAGCTCAATGCGGCCTATAAGAAGCGCTTCGGCAAGGACGTGTGCGTGAGGAGCTCCTACCGCACCTTTGCCAAGCAGAAGCAGCTCTATGACCGCATGCCTGCGGGCATGGCCGCACGGCCAGGCCGCAGCAAGCACGGGGATGCCATCGCCGCCGACTTCTGTGGCGGTGTGCAGAACGATGAGTCGCCGCAGTTCAAGTGGATGCTCGCCAACTCGAAGAAGTATGACTGGGTGCACCCGAAGTGGGCCTTCAGCAGTCCGTTCGAGCCGTGGCACTGGGAGTTCGACGTCGGCCAGGACGCCTAGCGGACTCTTCGTGGGGTGGGCCGGACCGGGCGAGCTGGTCCGGCCCACCCCACCATGGGTCCCTCCTGTCGGAGCTGGCGACCGTTGACGTGGGCGCGGTCCCCGAGGAACCGGTGGGCCGGGAACGCGGCGAAGCATCATGACGCGTGAACTGCTTTACCACCTGGCCGGGTACGGGGCGTGTGATGGGCGGCCCGGCCGTTGGGGGGAGCCGTCCTTTACGGGTCGGTCGGCCTTCTCGCAGAGGCGTTGGTGTTGACACGCAGCAGGCCACACCACACCAAGCGCGGCCGGAGTTGACGCCGCTTCAGCCACATCGCCGTGCCTGTATCGGGCGTCGAATGCCGAACCGACAGCAGTGCGGGCGGGGCCGTGGGCCCCGCCCGCACTGCCGAGCGGTACTACTGCTTGAGCAGCTCCTGCATCTTGGTGATCTCCGCGGACTGCGAGCTCACGATGTTCGTGGCCATCTGCTTGGCCGCGGGGAACTGCCCGGAGGCCTGCTCGGTCTTGGCCATCGCCACGGCGCCCTCGTGATGCTTGATCATCATTTCGAGGAACGCCTTGTCGAAGGCCGCGCCCTGGGCGCCCTCCAGTTCCTTCATCTCCTTTTCGGTCATCATGCCGTCCATGCCATGGCCCATGTGGCCCATGCCGCTCGTCCCGGGGGAGGGCACCGACGCTCCCCAGCCGGTCAGCCAGCCGGACAGCTGCTTGATCTCCGGATCCTGGGCCTTCTTGATCTCCGTGGCGAGCTGCTTCACCTCTGGTGAGGCGGCGCGGGTGGCGGCCAGGTCGGCCATCTCGATCGCCTGGCGGTGATGCGGAATCATCATCTGGGCGAACATGACGTCCTGGTCGTTGTGCTGTGCCTGCGAGCCGCCATTGGACGGCGAAGCGCTCGCCGACATCGAATGGCCGGACATCGGGCCCTTGGCATCGTTGGAGTCGTTGTCGCCGCAGGCGGCCAGGCTGATCGCCAGGGCGGGGACGGCGACGAGCGCGAGTACGCGCTTCATGGTGGTGAACCTTCCGTGTTGAGTGTCTGTGACGTCTGGGAGCCCGGCGCTACGAAAGCACCGGCGGCCTGTCACAGCCTCAGCACGCCCAAGCGGTAGAGAGACGACCTAGGTGGAGGCCGGCCTACGAGGAGGATCCGGATCCTGGTCAGGATCCGCCTCGCCACGATCATCGGCTCGCGCACGAACAGAGCGACGATCGCCGCAAGGAAGGAGATCATGGTCAGTATCGCCAGGCAGACCTGACCGCCCGGATGATCCTGGTGGCGATCGGCTGGCTGGTCCTCGCCAGAGGACTTGTGGATGGCCTTCGACGAGGACGGCGTCGCGTCATGCTCGATGCTCATGGCCGTCAGTGGAACGCCGACCGTCTCGGTGGGGCTCGGCGACGCCTGGAAGCCGTGCATCCCCAGAACGCAGAGCAGCATGAGCAGGGCCAACGGCAGCTTCATGGCTCGCCGGTACCGTTCCGGTGACCGAATCAGCTCTCCCACCTGCCGTTCCACATCGACCATCCGCGTCGACGACCGCTGGCCGTACCTCTCCCTGCCTTCTCTGCCACGTCCATGCTAGTGAGGAGTGGCCACTGGTCGGCCAAAGCGCCGCCTTGACTAGGCCATACGTCTTCCAGCGCGCTCCTGGCTCAATCGAGATCGCCTCGGTCAGGGGCCACGACTTGGTCATCGGCTAAGAACGACCGGTTGTCGTGCGATTGGGGCTGGTCGAGCGAGCCAGTTCAAGAGCGGCGTCCAGAACGCGACACCTGCGCCGTCCTGCAGCCTCCGCGCCGACCGAGATTAGACAGTCTGTCCGCGCCTCCGATCCGGTAGCGGATCACAAACCGGTTACGATGCAACGTAGTAGGACGATCACAAGGCTGGCGGCGGGAGGTTCGAGTGGGCTGCGGTCGAGTTGTTGCCAGGTTGGTGACACCTTGAGCAGGCGGGTTGAGTTTAGCCAGGTCGTGCCGCTCTCGTGAGCCTTGGTGGCTTGCCGGGCGGACGGGGGCGATCAAGGCAAGTCGGTCGCCCGCCTTCTGTCATATCTACTATCCAAAGTAGTAATTGAGGTGGTGTTGCGACTGCTTGGGCGCGGTCATCGGCTGGCGTTGAGGTGACATGGCGGATATCGTCGCCTCCGACACGTCGTAGGAGATGGTACGCGAACCTCGTGGGAGGTCCGGGTGTTCAAGTCGAGCGGCCGCGCGGTTCCCCTGGTGATCGGCATTTCCGCGGTGACTACACTGATCGCGGACGTGGCGGTCCTGGCCGTCCGCTCGGCCTCGCAGGCACCTCCGGCCACAGTGGCGCAATCAGGATCGACCCGCTTTCTGGCGGCGGGGCGTCCCGCATCGGCCTCCGCGGGCCTCGTCGCCCCCTTGAAGTCGCGGCTCGCGCCGCATCTGCTCGTGGCCGCCTCACGACCGGTACCGGCCCCGGTGATCGCCAAGATCGCCGGTTTGAAGGGCGTAGGTGGAGTCGAGACGGTCGATGCGGCACGGGGACGTCTCGCGGGCAAGCCCGTCACCGTCTTCGGTGTCGAGCCTTCGACCTTCCGGCGCTACACGCCGAAACCCACCGCGGAATCGGACGCGCTCTGGCGCAACATTGCTGCAGGGGACATCGCGGTCTCCTTCGCGCTGGGGACCGACGGCGGTGTGTCCCTCGGCAGCCAAGCGGAGCTCGACGGAACCTCTGGAAAGACCAGCCTCAGAGTGGGCGCGCTCGCCACGGTGGGGATCGGTGAGGTCGATGCCGTGGTTTCGCGGTCAACCGCGCGGGCCCTGGGCATGGCCGAAGGCAACGCGCTGCTCATCAGCGCCGGGAAGCGTGACCTGCCGAGACTCACTCGTAGCGTGCGCCGGCTCGTATCGGGCGAGTCCAAGGTCGTGCCGCTCGCCAACGGCAACGGGGCGTCCCCGGACGCCGGTGCCCAGCTCCCGGATGCTCGTGGTCAGGTCTTAACCGCACTCCAGATCCGCTCGGCCATCGAAGCGGCAGAGAGCAAGCTCGGGATGCCGTACGTCTGGGGCGGAGAGTCGGACGCCGAAGGCGGCTACGACTGCTCAGGGATCCTGCAGTATGCCTTCGGCCTGGCTGGTGTCCGGCTACCGCGAGTCGCTGACGATCAGGCGAAGGCCGGCTGGCGGATCCCGTTCGACAAGGCCCGGCCCGGCGATCTGCTCACGTGGGCCCACGACCCCACCGCCCCGGGATACATCTCCCATATCGCGCTCTACCTCGGCGATGGCAAGATGCTCGCCGCACCGAGGCGCGGCACCGTCGTGCGCATTCAACCGGTCTACTTCAGGAACTTCCAGGGGGCGATCCGCATCAATCCGCGTCTCGCCGCCCGGCTAGCGGGCTGACTGGTTGAGATTGGGCCTCACCCCCACGCCTGGCCGAATGGGTCGGCGTTTCGAACACGGTGAGGACGCGATGGGAAGCCGGGGGGTCTTACGTGCGAGGGCGACGCTCAAGCGAGGAACCAAACGGATGCTGAGATATGCAAGGTCCCGGCACTAGCTCCCAGTTGCCACCGGTGAGCCTCACGGTGGTTACTCCTTCCCCGGGTTGGGCTAGTGCGGTGTAGGGCGAACAGCGGCAAGGAGCAGCCAGAGATGGGCGGTAACCACGCACACGGCAGTCACGCTCATGGCGGGAGGGCCAGGGCATCGCGGCCGGTGCGGATAGCGGTGCTGGCGGTCATTATCCCTGTCGCGCTGGTGACGTTGGCGGCTGTGCTGTGGATGTGGCCGGACAAGCCCAAGGCGCCCGCCAGCACGGGATCGGCATTGACCAAGGTGACCGGCACGGTCGTCGGTATCGATCTCAAACCGTGTCCGAAGCAGGTGCAAGCGGCGCCGCCGGGTGAGCCGACGTCCGATGCTCCGCCCACTGACCCGCGCCGGTGCGGCACCGCCCGGGTGAAGTTGACTTCGGGAGCCGACAGCGGCCAGGTCGTGCGCACCGAACTGCCCAGCGGGCCAGGCACCTCGGTGTTCACCGCCGGGCAGAAAGTCGTGTTGCTGCACATGCCCGACGCCGTCGAGGCGCCCGAAGGCTCGGCGCCGCCTGGGGTGAGCCCCTACCAGCTGTCGGACCACGACCGGTCGACCCCTTTGTGGCTGGTCGGGGTGGCGTTCGCGCTCGCGGTGGTTGCGTTCGGGCGGCTGCGCGGACTGACCGCACTGCTGGGCCTGGCGGTCACGTTCGTGCTGCTGCTGCAATTCCTGATCCCGGCGATCCTGGACGGTCGGCCGCCGCTGCTGGCCGCGGTGGTGTGCGCAGCGGCGATCATGCTGACGGTGCTGTACCTCACGCACGGATTCACGATGTCGACCTCGATCGCGGTGATCGGCACCATCGCCAGCCTCACCCTGACCGGAGTACTCGCCACGGTAGCGATCAATCTGACGCACCTTTCGGGGATCACCGATGACGCTTCGCTGAACCTGGACCTCAGCTACAGCGTCAACGGTCAGGGACTGCTCCTGGCCAGCATCATCATCGGGGCGCTGGGCGTGTTGGACGATGTCACCGTCACCCAGGCCGTCACCGTCACCGAGTTGGGGCGCGCCAACCCCGCTTACCGGTTCGGCCAGCTGTACCGGGCGGCGGCCCGGATCGGCCGCGCGCACATCGCCTCGGTGATCAACACGGTGATCCTGGCTTATGCCGGAGCATCCCTGCCGCTGCTGCTACTGCTGAGTGTCGGCAACCAGCCGCTAGGCGAGGCGCTGACCGGACCTGCGCTGGCCACTGAGATCGTCCGCAGCGTCGCAGGCACTCTAGGACTGATCGCCGCCGTCCCGATCACCACCGCCCTGGCCGCCCTACTGCGTTCCCGTGATCCCGCCACTACTGAGCCTGCCGATGCGGACCCTGTGCCAGGCGGGGAACGTTACGGCGCCCGGCATGCTCCGCCAGCGAATGCGGCGGGCCGGGCCGCACCCGATGGCGGGCAGCCTCCCGGCGGTCAGCACCGCACGGCCCAGCGGCCGACGAGTGAAATCCCACCGCCATCGTGGCGCGGCGGCTCCAGTGACCCATTCCCATAACGGTGCGGACACTGCCCAGGGGCCCGTGGGACCTAAGACTGCCCGGTTGCTTCATCGGCCTCGGCTTCTGCCGGGTGGCCGGCCCAGACGGGGGAAGCGACGCTCATGGCGAGCGGGGGATTGCCAGACCCGTAATAGACATCAGCCGAGCCCGGCTTGGCTGGACAGAGTGTCGAGCGCGGCCTGGATACGCTGTCCGGCCTCTTCGGCGACCGGACGCAACTCGGGCCGCTCGGGGACGGCGACCATGATGCCTGGGTCGAGCGCCTGCACCAGAGTCCCGCCCTCGGGCAGAGCACGAACGACGACATTGCACGGGAGCAGCAGACCGATCTCACGCTCGACGCCCAAAGCGCGGTGGGCGAGCTGCGGATTGCACGCGCCGAGAATGAGATAGTCCTCCATGTCCTCGCCGAGCTTGCTCTTAAGGGTGGTGCGGAGGTCGATCTCGGTCAGGATGCCAAAGCCCTGGTCGGCGAAGGCTTCCTTGACCTTGGGAACAGCATGGTCATAGGTCAGGTCGAGGGTGATCGTGCGGGCGTAGTCCATGGCGTTAGTCCTCGCCTCGGGCTGCTTCACGGTGTGCGGTCCGTAGGGGAGACGGCTAATGACGGCCACAAATAGGAGCATCACCAGTCGCCGGAGGCCTGCTCTTCGGTAGCGGTGGGCCGAGACCGCGCGCGCGGAGCTTGGCGCACCGATTTCTCGGCGGCGTGCCCAGGCACCACGGTGGTAAACCGCCCCGGACGGCCCGTGCCGTGGATCATGAAGATCATCATGAGTGATGGCAGGTGAGCGCGGTGCCGGCAGCAGAGTGTCGGCCGGCGGCCCGAGGCAAATGCGCCGATGGTTACGGCCACCGCGTGCCGGCCGAGGTTTCGCTTCCGGTCCGTCGTGCGGGTGGGCGGAGATTTTGGTCAGCGTCCGGACGATCAGGACGATGACGGCGATGACCGGTTCCGTTCGTCCTCAAGCTGTTGAACCGGTGCCGTCTTGCGGGAGAGGCAGCGTGCCGTGTGTGTCCTGGGCCTCGGCCACGGTCTCGCCGATGGGGACGAATTTATGGGTCATCTGGGTGTCCTGTGCGATGACGCCGCTGGTGAGGATGGTATTACGGTGGCGCAGAGCCCCGTTGTCCCGGAGCAGGTCGTCGACGTCCCTTCTGGCCTTAGCGAGGCGTTTCGTGAGTCGTAGGTGGACGAAGAGACCGCCTATGGCGAGGCCGGGGATGAACCCGGCGAAGGAAGGCAGCCACAGCGTGGACGCCGCTGTAATGATCATTGCGACCGTGGCCGCGAGAGCGCCGATGTGCTTCTCCAGCCACTCCAGCGAAGCGTCGACGCGCCTGGGTATTCTCACCTCTCCGTCCTCTCCCTGTGATGCGTTACTAAGCCGGACCGTAGACGAGTCGTGTAACTGCGTTGAGGGGTGCTCTTGACGGTTCATCCCTCGCGGTCGAACCAGCCGAACCGCCAGAGGCTAGAGGCCCGCCACGGCGACCCCCAGCATCAAGTAGAAGGGGCTGTGTCCGCCCGGGAGCATCCGAGTACCTGTGAACTGCGTGAGCAGGTTCAGAACGATAGTCAGCAGCCCAAGTGCGGTGAGCGGCCAGCCGATCCATCGGTGCCGGGCAGGGCGGTAGCGCGTGGGTGGGGTCGCACGGCCGGAGGCCGGCACACCGCCTTGATTTTGGCCTGGCGCTTGGCTTCAGGGGACATGCGTCTCCTCCCAGAATCTACTAAGTAGCATAGTAGAACATGGGCGGGTGCTGTGCCGCGGCGTCGGTTGACGCCGCGGCACACTTGTTCAACGGGCGCCGTAGAGGACGTTGAACGTCCGGCCGCCGTCGCGGGACTCGTACACACTGGCATCCTCGGCGGCAGCCAGCAGGTGCCGTTCGTCGACGGCGGTGAACGCGGCGGCCTGACCGCTAGGCAGGCGGCCGAGGCGCTGCCAGCCGGCGCCGTCCGCCTTGACCTGGACCTGTCCGTCCGGGGCCACGCCGATGAGCGTCCTGCCGTCCACCACGTCCACGTGGGTCAGGACGGGGGCGTCACCAACGACCTTGAAGGAGCCTCCCGAGTCGTTGCTCTTCAGTAGCCCGTCGGGCGTGGCCGCATAGACCTCTTCGGGACGTTCCTTGTGCGCGCCGAGGTCGTTCACATCGAGGCGTTCGCCCAAGGTCCAGGTGCGTCCGCCGTCGCGGCTGTGCCGCACGCGCTGGGTTTGGCTGTCAAAGGCATAGAGAGTCTGCCCGGCCTGCTGGAGCGCGTGGAAGTCGGCCTTGCCGGCTTCGGAGACCGTGGTCCACGTTTGTCCGGCGTCCGCGGAGCGGATCAGGCCCAGATGTGGCGGGACGCCCTTCTTCTTCATGTCGTCCATCGCCGGGTGACCGCTCGCGACGAACGAGCGAGGGCCGACGATGGTGAAGCCCATCGTGTCCTGCCGGCTCGTCCCCACCCGGCTGGCCCGGTCAGGGGACTCGATCTTGAAGACACCGAAGTGAGCCGCGATGTAGACGGATCTGTCGGCCGGGTCCATGGCGACGCCGTGAACGTGCCCGATCTCCGCCTCCGTGGAAGGAGCGGATGCCTTGCCGGAGGGAGCGGGCGCCTTGGCGTCATCGGCCTCGGTGCCGCACGCCGCCAGGACGATGGCGCCGGCGATCAGGGCCAGCGCATGGAGCGGGCGTACGGCACGGGTGCGATGGAAGCGCAGGTTCATGTCGGCTCTCCGATCAGGCCTGGTAGCCGAGCAGGGTCATCATCCCGGACTCGGCGTGGTAGATGTTGTGGCAGTGGATCATCCATCTGCCGGGGTTGTCGGCGTCGAAGTCGACCTCCAGCGAACGGTTCGGGAGGACGATCGCGGTGTCCTTGCGCACCCCGGTCGGTGCCACGGCGAAGGTGTGGCCGTGCACGTGCATGGGGTGCCACATGGTGGTCCGGTTGACGAACGACAGCCGCACCCGCTCTCCCGAACGCACCGGATACAGGTTCTTCGGGGCGTACTTGCGCCCGTTGATGGCCCAGTCGTACTTCATCATCCCGCCGGTCAGATCCAGGCGGATCGTCCGATCCGGACGCCGGTCCTTGAGTTGTACGGCGTCGGCCGGGCGCAGGTCGCCGTATCCGACGATCTTCTGTCGCAGTTCGCGCGGCTGGGCGTCCGCGGCGGGTGTCTCGGCGGCGGTGCTTGTGCGGAGTATCGCGCGGGCCACGGCGTTCTTCCCCTCGGCGAGGGCGGTCAGTGGGAACGCCCCGGACTTGACAGTCACGATGGCGTCGTAGCGTTCTCCCATGCCGAGCAGGACTGCGTCGGTCTCGACGGGCCGCACCGGAAAACCGTCCGTGTGGGTGACCGTTAGACGGTGCCCGCCCAGCGCCACGCGGAACGCGGTGTCACCGCCGGCGTTGATGAGCCTGATCCGGATGCGGTCGCCCGGTTTGGCCCGGAACGTCTCTGGTTCCTTGGCCACTCGGCCGTTGATCAGGAAGTACGGGTAGCGGACGTCACCCGCGTCGCCGCCCAGCAGTTCGCTCTCCGCGCCCATGAGCATGTGCCCGCCCATGCCGGACGAGCCGGGCGCGTGGGTCTCGGTCTTGTCGCCCATGTCCATGCCGGGCATGGCCGAGTGGTCGCCGCCGTTCATGCCCATGCCACCCATGCCGCGGCTTAGTTCGGCGAGCACCTGTTCCGGGGTGCCGGTCACGTCGTCCAGCCAGTCGTCGAGGACCACGACCCATTCGGCGTCATAGGCCAGCGGCTCCCTGGGATCCTCGACGATCAGTGGCGCGTACAGGCCGCGGTCGAGTTGAGTGCCTGAATGCGGATGAAACCAGTACGTGCCGGGATGCGGGGCGGTGAACTCGTAAACGAATTCGGCTCCCGCCTTGATCTCGGGCTGTGTGACACCTGGGACGCCGTCGTCGTCGTTGCGCAACGCCAGCCCGTGCCAGTGGACCGTCGTGCCGGTGGCCAGCCGGTTCGTCACGCGGGCGCGCACCACCTCGCCGGCCTTCACCCGGATCGGTGCGCCGGGCAGACGCTCGCCGTACGTCCAGGTGCGGACGGTCCGTCCTCCCAGGTCGATCGTCCCCTCGCTCGGGATCAGATGGAAGTCGCGGATGGCTGTACCAGCCCCGCGGCGGGCGGCCTCCGCTTTGCGGACTTCCGCGCCGTTCGGTGAGACATAGGCGGAACCGCTTTCCGGGCCGCCACATGCGGCGAGGGCGGTGCCGCCGGCAACCAGGAGCCCTGTGCGCAGGACGGAACGTCGATCGATCGGTTTCATGATGTGAGGGCCTCGCATTCGGTCATGCGGATGGAAGGAGATCAGGCATGAACCGGGCACGAGTGGACGTGGCGAGGGCACGAGCAGGACATCCTCGCGACGATCAACGGCACCCGGCTGGGCCGCTCCTAGATCCGCAGGACCGCTACGCGAGTTATGGACAGGCCAAATCCCGGCGGCCCGCGTGGGTTGGGCAGTGAAGCTGGTCGCATCCGGCAGGGCTGGTCGTGCCTTGATGAGCGAAGCCGCCGCGCCGACCGGCGTAGCGCGATGGCCAGCCCGGCGGCGATCAGCACGGCGAGGCAGATGACGGACGGGTCCAAGACCATCCCTGTTCCAGGGGCGCTCGCCTGGGCGGCACCGTGGACGGCCGACGAGCGCATCGCCTCCGAGGATGTCTCTTGCGCGGCCGGAGTCGGCGAGGGCAGGTAGTGGACGGCCATCGACCGACCATGGGACGTGGCGGCCGCGCCGCGATCATGGGCGACCATGTGCCCGAGGGTGTGCATGGCGACGATGCCGAGGAGGACTGCACCCAGCAGGACCGTCCACGCGAGCGCACGACGCGGACCTCTCGGCCGGACTCCGCCTGCAGTCCGAGAGTGATCGGCATACTTACGGTCGCACATCAGGAAGCACGATAGTAGATGGGTGACGCTCTCATGACCTGACCTCCGGCACCTGGCCGAGTGCGCTCAGTGGCGTGATCGGAATCTCGACATGCAGAGCCTGCGTTCAGGACGTCTCTCAGATTCTCGGACCGGCAGCACCATGGGTGCGCATATTCTACTATGCCTCCTAGTATTTGATCTCTGGAGGTGGTTTCGCATGGTGCGGCCCACGTCATCGGTGCAGCCGGTCCGTGCGCGAACGGGGGCCGGGTGCCTGGCGGCCCTCTTGGTCGCGATCACAGTGGCGGCCGGACAGTCGGCCGCGGCGGAACCTTCTCTCGCCCAGCCCAAGAAGGATCCGGCGGCGCAGTTGGCCGAGCTGGAGAAGCGCAAGAAGTCACTGGAGAAGGACTACCGCGGGCGGATCGAGAGCCTCGAAGATCTGAAGAGGAGCGCGTCCAAGGCCGCTCGGCAGGCAGAACAGCACAATCGTGAGTTGGACGCCGCCCGCACTCAGATTCGCGCGTTGGCGGCAAGCTCCTACATGCAGGGTGCTCCGTCCTCCATCCCCGTCCTGCTCAGTACTGACGGATCCTCCCTCAAGGGTGCTGCGGCGCTGGAGTATCTGGCTCGCAACGGTGACAGGCGCGTCCAGGCGGTGGCCGGCCTGGCGTTGGAGGCCGACAAGTCCCTGCGGACCGCCCAGGCGAAGGTCGACGCGGTCCGCCGCGAGATCGGCGAACTGGAGGGCAAGCGCGCCAAGGTCCGCAAGCTCCTCGCCAAGTATCGTGCCGAGAACCCGCGACGTGGCAGACCTGACGGTGTCTCGGGAAAGACCAAGTCACCGCTGGTCGGCAACTACATGACGCCCCGCATGCGAAAGGTCATGCTTGAGATCGACCAGAAGTTCGGCCCGTTCCCCATGATCGGCTGCTACCGCGCCGGTGACCCGCAGGACCACGGCTCCGGGCGGGCCTGCGACTTCATGGAGAGCACCGCCGGCAGGATGCCGACCGCCTCGGCGACCGCGCACGGGGATTCGGTGGCCAACTACGTCGTTGACAACGCCGCACGGCTCGGCATCAAGTACGTGATCTGGCGTCAACGCATCTGGGATTCGCGCAGCGGCGGCGGCTGGCGCCAGATGGAGGACCGCGGCGGCATCACTCAGAACCATATGGATCATCCACATGTCTCGGTGCTCTGAGGCCGCTTTGGGAAACGCAGTCACGGGATCAGTGGTGTTGACCTGGCCGACGTGATCGCCGGTGTGCGCGCCGAACCCGCCAGAGGGCCAGAAACGCGAGGACGGTCGGCATCATGAGAGCAAGTGGACTCCAGGATGTAACGAACGACGATAGGAGTGCCTCAGCGCCCTCATTCTGTCTGCCAGAGCGCCCCACAGTCGCCGGCGAGCCAGAGTCGCGGCGGGACGGGCCGGGCACTACTCGGTCCACCCACACTGTGAGGTGTGATCGGCGCTCGTCACCCGTCGGAACCACGATGGCCCAGATGTCCGGTCGGATCACCATGCCGAGGGATTGACCGAGTTCCTTCCAGCTGTCGGTCGGTGTACCTCCCAAGTCGCGTAGTCGAGACCAAGCTCCTCCGCCCTGCCGCCACAAAGAAAAGTCCACTCGGCGGCGTTTGAAGACGCCCTGCACCAGCAGCAGACTTCCGTCCTGGACATGGGCGACGGTAGGGGCCAGCGGCAGCCCGTCCGCCGGTGGTCCAGATCGTGTTCTCCATTCCCGCCCATTCGTGGAACTCGCGATGCGCACCCGCTGGCCGTCGGCCGTCGCCTCGGTCCAGCCGACCGTCCGCGTCCCGTCGGGACGGAGCGCCAGCGCGGGGATGAAGAGGTTCAGCGGCATGCCCCGTCGCGGAAGGAGCCGTGGCCGTCTGCCTGCCCTGACGACGGCGGAGGTCGTACGGCCATCGGGCGCGATCTCGTACACGATGACGTCCTGCTTGCGTCCGGTCCGCCAGCCGGCCACGGCTGCGATGATCTGGCCGCGTGCCGTGATGGCGAGGCTCGATCCGAAGGCGACCGGGTCCCGGCGCGGCAGGCGGCGTTGTGTGAAACCACCGTTGTCGCGCCGCCAGGCCACCACCGTCCGGGACGCGGTCGGTTCGGCGAGGCAGTGCACTCTCGGGCCACGGGACCAGGTCCAGCTCAAGGCCGTAAGACCAGTACCTGCGTCATAGGCCAGGGACGGCCGGTCCAGGAAGACGCTGCGCTCAGGTCCGACCACCCGGCTATAGGTCAGCTGCCCGTCCGAGAGTCGAGCGAGGAAGATCACCGATCCGGGTAGGCACCCCGGTGGACCGCTGCGTGCGGCACCGCCGGAGACCAGCAGTGATCCGTCCGCTGCGAACGCCAGCCCCGGGTCAAAGCTGCGCGCGAAACCTGGCGGACGCACGGTCCGCGGCTCGGACCACGTCCGCCCACCGTCGCTCGACTGGGTCACCTGGATGCGTGTGGGATCCAGATACGGATCGGCCGCGACAGCGATGCGCGTCGGATCACGGGGGTCGACGGCGAGTGCCGGCTCGGACATCCGGCCGGGCGGCGCGGTCAGCGGCGCCGATGTGCGCGGCTTCTCCGCTGCGGTGGCCGGAAGCGGTGACGCGAGCGGGATCAGGCACCCGAGGATGCATGACGAGTTCCTCAATGCGGCTCTCAGCGTTCTCACTCCGTCCGATTCGAACGATATCTACTATGCAGCCTAGTAAGTGCTACTACTATGCGACTTAGTAGATAACTCCTCAGAGGAGGCCGCATGTCGGATGGGCTGCGCAACACCTGGAACGAGCGAGTCGACACCTGGCATCACCACGTCACCAACTCGCCCGCCTTCGAGAGGGTCCGCGATGAGGTGCTCCGCCTCGCGGACATTCGAGCCACTGATCGATGCCTCGACCTCGGTGCAGGGACCGGATTCCTGACGCTGCCGCTCGCCGAGCGGGCCGGGCACGTCATGGCCGTGGACATCTCCCCGGCCATGGCTCTGGATCTTCAGCAGCGTGCCGTGGAGGCGGGGTATGGCAACGTCGAATCGATCGCGGGTGACCTGAACATGCTGCGCATACCCGCCGCGTCCCTTGACGTGGTCGTCTCCAACTACGCCCTCCACCACGTGACGAACCCGCAGAAGCGCGAACTCGTCGCGCGCGTTCACGGCTGGCTCAAGCCAGGGGGGCGTCTGGTCGTGGCGGACATGATGTTCGGCCGGGGGCTGGGCGCTGACGATCGCAGGGTCCTCGGCGCGAAGGTCAAGGCGCTGGCGGCCAAAGGCCCTGGCGGTGTGTGGCGGATCGCCAAGAACGTCACACGCCTCGGGCTGCGGCTCGGAGACGAGCAGCCGGCGCCCCCGGACTTCTGGCGGCGCGCGTTCGCCGATGCCGGATTCAGTGATGTGGGCCACAGTCAGGTCGTTCAGGAGGCGGGCATCGTCTGGGGGCGCGCCCATGCCGGCCCTCCGCTCGTCGGAACAGATGAGGGCGCCTCGACGCCGACCTGACGCATCTATCTACGAGGAGTGATAGTAGATATCATGGAGGTAGGACGATGACGATGAAGGTCGAGGGCATGACGGACGAGACGGCGGGGCAGTGGCATCATCATCTGCTCACCGAATCGGTTTCGACCGCGCTCAGCGCCGATATCTGGCTCAGGGCCGCACCACGGCCACAGGACCGGTGCGTCGACCTCGGCGCGGGGGTCGGCATGCTCGCCCTCCCGTTGTCCGGGGAGGTGGCCGAAGTGGTCGCGGTAGAGCCGTCGAGGATCTTGGCCGCCAGGCTCGGAGCCCGGGCGCGCGAGTCGGGTTGTCCGGCCATCAGGACGGAGAACGTTCAGATCACCGAACTGATCATGCCGCGCCGGAGTTGCGATCTGATCGTGAGCGGCCTGGCCCTCCATCACTACGACAACCCCGAGAAACGAGCGTTGGTCTCCCGAGCGCTCCGCTGGCTCCGCCCGGGAGGGCGGCTGGTGATCGCCGACCTGATGTCCGACCGGCCGCGGTCGGTCGGCCTGCGCCGACAGCTCCCGAACGTTTCGAGATCAAACGAAAGAGGACGAATCGATCGCAGTGCCGGCCGGTTCTTCCGGTCGACGCTCCACAGTCTGCGCGAGACGACGGCAACCGGGGAGTTCTGGGTGGAGGCATTCGAGGACGCCGGCTTCCAGACTGTGGGGCACCGACAGTCGGCACCGGGCATCGGAGTGGTGTGGGGCGCCGCCGAGTCGAACTGATCTCCGCGCGCCAATGAGAAAACTACTATGAGCTGTAGTATGCAGAGCCGATCCAACAGGCGGGACGTCGGAAGGCGGTAGATCATGGCCGGGCAGCGCTTCGGCGACCTGGAGGCCGCGGTCATGGACCGGATGTGGTCCTACGGCCGCCCGGCCAACGTCCGCGAGGTCCTTGAAGACCTCCAGCGCGAGCGATCGATCGCCTACACCACGGTGATGACCGTGATGGACAACCTGCACAAGAAGGGGTGGCTGCGCAGGAAGCGCGTGGGGCGAGCGTATGAGTACGAGGCGGTGGCCTCGCGAGAGGGCTACACGGCCAAGCTCATGCGCGAGGCGCTCGCGACCAGCAACAACCAGGCGGCAGCGCTCGTGCACTTCCTGTCCGACCTGTCACCGGAGGAAAGCGAAGCGTTGCAAGCGGCGCTCAAGGTCGTGAAGCCGCGGGACACCACGTGACCGCAGTCGGCACCCTCCTCACCTACGCGACGCTGCTGGGAATCCTGGGGCCCCGGCTGCTGCGCTTCCGCGGCTGGGCCGATCGTGCTCCACGGCTCGGCGTGCTCGCCTGGCAGACGGCCGGAGCCTCGGTCATAGCCGCAGTGGTCCTCGCCGGCCTGATGCTGGTGGTGCCTATCGTCCGGACACCGCATGGCCTGGCGGACCTGCTGGCGGCATGCCGCCTGATGCTGCGCGTGCACTACGAGGTCCCGCCTCAGCCGATCGCGGGCTACACCGGGCTCTTCGTGGCCGGCGGCGTCATGCTCTGGACGGCCGGACATGTCTTGACCGCCTTCATCGCGACCACTATTCAGAGGCGCCGACACATCCAGACGCTCACCCTGGTGGCCCGCCGCCGACGAGACCTGGGTGCGCTGGTCGTCGACTACGACCAGCCGCTTGCCTACTGCCTGCCAGGGCGCCGCCGCTGTGTCGTGCTAAGCACAGGGGCGCTCGAACGGCTGCCTGAGGACCAACTGTCGGCCGTCCTCGCCCATGAACGCGCGCATCTGGCGGGCCGCCACGATCTCGCCATCAACCTCGCCGTGGCGTTCGGCCGTGCGTTTCCAGCCGTCCCGCTCCTCCGCGCCGCGCGGGCCGAGGTCCCAAGGTTGCTGGAGTTGCTGGCAGACGACGTGGCCGCGCGCAAGCACGACCGCGTCACCCTAGCGGCGGCGCTGGTGACCGTCGCTGGCGGCCGGACGCCGGCCACGGCCATGGGTGCGGGCGGCGGTACAGCGCTCCTGCGGGTCCGCCGCCTTCTCGCGCCCCACGACCCCCTCTCCCGTACCGGGCGTCTCACCGGCGGCGTGGGAATCGCTCTCCTCGCGACGCTGCCGCTGGCACTCGCTGCGAACCCGGCCATCACGGCGCTCCTTGAACGGCACTGCCACTTCCCGATGTAACGGTGTAACCCGCGCCGAACCGGGCGTCACAACCGGACCGGGCCACCAGGTATGCGCAGGTGCACAGAGCCGCCGTTCTCGACCGTCACCTCGACGTTCTCTCTGGTGAACGACCTCCTGTTTCCAACGGGGCGGAGGGCCACACCCGGATGGACGTACACCGCCGGACACCTCGTGTAGGTGACGATGACGTCCACCGGCTGACCATCCGAGATCCCATAGCAGACTTCGACCGTCCAGCTTCTGTCTGCGTTCCTCTGGAGCATGGCGTAGCCGCATCTCGATCGATCTGGCACGTGTGCCTCCCGGTTCAGGCTGAGCCTTGCGGCGGGCGTACTGCACCGACACCTCGTTCGCTCTTCTACTAGGCTACATAGTAGATAAGTCGGATGGGTGTCCAGTTGACGGCCCGCAGGGTTGGAAAGCAGAGGGCGTACCCGTCACCCCAGGGGCGGGTGACGGGTACGCGGTACCGGGTGCTCGGAGGGCGATGATCAGGCCACGCGGACGCCGCCGGCGAACGGGCGGCCGGAGATCGAGCTGATCTTGACGACATCGCCGGTCTGCGGGGCGTGGACCATCTTGCCGTTGCCGATGTACATGCCCATGTGGTGCAGGTCGGCATAGAAGAAGACCAGGTCACCAGGCTTGAGCTGGCTTTGGGAGACGCGGGTTCCAGCGTTGTATTGAGCGCCAGTGTAGTGGGGGAGGTTGATGCCCACCTGGGCGTAGGCATAGAGGGTGAGCCCGGAGCAGTCGAATCCCTTGATGTTGGCGCCCTGGGCGGTGCCGTAGGAAGGGCCGGACGCGTTGCCGCCGCCCCACGAATACGGAACGCCGCGCTGGCTCAGAGCCGCCCTGACCGCTCCCATGGCCTTGGCCGAGGCGCCCCCGGCATCCACGTTCGGGGCGGGACCTGCGTTGGTGCGAGCGCCCGAGCCAACCCCGAGCTTCGCTTCGACCTTCTTCAGCTTGGTCTGGAGTTCCTTGCGCTTCTTCTTGGCCTCGTCGGTGAGTTCGCGCACCTGCTTCGCGCGTGCCTCGGCCGATTTGCGGGAGCGCTCGGCGGCCTGCATGGTCTGCAGCAGGTGGGCGACGCGTGTGCTGTCCTGGCGGGCGAAGTAGTTGAGCGTGGCCGATTTATCCAGTACAGCCTGCGGGTCGTCCGCCGATGCGAAGGCGACGGCGGGGTCCGCCGGGCCGTTCTTGTAGCTGTCCGCTGCGAGCTTGACGATCCTGGCGCGGGCGTCGTCCAGTGCCTTCTTCTGGCGGGCGGCGTTGCCCTCGGCCACCTTGGCGGCCCGCTGCGCCTGCTGTAGGCGTACCCGCAACCCGTTGTACTGCTCGCTCAGCTTTTCCGCCTCGTCGGCGAGCTTCTCCTGTTGCGCAGTCAGCTCTTTCCGGGTGGGCTCGGGCTCGGCCCAGGCGGGCGGGGGAGCCACGAGCGTCGCGGAAACGGCGATCGATGCCGTCCACGCCGTGCTCTTGATGAGTCGGCGGCGGACCGATGTTCTTTCTCCGGCAGCTCGTCGCTGCATGCACTGTCCTCTCCAGTACGCCTACCGGGTGAGCTGTCGGGTTCGGGCCGGAGTCGCCCTTCCGCTCGGGGAAGCGGATTCACCCCAGGTGGATAACGGTTCCCCGGTTCCCCGGACGGCGCGGGTCCGCGGGATTCGGCGTGGCCACCGCCGTCCCCGGCGGGGACGCCGCACGGCGGCTCCTACGGAGCGTAGGAGATGGCGACCTCATTCGCCACCCAAGTGGCCAATTACGACAAACCGCCTCTGCTGTCTCGGCGATGTGGTCGGGCCTGCCGGGTTAAAAACGGCCCTCAGCAGATCTCGGACAACTGCACGATGGTCGCGGCGGCGACCAAAAGGGGCGTGGCGACGGCGATGGCAACGAAGGCGGATGCGGCCGCACGGACGGCCCTGCACGGCTTCACCGCCTCGGCGTGCTCGAGACGCAGCAACCGCTCCGTCAGCGCCCCCGTGGAGGGACCCGCAGCGCCGAGCGCGCCCGCCACACCGGGCGTCGCCGCGAGCCGGCACAGGGCGTCAACGAGCGTGCGCCTTCCGCAGGCCTGCGCCGCCGCGTCGTCCGCGGCCATCTCCAGCAGCAACGGCAGGGTCTTTTTCGCGCGCCGGACGGTCGGCAACCAGGGGAGGAGCGCGTAGGCGAGGTCGAGGACGAGCAGCATCGTGTGGTGGCGCTGACGCAGGTGGGTCCGTTCGTGGGCCAGGACCGCACCGAACTCTTCGGGAGTGAGCGTCTCCTGCGTACCGGTGCTGACCACAATGGCGCGCTCCCGAGCGGATAGAGAGTACGCCACGGGGACGGGGTGGTCGAGGACGAGTACGTCGTCGTGCCGTCCGTGTTCCTTGGCGACGAGCCGGAGCATCTCCCAGTGCCTGCGCCGGTGCCGCAGAGCTCGCCGGAGCCGGGGCAGGCTGCGGGCGAGCCTGGAGCAGCAGGCCGTCAGCAGCACCAGGCTCGCGGCGGCCGCCATGATGATCGCCTCGTCACCGTGGTGCGGCAGGCAGTCGCGCAGCCACTCCAGCAGGCCGTGGCCGGGCGCCGGCGGCGACAGCAGGGCCACCGCGATGATCCCGATGTCGGCGATGAAGGTGCCGGCCAGAGCCGCGAACCAGCAGGCGATGGCGATCCCCGGATGCGCGGCGGGACGGCGGAGCCGACCGAGGGCGGGACCAGCCAGGCAGCCCAGCAGGACCGCTGTGAACACCAAAGTGATCACGAGGTAGACCACGCCGTCAGGCCCCCTGGTCGTCGGATGTCCGCCGGCGCAGGGCGTCCAGCAGGTGGCGCGCGTCCTCGGGCGGGACGGCTTCGGCGAACCTCGCCAGGATGCTGCCGTGATCGTCGGACTCGGTGAGGGCGTCGAGCATCAACTCGACCGCGTACTCCTCGCGCGCGCGGGTGGGGGCGTAGCGGAAGGCCGTCCCGTCCGGGGTACGCCACAGCAGCCCCTTCTGCGCCAGCCTTTCGGCCACGGTCTGGACGGTGTTGTAGGCCAGGGCCTTGTCCGCGTTCTCGTTCAGCGCCGCGAGCAACTCGCGCACCCGCAGCGGGCCGCGCGCGTTCCAGAGCACGTCCATGATGGAACGCTCGAGTGATCCGCCCAGTCCGGCCATGCGCCACCTCCGTCCTGCGCACATTGTGCCGGAGAACCGGCTGTGGACAGGACCGCGGGCTGTCGCTCGCTACCGGCACGTGATGCGGGGCTCGGCCTCATACGTGGTGTGGAACTTCTGGCGGCGCACCTCTTTCCCGTTCTGCTTGAAGATACGCCAGACGTCGATCTGGAAACCCTCGGCTCCGGGCATCGGGATGCACTTCGGCCCCGACTCGGTCTTGCTCTCGAAGCTCTTGATCGCGTACTTGCCGGAACTCTTCGATTCGATCTCGTAGCGCTTGGTGCTCCAGAAACTCACGGTGACGGACGTGCCGGTGTAGGCCGTGTCGACGAGGACGCCGTAAGGCGAGTCGTTGCGCCACCGGAAATCCGGCTGGGGGAAGGAGACGGTCGACTCGCGTCCGGCCGGGTAGCGGGAGATGTAGTACGAGTGAGGAGTGTGCTGGACGTCCTGCAGCCCGCCGAAGAAGACGGCGTTGAACATCGTCGTCGCGAACTGGGAGATCCCGCCGCCGACATCGTCCACGTACCGTCCGTTGAGGATCATCGGCGCCTCCACGAAGCCGCGCGCCTTGTCGCGCTTGCCGACGATTCCGTTGAGGGAGAAGGTCTCGCCGGGCCGGACGATATAGCCGTCGAGGATGCCGGCGATGGTGTGGATGTTCTTGACCCGAGGCGCGCAGCACGGATGGCGGGTGGTGAAGGAACTGATCTTCTGCTTGATGCCCAGGTTGCGGGCCTGATCGGTCGCGACCCGCGGCTTGTCGACGGTCATCGGCAAGGTCACCTCACGTCCTTGCGGCCGCAGTACCGCTCCGGCGACCGTGTCACCGAGTGCTCGGGTGTCGACTGCCCGGCCCGCCACGGAGGGGACGAGGGCGAGCTTGCCCGACTTGACGTTGAACGTGGCGTCGCGGGCAGGACGCTCAAGAGCACGCAACCTCGTACCCAGTTCCCGCGCCAATCCCGGGCCGTCGACGCGTGGACTCACCCTGCCCGCTTGATCAGGTGCGAAGACAAGGTAGGGAGCGAAGCTCCTTGGCGCTACCGTGATCCGCTCACCATCCACGACCAAGCCGACCGGTCCGGACATGGCGACCTGTGCGGGTCCCGCCGCGACCCGGCGGATCTCGTTCGCGTCCGCCTTGGGCTTCAACGGGCTTGTCTGAAGTTCGGGAATGGTCGACTTGCCTTCCAGCACCGCGAGGAAAGCGGCCTTGATCGGCCCGGCGGCCGCCTGCGCGTCCAGCCCGGTGCCCGGCTGTGGAAGTACGGTCTCGGGTGTGGTTCCGCGGAACTTCACGGCCCCTTCCCGCACGGACGTGCCG
Source organism: Actinomadura geliboluensis (assembly GCF_005889745.1). Lineage (GTDB taxonomy): Bacteria > Actinomycetota > Actinomycetes > Streptosporangiales > Streptosporangiaceae > Spirillospora > Spirillospora geliboluensis. The sequence continues at coordinate 31,304 of NZ_VCKZ01000004.1, forward strand.
ATCCGTTTGTTGATCTGGCCCAGGGTGGCGGCGAACCGGGTCTCGTCTATGCGGACCTGAGGAGTGATCTCCCGTCCGCCGAAAACAGCGGAGAACACTGAGGTGAACCCGAATCCGCCTTGTAGGGCCGCGTCCACGGTCGCCCGGGAATCCAGGGACAGCCCGGCCTCCGCAGGTTCAAGCGTCACCTCTCGGCCCTGAACTCGCACCTGGAGCGGCTGAGCGGCACGTGGGCCGAGTTCCCTTTCGAGGCGTTCCACGGCGGATCGCTCACTGAGCCCGCCGATGTCGACCCCCACTACCGAGGTTCCCCGCGGCACGCCGGTCCCGGCGTACACCGCTGCACCGCCGTAGCCGACGGCCGTGACAATGACCAGGGCCGCGACGGAGAGGAGCAGGGCTCGCCGGGGGCGGCTTCGGACGGCCAGGACGATCCGAGCAGCGGGCGGTTTCGCCGTGTCCTCAGATGACGGACGTGTGGTGTGCACTGCCACCTCTTCTCCGGGAGCGTTCCTGATGCCGGGACCAGACTACTAAGTACCGTAGTAGAGAAATGACGGAAGTAAGCCCTGTCGGGCAAGGCGTCCCTGGCTGGAGTACGTGGAGAAGCCTTCCGCGTACATATGCACGTCTCGTAGTTCGCGGGTGAGCTGCCAGCGGTTCAGTGATGTCCGATTCGGGTGGGCGAGCGCATCTACTAAGAGTACGTAGTACTATGCTCATGTAGTAGTAAGGCGCTGTCGGAGGGAGAACGATGACCACCGCACCTTCAGGCTCGTCCGGCATGGACGGCGAGAACGGTTGGAAGAGCACGGCTGGACAGCACTGGGTTCAGCACGAGGATCGTCACGACCGAATGCTCGCGTCCCTCACATCCCGGCTCATGAGCACAGCCGGGATCTCCGGGACGGACAAGATCCTCGACATCGGCTGTGGATGCGGCGAGACCAGCCGTATCGCCGCCCGGCAGGCCGCGGACGGTGAGGTCCTCGGCGTCGACATTTCGGCACCGATGCTCGCCCGGGCCCGTGTGCGCGCCGAAGAAGAGGGCCTGGCCAACCTTCGCTTCGAAGAGGCTGACGCCGCGACGGCGCAGCTCCCGGACGCGTACTACGACCTCGTGCTCAGCCGGTTCGGCGTGATGTTCTTCGATGACGCCAGGGCGGCCTTCGAGAACATCTCGCGATCGCTTCGCCCCGGTGGTCGGCTGGCCTTTCTCTGCTGGCAGGAGGTCATGCAGAACGAGCACATCGTCGTCCCCTTCAGTGTGCTGGCTGCACACGCGCCGGTACCGGACATCGGGGGGCCCGATGCTCCCGGTCCGTTCTCGCTTGCCGACCCCGAGCGGATTCGCGAACTGCTCAACGATGCCGGCTGCACCGACATCAAGATCGAGCCGCTACACGAGCGGCTTCGCCTGGGGGCGGACGTGCCGGACGCGCTGGCCTACTTCAGCGAGCACCCGGCGGCCTCGTCGAGCATCACAGCCATGGATGAAGCCACGCTGGCGAAGGTTGCCGACGAGTTGGCGGAGGCGATCCGGCCGTACCAAACTCCCGAGGGTGTGTTCTTCGGCTCCGCTGCCTGGCTGGTCACGGCCCGGCGCTGACCGACCGCATCCGAGTTCAGGGGTCGGGTGCCCGGTGAGAGTTCAGGTCTCCACTGGTGCAATGGTCTCAGGGCGAGGCGAGGGCGTGCGGCACTCCCGTAGTGCCCGCAGGCGCCGACGGAGCGCCTCTGCCAGGAGCAGCAGCGAGGCCACCGCGAGCACCGGCTGGAACGGCGCGAAGTAGGAGAGCGCCCCGCCGAATCCAATGGCGAGTACCACGAGCTTGTTGCACACGGGGCACCCGACCGCGAACAAGGAGACCAAGCCGCCGGCGAACGCCTTCTTGCCCTGATTGACCACCGGACGAACTGGAGCGATATACGTCGCCAGCAGCAGGCCCTCCAGAACGGCGGTCAATCCGAGGACGGGGTAGTTCCACCACAGCACAGGGGTCATCCGCGTGTAGAAATCGGTGGGGACTACACCTGTTGGCACCCCGATCGCGAAGGCCGTGACCGCAGCCCCGCCCAGGGCGACACCCCACTGCCGCCACGTCCAGCTTCGCATCATGACCTCCTGCTCCGGGTTACCTACTATTAAGGGTAGTAGAAAGCTGTGCGGGCGGTCTTGGCCTTCGGTCACCTCGGCTCGCTGACAGTGCCGTAGCCGACAACCCAACCGGCTCAATCGGGCTTCGCGGGCCTCGCGATGTCGGTGTCACCGCCGAGATAGCGGCTAGGGGAGGTGCCGGCGGTGCGCCGGAAGGCTGCGAGGAACGCGCTCGGAGTCGCGTATCCGACAGCGTGTGCGGCATGGGAGACGGGTCGGCCTTCGGCGAGCAAGGACAGGGCGGTGCGCATCCGCATGTGGATGCGCCAGCGATCGAAGCTCATTCCGGTGTCGTTGACGAACAGCCGAGTCAGCGTCCGTCGGCTCACCCCGACCGCGCGGGCGTGCGCCTCAAGGCTGCGTTGATCTGCGGGGTCGGCGAGCAGCGCTCGGGTGACGGCTTGAACGCGTTCGTCGACGGCTTCGGGCACGTCGATGGGCGTTGTCGGGAGCGGATTCAGGAGGTCCAGCACGACCGCCTCGGCTCGGAGCCGGACGTCATCGTCGAGGTCGTTGCGGGCGAGGTAGGCGATCAGGTGGGCGAGGAGCCCGTCCACACCGACCGGCGTGGGGACGGCCCAGTCGAGGGCGCACCGGCCCGGTTCGAGGTAGAGGCTGCACAGCACCGCGTCGCGGGTTGCGCCGGTTCGGTGGACGACCCCGGCCGGCAGCCACAATGCGCGAGTGGGCGGTAGTACCCAGTGTGCATTACCGACCACCACGCAGAGCACGCCCCGTCGCGTCCACGCCAGCTGGTGTTGCGGGTGGCTGTGGGGATCGAACCACTGCCCTGACGACAGCGGGAAGTGCCCGACGACGATCGCGCCCACCTCGGTCGGAGCGGCACCCACCACGAAATCGGCCATACCGCCCCACCGTATGTCCTCAATGCGACAGCATGCGGCCTCAGTGCGGATCGTCACCGCCGCGCCCAATGCCTAGCGTGATCGCATGCCGACTGATCATTCCCGTCAAGCATGCACGGACCAGGCTGGTGGCGCGGCTGTCGCGGTATCGGAGCCGGAGCCGTCCGCCGGGCCCGAGCGTCGCCGTCTCGCGCTAATCGTGCTCTGTTTCGTCCAGTTCATGCTCACCTTGGACGACACCGTCGTGAGCGTTGCACTGCCCAGCGTCCGGGACGCCCTGGAGTTCGACGGCACTGGCCTTGCCTGGGTCGTCAACGCCTACTTCCTTGCCTTCGGAGGACTGCTGTTGCTGTTCGGCCGCATGGCCGACCTGCTGGGCCGCCGTCGCGTCTTTCTCGCGGGGGTCGCGCTGTTCGGCGCGGCAAGCCTGGCGTGCGGTCTCGCCCAGGAGCCCTGGCAGCTGGTGGCCGGGCGGTTCGTGCAAGGTGCGGGTGCCGCCATGGCGGGGCCCGCGGCGCTGTCGCTGATCACCCTGCTGTTCCCCGGAACCGAGGAGCGCGCCAAGGCCCTCGGCATCTGGGGTGGCATCGCCGGTTTGGGCGGCACCCTGGGGCTCGTGCTCTCCGGTTTCCTCACCGGCCTTCTTTCCTGGCGCTGGATCTTTTTGATCAATCTGCCTGTCGCCCTGGTCGCCTGCGCGCTGCTCCCGCGTCTGGTCGCGGAGAGCCGAGCGACCCGTGCGGCACGCTTGGACGTCACCGGTGCCGTTCTGGGCACCGCCGCGGTCTTGACACTGGTCTACGGACTCCTCCAGGCCGGCGAGGCTGGCTGGACGGACGCGGGTGTTGTGGCCCCGGTAATCCTTGCCGCCGTGCTGGTGGCCGGGTTTCTCGTCGTCGAAGCGCGCGCGGCCGAGCCCCTCCTGCCATTGCCGTTCCTGAAGCTCCGGACGCGCGCCGTCGGCAATGGCATGACCCTGCTCTTCTCGGCGGCCTTCTATGCGATGGCCTTCCTGCTGATGATCCATCTGCAGACCGTCCTCGGCTATGACCCGCTCAAGGCCGGTATTGCCTACCTGCCCTACGGCGCCGGAATCCTCGCGGGCATATGGCTGTCCTCCCGCGCCCTGATCAAATTCGGGATGCGCTCGACGCTGGTCCTGTCCTTCCTGGTCAGCGCCGCTGGTTTGCTCTTGCTGTCAAGGGTGGCGCCAGCCGATTCTTACGCATCCGGGGTGCTCCCGGGCATGCTCGTCACGAGCCTTGGGTGTGGCTTGAGCCTGCCTACGCTGACCGTCGCCGCACTCACGCGCACCACCGAGGAGGATGCCGGTCTCGGCTCGGCCATCTTCAGTTCCGTGCAGCAGGTGGGCGGCGCCGTCGGGGTGGCAGTCCTGGTCACCGTGGCCGCACGCCGCAGCGACACGGTGGCCGATACGTCCGACCGGCTGCACGCCGCAACCGAAGGCTTCACCCTGGCCCTCACGATCGCCGCCGCCCTTCTGGTGCTCGGTGCCGCTCTGATCGCCGGCCTGCTAGGGGGCGCCGTTCAGGACCCGCGACCCGGTGGTGAAGGACCCACGACGCAACCGGGATAAGTCCAGGTGAGTAGGGCTGTTCGGTGAGCAGGGGCTCCTCCTCCCAGGGAGCGTGTTCAGGTCCGGGACGGCCGGTACCAGGCACTGGATCACTGTCCGGTTTCCATAGGAGGTCAGAAATTCCACCAACACTCGGGAAGATTTACCCCCGGGGGGTATGTTACCTCCTGGCAAACATACCCCCGGGGGGTGCGTCTCGCGAAGGGTGGACTGTCATGTCCGCAGATCCGAAGCGATGGTGGGCGCTCGCCGTGCTCGCCACCGCCCAGTTCATGGTCATCATGGACACCTCGATCATCGGGGTCGCGCTCCCCGACATGCAGCGCGAACTCGGGTTCAGCCAGAGCGGCTTGCAATGGGTCTTCAACGCCTACGTCGTCGCCCTGGGCGGGTTGCTACTGCTCGGCGGCAAGCTGTCGGACCTGTTCGGCGCGCGACGGGTGTTCGCGGCCGGGTGGCTGGTCCTGATCGGCGGGTCGGTGATCGCGGCCGCGGCCACGGGGGCCGAGGTCGAGATCGTCGGCCGCGCGGTTCAAGGCGTCGGCTCGGCGCTGATCGCACCGTCGGCGCTGACGTTGCTGATGGTGCTGTTCTCGGCACGGCCGAAGGAGCTGGCCAAGGCGATGGCGTTCTACGGCGCCGCGGCTCCGGCAGGCGGTACTGCAGGGGTCTTCCTCGGCGGTGTAATCACCGAGTGGCTGAGTTGGCCGTGGGTGTTCATCATCTACATCCCGATCGGCCTGCTCACGCTGGCCATGGTCCCGGCCGTCCTGCCGGACGTTCCCGGACGCCGTGTCGGGCTTGACGTACTCGGCGCACTCGCCGTCACGGCCGGGCTCGGCCTCGCCGTCTACGCGATCGTCCAGGCGCCCGAGCGAGGCTGGGATTCCGCCGCGACGGTCCTGCAGCTCGGCGGCGCCGCCCTGCTGCTGGCGGTCTTCGTCGGGCTGCAGCGGATCGTCCGCAGTCCGCTGATGCCGCTCTCGGTGTGGCGCACCCCGAACCTGGCGGGTGCCAACGTCGCGATGACGCTGCTCGGCGCCGCGTGGATCCCGATGTGGTACTTCCTCAACCTCTACCTCCAGCAGGTCCTGGGGTACGGGGCGTTCCCGAGCGGCGCGGCGCTGCTGCCGATGACGGCGCTGATGATGGTGCTGATGGTCGGCGTCACCGGACGACTCATCGCCCGGTTCGGCACCAAGCCGCTCATCGTCGCCGGCCTCGTCGTCCTGGCGGGCGGCCTGTCGGTGCTGTCCACGATCGACGTGGGCGGGAGCTTCGTCACCGACGTCCTGCCCGGGTCGTTGATCTCCGCAGTCGGCATGTCGCTGGTGTTCATCCCGGCCACCATGGCGGCGATCGGCGGTGTGTCCGCGGAGCAGGGCGGTCTGGCGTCCGGGATCGTCAACACCACCTACCAGGTCGGCTCGGCCATCGGCCTGGCCGTGATGACCGCCATCGCCACCTCGCGGGGCGCGGATGAGCTCGGCGACCTACCCAGCCTGACCGACGGTTTCCAGGCCGCGTTCATTGGGGCCGCCGTCGTCGCGTTGGCGGGTGCCGGACTTGCCCTGGTCACGCTGCGGACCCCCAGCGTCCAAGGAGGGGCCGAAGAGCAGGTCAAGGTGAAGATCCAGTCATGATCGGGTGTAGCAAGGCCGCCGCCCGGGTCACCTGCCTGGGCGGCGCGGCCATGCCAGGGAGCTGTCGGCAAGGTCAGCCGATGCTGAGCGCGACGCCGCTTCCGATGCCGAGGGCGAGGGAGATCGCAGCTGCCAGATAGGCCGTCCATTGGGCAGTGCGGTCCAGACTCTCGTCTCGGTCGGAGTCTCCGGCGAATGCGGGCACGATCCAGCGCAGGTAGTAGAAGACGCTGGCGACGGAGTTGACGGCGGCGACGGCGGCGAGCCACGCGTAGTCACCGTCCAGCGCCGCGCCGAACAGAAGGAGTTTGCCGACGAACACGGCGGTGGGCGGTGTGCCCACCAGACCCAATAGGCAGATCACCAGGGACACCGCCAAGAGCCGAGAGCGTCGTATCAGCGCGCCGTAGGCTCCCAGGTTGTCGCGACCGACGGCGATGACGATGGCGAAAGCGCCGATATTGGTGATGGCGTATGCGGCGAGATAGAACAGTAGAGCCGGTTCGGCGAGGTCGGTGCGCCCGGTCATCGCGACAGGCACCAGCAGATAGCCGGCCTGGCTGACGGTGGAGTAGGCGAGAAGCCGCCGGACGTTGTCCTGCCTGAACGCGGCGAGATTGCCCAAGGTCATGGTCGCGGTGGCGATGACCGCGATGAGCAGCGGCCAGTCGCCCACGCCGGGTGGAAGGGCTTCGGCCGCGAAGCGGTAGAGGGCGGCGAAGGCCCCGATCTTCGGGACGGTGGTGACGAACGCCGCGACGACCGGGGGAGCGCCCTCAGTGACGTCCGGCACCCAGAAGTGGGCGGGTACGGCGCCAGCCTTGAAGAGCAGCCCGGCCAGGAGAAGGACGACGCCCACCATGACAGCGCCGTCCGGGGCCGCCACGAGTTCGGCACGGAGTGATTCGTAGGACGTGCCGCGGCCGAGCCCGTAGAGCAGGGTCACGCCGGCCAGCATGAGAATGCCCAGGAAAGCGCCTACGAGGTAGTACTTGAGCGCAGCCTCTGTCCCCGGCGCGTCTTTCCCGAAGCCCGCCAGCGCATATCCGGGGATGCTGGCCAGCAGATAGGCCGCCACCAGCACCAGAAGATCGGACGCGGCGCCGAGCATGATCGTGCCGAGCGCCGCCATCAGGATCAGGACGTAGAACTCGCTCTCCCTGCGGTGGCCCCGCATCGGGCCCAGAGCGAGCACGATGACCAGCAGTGTCGCCGCCAGGACGACGATTCGTGTCACGTGGGTGATGGGGTCGAGCATGAACGCGTCGAAGGTCATCAAGTCCGCCCGGCGGGCGGCGAGGGTCGCGGCCACCAGGCCGGCCACCAGCCCGAGCACGGATAGCGCGGCAACGACCCATTGCCGGGTTCGCGGCAGGAACGACCCCGTGAGCAGCCCGATCACGGCGGCGCCGAGGATGAACAGTTCCGGCAGGAGGTCTGCCGGATTCTCGCGCATCATCGCGCCACCAAGGAGACCACCGTGGCGGAGATCGGCTCGATGACGTCCAACAAGAACCGCGGCGCGACGCCGATGACCACCGTCAGCGCCAGCAGCGGGACGATCGCGCCGAGTTCACTGCGGTGCGCCTCGGCGACCTGTGCCGTCAACTCGCCCGGAGGGCCCAGGACGGCGCGGTGCAGCAGGCGTAGGAACAGCGCGGCGGTGATGAGGATGCCCAGGATCGCCAACGCGCCGACGACGACGAGTCCGGTGCCGCCGCTGCCGATCACCCCCGTGAAGATCTGGAACTCGGCGATGAAGCCGGAGAAGCCGGGCAGCCCGAGGGAGGCGAACGCGCCGACCGCGACCAGGCCAGAGAACACGGGGGCACGTGCGGCCAACCCGCCGAAACGACCCATGTCGTAGGTGCCGGCTCGGTCATAGAACATCCCGGCCAGCAGGAACAGCGCGCCGGTGATCAGCCCGTGGCTCACCATCTGGGTGACGGCGCCGGTCACCGCGAGCTGCCGCGCCGCCTGGTCGCCGAGGGCGCCGGCGGCGCCGAGCGCCACGATGATGTACCCCATGTGGTTGACCGAGGTGTAGGCGATCAGCCGCTTGAGGTCCTCTTGCGCATAGGCCACCAGGGCTCCGTACAGAACGCTGATCAGGCCGACGATGATGATCACCCAGGCGTAGCGGCGCCAGGCATCGGGGAGCATGGGCATCGCGATCCGGACGAAGCCGTAGGTGCCCATCTTCAGCAGGACGCCGGCCAGGATCGCCGATCCGGCGGCGGGCGCGTCGGTGTGCGCGGGCGGCAGCCAGGTGTGGAACGGCACGGTCGGCGTCTTGATGGCCAGGCCGATGCCGATCGCCAACAGGACGAGTCCGGCAAGGCCCGGCGAACCCGCCAGCGGCGGCGTGCGCGTCAGCTCCACCATGTCGAAGGTGTGCGGCTCGGCACCGAGGTAGAGGCCGATGAACCCCAGCAGCAGGACGAGTGAACCGAGGAAGGTGTAGAGGAAGAACTTCAGCGCTGACCGCATCCTGTCGCCATGTCCCCACCCGGCGATGACGAAGTACATGCCGACGATGGACAGATCGAAGAACACGAAGAACAGCAGCAGATCCAGGGCTGCGAACAGACCGAGTGAGACCGTCTGCAGGATCAGGAAGAGCCCGGCGAAGGCACGCACCTGCCGTTCTTGGCGCAGCGAGTAGATCGCGCAGGTCAGGAACAGCAGTGAGGTCAAGGCCAGCAGAGGTAGCGACAGTCCGTCGACGCCGATGTGATAGCCGGCGGAGACGGACGGGATCCAGCGCACGTTCGTCTCGTAGGAGATCCCGTCGCCGGTGCCGTGCCCGATCCACATGGCGACGACCAGGGCGAAGTCGATGGCGCACGCGACGATCCACGTCCAGGTCACCGCGCGGGCGCCGAGCCTGGGGACCGTGTAGAGCCCGAGCGCGACAGCGAGCGGAAGGAAGATCACTAGGGAGAGCACGTTCACCTGACCAGGAGGACGATGAGGATGAGCACGGCGAACAGGACGGCGGCCTGCGCGTAGTAGGTGTGCGCCTGGCCGGTCTGCGGGCGGCGGGCGAGGTCGGCCAGCCGGCGGGCTCCCCGTCCGACCGCGTTGACGAACCCGTCCACCCTTACCTCGATCCGGAGGCCGGCCAGCGCGGCGGCGAGCCGTCCGGTGGCGGCTGTCGCACGCACTCCACCGTCGATGACCCGGTCGTCGAATCGGGCGAGTGCTGTGGCCAGCGCGAACACCGGGCGGGCGACGAGCAGTTCGGCGAGCCGTTCGAGATGCAGCCAGTGCTGGGCGGGAGCCGTCCACGCCGTCCGGATCCGACCGCCATTGCGCATGAGGACCCAGGTGAGCGCTAGGACGAGCAGCACCAGGGCGGCGGAGAGTGCCAGCTCGGCCGGACTCGGGCTCGGCTCCTGTCCGGCACCGAGGAGGTGCCGCCACGCTTCGTCCACCACCGGCAGTGCGAAGACGCCAAGCACCGCGGAGCCGAGGGCCAGCGCGGGCAGCGGCAGCTTTTCCAGCAGGCCGATGTGCCGTGTCCCGGCCTGCTCGGTGTCCGTTCGTGTGGCCGCGTCGATCGGCTGGGCCACGGCGAACAGCGCCCGCGCCGCATAACCGGCTGACAGCAACGCTGCCGCGAGCCCGACCGCGTACAGCAAGGGAGAGTGCTCCAACGCGGTGCTGAGAACCGTGTCCTTGGTGGCCCAGAGCGACAGAGGCGGCACCCCGGCAAGGGCGAGCAATCCGATTCCGAAGGTGACGCCGACCAGGCGGTACCGGCGGCCCGCACCATGCAGCTCGGTGAGGTCCTTGGTGCCGAGGGCGCTGAGGAAGGCGCCGGCGCCCAGGAACAGCAGGCTCTTCACGGCGGCGTGTGCGACTAGATGCGCGGTGCCACCGGCAACTGCGCCGACTCCGGAGCCGAGCACCATGAATCCGATCTGCGCACAGGTCGACGCCGCCAGCAGTTGTTTGAGGTCGCGCTGGACCAGGGCGACCGCTCCCAGCAGCAGCGCGGTGATCGCGCCAAGCCAAGCCACCAGCGAGGCGGCCCAGCCGGTCGCCGCCATCAGCGGTTCCAGGCGCAGCAGCAGGTACGCACCGGCGGCCACCATGGTCGCTGAGTGCAGCAGGGCCGAGACCGGGCTCGGGCCGTCCATCGCCCGCGAGAGCCAGAACGAGAACGGTAGCTGCGCCGACTTGCCCAGCGCGGCTAGGACGACCCCGGCAGCGACCACATCCCGCCACGGACCCTCCGCGGCGCCCAGTTCATCGAGGCTCAGCGAGCCCGTTCCGAGCAGGGCGGCGCCGGCGGCGAAGTAGAGGCCGAGGTCACCGGCGCGCGTGGTGACGAAGGAGATGTCAGCCGAGCTGACCCTTCGTCGCTCGCGCCACCAGAAGCCGATGAGCGCGTACGACATCGCGCCCATGACCTCCCAGCCCATCAGCAGGACTGCCAGGTCGGTCGCGGTGACCGTCACCAGCATCGCTCCGGTGAACACCAGCATCAGGCCGAAGAAGCGTGCTCGTGACTCGCTCGGGGAGAACTCTCCGGCGGAGAACAGGAGCACGGCGAGGCTGACCGACGTGACTGTGAGGACGAGGGCGGCGGAAAGCCCGTCCACCGCCATACCGGCGGGCAGCCGACCGAAGAGCGGGAACTGCACGACCGGACGCGTCAATACCGCCGCGATCGCCAGGCACAGCGCCGCGAGCGCGGCCGCCACCGCGATCGTGGGCGCCGCCCTGTTCAGGCCGCGTCCGAGGACGAAGCGCCCGGTGAGCAGGAACACGCCGGTCGCGATCGGGACTGCCGGCAGGAGCCAGCCGAGGACGCTCATCCTTTGAGATCTCCGGCCTCGTCGGTCATGTCGACGTCGCGGGTACGGAACAGTGCGGTGACGACGGCGAACCCCATCGCCATCTCCAGCGCCATCACGGTCACGGCCACGAGCACAAGTACCTGGCCGTCCGCCGTTCCGGGCGCGACGTAGAACCAGAACGCCCCGCCCGCGACCAACACGCCGTTGATCATGAGTTCGAGACCCATCATCAGCATCACGATCGACTGCTGGGACAGCGCCCCGTACAACCCCACCGAGAACAGGGCGGCGGCGAGCACGAGAAAAACCTCAAGGTTCATTTCGCACCGGCCTTGCCGCCGGACGGCCGGTCGTAGCGGCCTCGGTCGGTCGCCAGCACCACCGAAGCGATCATCGTGGCGAGGATGGCGATGCCGATCACCATCATCACCAACATCTTCGGCCCCATGATCGCCTCTCCGACGGAGAACGTCGGGTCGGCGGGCACAGTCCCGCGACGCTGCGGCCAGGGTGTGACGAAGATGCCCGTCACCAGTGCGGCGAAGACGGTGAGGGAGATGGCGATGGCTCCGCGGTTGTTGTGGACCATCGTCATCGGCATGAGCCCGCCAGGATTCATCATGTACATGATCATGAAGACCGCCATGATGAGCATCTCCATGATCATCATGAGGATCACCAGGACGCCGAGGTAGTCCAGATCCAGGAGCAGTAGCTCCACGCCGACGCATAGGAAGGACGCCAGCAGGGCGAACGTCGCCCGCGCCATCGAGTCGACGACGAAGACGACCACGCCGAAACCCACGGCCGCCACCGCCAGGACCCAGAACGCGACGGTTTGCATCTCACCTCCCTCAGTTCACGACCACGATGCCGACGACCAGGGTCTGCAGCAGCGTGGCCGGGATCAGGACCATCCAGGCGGCGGTCATGAAGCGGTCCATCCTGATCACCGGGAACCGCTGGCGGACCCAGACGAGCACTGCCAGCACCGCGCACGTCTTGATCAGCGACCACGCCCATTCCGGCAGCCATGGCCCGGCGCCGCCGCCAAGGAACAGCGGCACGGCGGCCGCCGCCGCGACGGTCAGCAATGCGAAACGGCCGACGAAGAACAGCAGCCTGTCCGGACCTGACAACTCGGCCGCGACCCCGCCCGCCAGATCGTCCGCGACCGGATGGCCCAACGGTCCCCAGAAGGTCATTGCGAGGGCGGACAGCAGGTAGACCGCGAACGCAACTGGCATCCAGACGACGAACCACAGGTCGTTCTGCGCGGCGGCCACCTCACCGAAGTTGAGCGAGCCCGCGCCTAGGCCTGCGGTGATGAGGGCGAACATGTGCGGCAGTTCGTAGGCCAAGCCCTGAGCCAGGAACCGGTAGCCGCCCACCAGTGGGAACGCCGAGTTGACGCCCCAACCGGTCAACCACAGCGAGCCCCATGCCACGACCTCCATTGCGTTGAACCACACGACGCTCACCGGCAGGTTCCACACGCTCGTGTCGCCGAGGGGGACCACCGTTGCCGCCAGCAGAGCCGCCGTGGGAAGGCTGATCACGCCGATGCGCATGAGCAGGACGTCCGGCGCAAGAGTGCGCCGCCGCTGCTGGACGATCAGCCGGGCGCCCTCCCGCAACGGGGCGACCGGACCACCGCCGGAACGGAAAGTCGTGTCCATCGCCGCGGCCGAGTACGTCAGGGCAGCCAGGACGAGGGGCAGTGCCACGACGGCCCAGACCGGTGTCGTCTCACTCACCGGAGACCTCCATCGGCACTGCTATGTGGTCAAGATCTGGGTCCAGGCTCGCGACCGTCAGCCTCACGGCCGCCAGTTCCGCGCCCTCCAGCAGTTCGGGAAGCAGAGCGAGAACCGCAGTGCTCGGTTCTGCTTCTACTGGACCACGCGGGCCGTCGGTTCCCTGCAGAGGCGCGGGATCGTCCAGCTGTCCCATGGCTTGGCCGATCTCGTCGAGCCAAACGGTCAGCCGGGCGAACGCGTCACCGAGATGGCGGGCGGGTGGCCCAGTCAGACCGTGACGATCAGCCATTTCCCGATCGATGACGCCGACGTCGCTGAGCATCCACCGCAGCGTTTTCGACCTGCTGGTGCGTCGTACGAGCTTGGCGACCCGAGGCGCCACATCGCTCCCGGGCGCACCAGCGATGATCTCGTCACGCAGTTCGCGGGCCCGGTCGGCAGCACTCTCCCAACCCGCGACGGCCAGAAGTCGGCCCACGCTGTCGAGATGGCTCGCGGCCCGTCGGCGTTCAGTGTCCGCGGTCGTCACCTGCTCTCCCGCTGCCGAGCGCAGCCACGGCTCGTCCCAGAAGGACGGACCTTCCGTTGAGCCGGCCATCACGGCAACCTCTACGGCCTGGGCGACATCGCCCTGAAGCGTCAAGTGGAGTACAAGGCCGGCGGGCCAGTCAGAAAGAGCCGGCCCGAGCGGGACGTGCAGCACGTCGAGCTTCAAGCCGTCTCGGTCCGCCGCTCGCTCGGCCATGGCCAGCCCCATCGGCGCCCCCATGTGATGCTGATGGCCGCCGTGCCCGCCGGCATGGTCGCCGTGTCCCCCGGCTGGGAGACCGTGGCCGGCGTGACCCTCATGCTCCATTTGCTCGCCACGTGGTTCTTCCTCGGCGGACGAACCCCCACCGTGTCCTGCATGACCTGAGTCAGCGCCCTGGTCGTGCTCACTGTCGTGGCTGTCGTGGTCCTGCTTCTCATGCCGCATCGCTTCGTGGTCGTCAGCCTCGTCTGACTCGGAAGAGGCCGCGTGGTGGTGCTCGTGGCCGGGCGCATGGTCGCCGTGCTCATCCATCCCGTCGCCATCGCCGGGAGACCATGGTCCGTGCACTCTGCGGGTCTCGGCATCTGCCCGCTGTGCTGCGGTGTCCGCAAGTTCTTCGGCCGCCTGATCGAGTTTTGCGGCGATCTCCTCGGGCGCTGCGGACTCAGCCAGCCGGACGAGAGACCTCGGCCCTGGCATGTCCTCCCAGATCGTGTCCACCGCCGCCGCCAGCTCTGGGCCGGGTCGTCCGCAAACGATGAGCGTTGCCGCCGCCGCGGGCGACGAGACCACACGACCGTGGCGTCGACGAAGTTCGGCCTCGAGGAGCAACCTGATTCGTGTCGCTCCAGGTGCCGCGATGACGAAGGCTCGGGGATGCGCGTGGGCGAAGCGGAGGAGCCGTGCCGTCAGGCCCATCGGAACGCCCCTTCGCGCCACGCGTAAACGACACCGACGATCAGGAGCGCGAGGAACGCGAACATCTCGACGACGGCCTTCGTCCCCACTGAGGCGACCACCACCGCCCACGGATACATGAAGACCATCTCCATGTCGAAGGCCAGGAAGACCATCGTCACGACGTACCAGCGCACGTGATAGCGCGACAGTGCGTGCTCTTGGGGGCGACCGCCCGACAGGTACGGCCCGATGCCTGGAGCACCCGGTGGCGCATAGGCGAACGACAAGGCGTAGGCGGCTGCGACCACGGCCGCCAGCAACCCCAGAAGCGCGAGCACCGCTACATACGGTTGCATGCTGGCACCTCCCCCGAAATCCACATTCTCCTACGTGCTGTAGGAGATCATGCCTCACGTCAGTGCGCATGGCTAACCCCCACCTGCCGGTCCCCGACGGTTTCGTGCTTACTATGAGAGGTAGTAGAGGAAGCGGTATGCCGGCCCGGCACACCGGCCGGAAGCGGGGTATCGATGATGGGCCGATGGCAACCCCTCCAGATCACCATGGACGGGCAGGACCTCCACAGGAGGCTCACCGAGCTTGCCGTGATCGGGCTGTTCGCCGGCGCTGCCATGGCGCTCTTCGGTCTTCCGCCGATAGATGTGCACGGCCCTTTGCACTACGCCGGGATCATGGACCCGCTGTGCGGCGGCACCCGCAGCGTGCACTCGCTGATGAGCGCTGATCTCTCGACGGCGTGGCGCTACAACCCCGTCGCGTTTCCGCTCGTCCTTGGTGCCATCAGCCTGCTGATACGGCATGTGGTTGGATTCACCGCAGGACGATGGATCAACGTCCGCATCGCCAATCGGCGCGTCTTTGGGGGAGTCGCTGCGACGCTTCTGGTCGCGCTGGACGTCAACCAGCAGCTCCATGCAGATCTACTGCGCAGCTCACCCGACCGGCTCTCATTCCTCGGCCCGGTCATCCTGGCCGGGATAGCTACTGTGGTCTACCTGCTACTGCGGCGCCCCCGTGTAGGCAAGGTTGCTTCCCAAGTGACTAGCGACTGATGCAAAGATGGCGCCCGCCTGCGGTATTGGGACGTGGCGCTGGCCATGAGAGCTGCCCGAGGAGATGACGCTAGGCGACCCGGTCGCTACAGTCCGGGTCGTGAAACAGCAGAACTGCCCCGCATGCCGGGAACCTTGAGTCCGACCGCGTTCAAGGAGATCCGGTCACGCGGCCGGGTGATCCGCCGGCTCCCGCTGGCGTGGGACTGCCCGAGTAGCTGCCAGGACACACTCCGCCCAGAGGAATGGAACGCGGCCGTCAGCCAGTACGGGAGAGAGCAACGAGGCGAGGCTTAAGTCCTTCTCACGCGACATGTCGACAACCCGGGGCGAAGTCGCTTCAGCCTGCTAGAACATGCAGATAGGTGTGGACTGGCCGATGACCAGTGCTGTCCAAACACAGGCGGCGGCGAAGGCCGTTACGGAGAGGACGGCGCCAACGCGGCCTACGCGGCTCAGGCGTGGCAGCGGGGGTTCTGTTCCGGTTTCGAGTTGGGTGATCCGCGCCGAGAGAAGGTCATCGCTGGCCATGGCCGCAGCCGGGGCGGACCTGGCCCAGGCCGGCCCCTCCGAGACTTTGAGCAGTGATCCGGCGAGAGCCGTGGTCCCGTGCTGGGCGAGGGCACGCCGATCGGCGGCCAGTTCGCGTCCCATGGTGAAGCGGTGCCGCAGATGGTCCATCCCTGGTAGGTAGAAATGCCGGGCCAAGAGCACACGAGCGCAGAGGGTCTTCAGCGGGTCGCGGTTCCGCAGGTGGGCGCGTTCGTGTGCGAGCACGGCCGCGAGTTCATCTTCGTTGAGTGAGTTCAGGAGACCAGTGCTGACCAGGATGCGAGGTCGGCGAAGCCCGTAGGTGAGCGCGAACGGACGGGAGGTGGCGATCACGCGGATTCGTGAGCCGATCCGTAGCCGGTCGGTGAGCACACGCAGGTCCGATGGCACAGGGCCGCGATATCGCCGAACGGTGTCCGTAAAGGTGCGGGTGTGCCACAACGACTGACCTAGTGACCATGCGCCCTTCAGCGTGCCGACGCTGGTCAGGGCAAGAATCAGCGTGCCCGGGAGCAGGTCGAGCCGGGTTGTCCACAGGGTTGTGACGCCACCGTCCCGGACGGCCGTCCAGATCACCATCGCCAGGCAGCAGATCCCATAGGCGAGGAGGATGCGGAAAGCCAGCGATATCCCGACCAGTGTCCAGAACGCGCGGTTGCCGGTGTCCATTGGCCGGAGCGTCATGAATCCTGCTTCAGGAGCGCTTGGAGCCGCTCTCGGAGGGCCGGGTCGGTGGCCGCTTGGTCGAGGAAGTGGCTGACCGCTGCGTCGCCATAGGTGCGCAGCACGCCCTGCACCGCCAGCGCCGCCTCGTCGTCGGCGGCGGGTTCGTAGGCGTGACCGCGCCCGCGGGCGGTGCGGGTCAGGGCGCCCTTCTCAGCCAGTCGGCTCATCACGGTGAGCACGGTGGTGTAAGCCAACGGAGGTGTCCGATTGTCATTGAGCGCGTCCAACGTCTCTCGGACTGTCAGTGGCCGGCGCGCGCCCCAGAGAACATCCATGATCTCGGACTCCAGACTGCCGAGCGCCATCGACGTCCTTTCCTCGGACTACTACGCATCTGTCGTACCAGACGATACCTCCATGCCTCGACCTGCAGGACGGATCGTCACAACGGCACGGTGTAACCCTGGACCCAGCCCTGCATCAAGGTGATCAGACGTGTCCAGACTCCTGTGACCTGCAAAACTCCCACGAGGACGAGCATGGCTCCACCCAATCGGGTGAGAGTGCGGGCCTGCTGTCGCGCCACGTCGAAGGCCCGCATCACCCAGCTGACCCCCAGCGCGGCCAACAAGAATGGGACGCCCAGTCCGAGGCCGTACACCAAGGACAGGAGCGCTCCGCGGCCGGCGGTTCCGGTCGCCGTCGACAGGCTGAGAACGGCTGCCAGGGTGGGACCGATGCACGGCGTCCACCCCAGGCCGAAGACGACCCCGAGCAGGGGTGCACCCGCGAGGCCCGCCCGTGGCCGCCAAGACGGGCGCATTGAACGAGCCAGCCACGGCACCCGATCAAGGACCCCCATGAACGCCAGGCCGAGCACGATCACCAGAGCGCCGAGAATCCGAGTCAGGAGCGACTGGTACGTGACCAAGGCTGCGCCAAGCCCGCCGAACAGTGCTCCGTAGGCGGCGAACACTGCGGAGAACCCGAGAGCGAACAGTGCCGTGCCGAACGCGGTCCGCGCTCGCCCCGGCGCTCGTTGGCGGCCTCCCGTAGATGTGCCGACACCTTGAGAATCGGCACCCGCCATTCCCGTCACGTACGAAAGGTAGCCAGGAACGAGCGGCAGGCAGCAGGGGGACAAGAACGACACCGCCCCCGCGGCGGCCGCAATGGGTGCCGCAAGAAGAAGCGGCCCTCCGGCAACGAGCTCGCCGACCCCGCCGCCCATCTTTCAACCCCAATCTACTAGCCATATTAGTAGATCAGAGGCTACAGCCGCCTCGGCCGATGCTGTTTCCGGGGCCCCTGTGTCGGTCGGTGGTGGCTCGCGGGGCGTCCTCGGCGGCCCAGCGGACGGGGCGGGAGCCGGACGGTTCCGCCTTGCCGCCGCGCGCGACGGTGAACGCGCCGGTGGCGGTGCGGTCGTAGGGTGGGCCGGCGCCGCGTCCAAGGGATGTAGGAGCTGCCCCACCTCAGTGCGAAAGACATCAGCGGCGGCAGGGCGGTGCGGGGTAGGTCCATCGGCCAGGACAAGCGAGTTATCCCCTGCGCATGAGCCGACCGACGGCCGCCATCATCTCCGTCCTGACCTCCTCTTCACGCCCCTCGTCATTTGCTCGGCTCATGCAATGCCGGACATGGTCGTCCAAGAGTCCGAGCGCGACCTTGTCCAGTGCTGCCTGGATGGCCGAGATTTGGGTGAGGACGTCGATGCAGTACCGGTCCTCCTCGACCATCGACTGGATCCCCCTCACCTGCCCTTCGATTCGGCGCAGGCGGACCTGGAGTTGCTCCTTGGTCGCCGTGTACCCGCGAGTCGGTGCGGAGGCCTTCGGTGTCGTCATGCACTCGATGGTACCCGTACCCCTTGGGGGTATATGGGTTTCCTGTCGTGATGGCCCCGCAACCACGCGGGGGGGCCGAGAGGCATCGTCAGGCGTCCGATCGCTTGGTGCCCAGCCTCAGCAGGAGCAGAGAGCAGGCACCTCCGAGAACGACGATCACCACACCAGCGAGCAGGGCGCTGCTCATGCCGCCGGCGAAGGCGTCCTTCGTGGCGTCCTCGAGCTGGGCTCCCGGCCGTCCGCCGATCCTTTCGGCGATGAGCAGCGCGCCGGCGAGCGAGTCAGCGGCCGTGTCGCGCAGATGAGCCGGGAGGGTGTTCACCGACGTCACTCCGGCGCGGTAGCCGCTGTTGAAGATGCTGCCCAGGATCGCGATGCCGAGCACTGCCCCGAGTTCGCGGCTGACGTCGTTAAGGGCGGCGGCCACGCCCTGTCGTGCGGGCGGAAGCGCGGCCACGATCGCGTCCGTCGCGGGCGTGGCCGCGTAGGCGACTCCGGTCCCGATCAGAGCGCCGCCCACGGCGACCGGCCAGAACCCCGATCCCGCGTCGATGAGAGACAGGACGACCAGCCCCCCTGCGATGATCACCAGTCCCAGGCCGACGACCGGAACGAGACCGTACCGGTGCCCGAGCCGCGGCGCCGTTGGTGAGATCACGATCATCGCGACGGCCAGCGGGAGTAGGCCCAGGCCCGCCTCGAACGCCGTGTAGCCGAGGATCTGCTGCAGGAACTGCAGGATGAGAAAGAACAGGCCGAACGTCACCAGCGACTCGACCAGGATGACCAGCGACCCGCCGGACACGCCGCCCAGGCGGAAAACCCGCAGATCGAGCATGGGGTGGCGGGCGCGCAGTTCCCACCAGGCGAACAGGGCGAATCCGGCTGCGGCTACTGCGAAGCCCGCGATGACGAGGGGGTCACTCCATCCTCGTTCGGGCCCCTCCACGATTGAGAAGACGAGAGCGGTCACACCAGTCACCGAGAGGGCTGCGCCGGGCAGGTCGAGGGGCGTGGCGTCCGGATTCCGCGACGTCCGGACCAGAAGCGCCGTGGCGACGAGTGCGGCGGCGGCCAACGCCGCGTTGAACGCGAACAGCGAACGCCACGAGAACGCCTCAAGCAGTCCGCCCGCGACGAGGATGCCGACCAGTCCTCCGCCGCCGAACACCCCGGACCAGACGCCGACGGCGCGGCCGCGCTCTTCCGGGGGGAATACGTTGGTGATGATCGACAGCGTCATCGGCATGACGAGCGCCGCGCCCATGCCGGCGGCTGCGCGCAGAGCGATGAGGAGGCCGGTGTCCTCCACCCACAGCACACCCAGTGAGGCGCCCGCGAAGACGAGCAGACCGGCGAGGAGCCCGCCCTTGCGCCCGTAGCGGTCGCCCAGCGCGCCTGCGGGGAGGAGCAGCCCCGCGAAGGCGACGCCGTAGGAGTTCATTACCCATTGCAGTTGCGCCTCAGTAGCACCGAGGTCCCGGCCCAGGCCTGGCAGGGCCACTGCCAGTGAGACGAGCATGCCGACCACCGCGATGAGGGCCACGCACATCACCGCCAGCACTACGAGCCGGCGATCGTGGCCGGCGCTCGGCGGATCGTGTCGAGGGTCGGTCTCAACGAACGTCATGGACTCCACGCCCTTCCCAGAGATTCAAACGATCGTTTAAATCAAGCACGGCGATCCATGCGCAGTCAAACGATCGTTTAAACTTGGCGCCCGTGAGTGCACTCGGTGTCGCCACCAAGGCCCGGATTCTGGACGCGGCCGAGGAACTGTTCGGCGAACGCGGCTTCGCCGGCACCTCCCTGCGCGCCGTCACCGCGGCGGCGACGGCAAACGTGGCGGCGGTCCGCTACCACTTCGGCGGCAAGGAAGGGCTGCTGCGGGCCGTGGCCGACCGTGCCATGGCCCCGGTCAACGAGGAGCGGCTGAAGGCGTTGAGGGACATGCAGGCGACCGGGAGCGACGCGGACGTCGCATCACTGGTACGGGCCTTCGTCGTCCCCAGCGCGGAACTAGTCCACCGGCACGGCGAACGTGGCCTGCACGTCGCACGGTTCATCGGCCGAGTCATGTTCGAGCCCGAAGGCGAAGTTCGCCGCATGTTCGCAGAGCAGGTCGACCCTGTGGAGGGCCTCTACCTGGCGGCGCTCACAAAGGCCCTTCCCGACCTGGTCGAAGAGGAGGTGGTCTTTCGCTATCGCGCGATGGTCGGACTGCTCGCACTCCACCAGACCGGCGCCCTCGCCGACCTGGCGACCCGGTCGGCGGCGCCCGCCGACCGGGCGCAGGTCACCGAATGGCTGGTGACCATGATCACCTCGTCGTTCCTAGCCCCGTCGACGGTCACATGCTGACCCTGACGGGCGCCGACAGCCACCCTCGCGTCGGTCCTGCAAGGCCTGCCTAACACGGCCTCGCAGTGATCGTCGCCGTCACCTCGCCGTTCTCGTCAGCGAAGGAGCGTCCCTTGCTTGTCGCCCTCAGGGAGACGGCGGGATCTACGTACACGGCTGGACACTTCGTGTACGTGGATGACGTCCACCGATGGGCCGTCCAAGATGCCGTAACCGGCCTGGACGGTCCAGGTGTCGCCTTCGTGTTTCTTGGCCGGCGCACAGCCGACTTCTTCTATCCGTGCGTGCGTGGTGTGTTCAGCTCATGCCTTCAGTTCGTATCCGGCCTCCTCGACCGCGGCCCGGACCTGGGCCGCGTCGATGGGGGTGTCGCTGGTCACGGTGACATTGCTGCCGCTCAGGTCCACGTCCACGGCGGTCACCCC
Organism: Actinomadura geliboluensis; assembly: GCF_005889745.1. Taxonomy (GTDB): domain Bacteria; phylum Actinomycetota; class Actinomycetes; order Streptosporangiales; family Streptosporangiaceae; genus Spirillospora; species Spirillospora geliboluensis. Next base: position 52,492 of record NZ_VCKZ01000004.1, read on the forward strand.
GGCGACCCGTTCCACATGCTGCTTGACGGTGCCGGCGCAGCCGCCGCAAGTCATGCCGACGACGGTGTAAGTGGCGGTGCTCATACTTCCTCCTTGTACCCCCTAGGGGTATCGATAGTGTCATGTTGCCACGTGAGATCAAGCATCGGCAACTCCTGCCCCTAGGTGTCTCCTTCCTGGAATGTCTTGATGCAATACCCCTCGGGGGTAACGTATGCCATCGTTCAACCGCAACGTGCACGGAGGCATGACATGAGGACGTTCGATCGGCTCGTAGTAGTCGGCGCATCGTTGGCCGGCCTGCGCGCCGCGCAGACACTCCGGGACGAAGGGCACACCGGTGACCTCACCTTGATCGGCGCCGAGCCCCATCTGCCCTACAACCGCCCGCCCCTGTCCAAGAGCGTCCTGACCGGCGACGACGACGTCACGCTCTCCGGCAACGACGAATTGGACGCGCGCTGGCTGATCGGCCGGAACGCCGTGGGGCTGGACACCTCGCGCCAGGCCGTCGCACTCGACGACGGCACGCAGGTGCCCTACGACGGGCTGGTGATCACGACTGGGGCCCGTCCACGTCGCCTCGACGACTCCGCCATGTCCCTCGCAGGGGTTCACTTGCTCCGCACCTTCGACGACGCGATGAACTTGCGCAATGCACTGCGAGAAGGTCCGCGGCGCGTCGCTGTCATCGGCGGCGGCATCATTGGCGGCGAGGTCAGTTCAACGATTCGCGCGCTGGGAATCGAAGTGGTCTTGATCGACGCGGCACCGGCGCCCATGGTGGGACCGCTCGGCGAGACGGTCGCCGGATGGCTCGCCGAACACCACGCGCGGAACGGGGTCGAGCTCGTCTCTGGGGCACGCGTGGAATCCCTTGAGGGGAGAGGGCAGGTGAGCGCAGTCCGGCTGAACGATGGGCGTTCCATCCCGGCCGACCTGGTCATCGTTGGTCTGGGCGTACTCCCCAATACGGAGTGGCTGGACGGCAGCGGGCTGCGCCTTGATGACGGCTTGGTCACCGACTCCGCGCTCTTCGCCGGAGGTCGCGCGAACATCGTGGCGGCGGGAGACGTCGCCCGCTGGCCGCACGCTGTCTTCGACGACGAGTACGTGCGCATCGAGCACTGGGCAAACGCCAATGATCAGGGCGCCCTCGCCGCGCGCAACCTTCTCCGCGGCCCACAGGATGCCGAGCCGTTCACCGAGGTGCACTCCTTCGGCACCCGCGTCCACGGCACCCGCATCCAGTGGGCCGGCCTTCCCCGGATCGCCGACGAGATCGTGGCGATCGCGGGCTCTGTCGAAGAAGGGAAAATCTCCATCGGCTTCGGACGGAGCGGCAGGCTCGTCGGTGCCGTCGCGGTCAACTGGCCAAAGGAGCTCTTCAGACTGCGCCGTGCCATCGCTGCACGCGAACTGCTGTCGGCCGCGGACTGACGAACACCCGCCGCCTGGCCGGAGCGCCCCACCCAGCGCTCCGGCCTCGGCACTTCTGCACTCTGCAGCCGAAGGATCCGGCCACCACTTGCCGTGTTCACCCTCCCCGGCCACGCCGTCATCGCGAAGATTGCCGGCGTGGCCGATATGCCGTCCGCCCAGACAAGCGCCCTCGAAGTCTGTATTAGCCAGCTTCCTGGTGTCTGGCCTGTGGTGAGCACTCCGATCTAGTGCGTGGTCCGGCCATGGGCTTGGCTTCGGTCCACGCCATCGTCATGATGTGGCGGCCGGGGCATCGACATCGCCTTCGAGGGAGGTGTCGGTGATGCCGAGTTGCAGATGCTCGACGTGGTAGAGAGCTTGGTCGAGGAGTTCTGCGACGTGATCGTCGTAGAGGGCGTAGACCACGGAACGGCCCTGCCGGGTACCGGTCACCAGGCCGAGGTTGCGCAGCAGCCGTAGCTGGTGGGAGCAGGCCGACTGCTCCATGCCGACGGCGTGGGCGAGTTCGGTGGCGGGCATCGGGCCCTCACGCAGCCGAGCGAGTATGAGCAGGCGTGAAGGGGTGGCCAGAGCCTGCAGGGTGGTGGCTACCTTCGCGGCGACGACCGCGTCCAGTGGCTTGCGCTGGACGGCCTCGTCGGCGGCTCCATGACCCATGACGCCCAGTCTACGGCGAGGTAATGCATGAATAGATGTTCATGTATTCCTGTATTGTGGGTCGATCACCTCCGCTGGGCGAAGGGAACTCGCGCCATGTCATCCACCCTGCTCTCGCCGGCTTCGACGACCGGCAGGGAGCCGGTGTCCTCCAAACGGCCCATACGGGTGTTCGCGCTGCCGGAGGCCCGCTGGGCGGCGACCGCGCTGGCACTGTTTCTCATCGCGCTGCCCCTGCACCTCCTCGGCGCCCCGGCATGGGCGTGGGGGCCGATATACCTGCTGGTTTACGTCACCGGCGGCTGGGAGCCGGGGTGGCAAGGGCTGAAGGCCCTCAAGGACAAGACCCTCGACGTCGACCTGCTGATGATCGTGGCGGCCCTGGGGGCGGCGGCGATCGGACAGGTCCTCGACGGTGCACTGCTGATCGTCATCTTCGCCACCTCCGGTGCGCTGGAGGCGATCGCAACGGCCCGCACCGCCGACTCGGTCCGAGGCCTGCTCGATCTGGCCCCCGTCACCGCTACCCGCATCGTCCAGGGCGGTGAGGAAACGGTCGCCTCAGGCCGACTCGCACCCGGAGACGTCATCCTGGTGCGGCCGGGAGAGCGGATCGGCGCCGACGGGCGCGTCTTGGACGGCGAAAGCGACGTCGACCAAGCCACCATCACCGGCGAACCACTCCCGCTACCCCGGCGTCCCGGGGACGAGGTGTTCGCCGGCACCCTCAACGGCACAGGAGCCCTGCGAGTGCGAGTCGAGCGCGACCCGTCCGACTCGGTCATCGCCCGCATCGTGGCCATGGTGGAGGACGCGTCCCGTACCAAGGCACCGACACAGCTCTTTATCGAGAAGATCGAGCAGCGCTACTCGATCGGCATGGTGGCCGCCACCCTGGCACTGTTCCTGCTGCCGCTGGCGCTCGGTGCCGCACTCGTCCCGACGCTGGAACGGGCGATGACCTTCATGATCGTCGCCTCACCCTGTGCGGTCGTGCTGGCGACCATGCCGCCACTGCTGTCGGCCATCGCCACCGCGGGCCGGCACGGCGTACTGATCAAGTCAGCCGTGGTCATGGAACGGCTCGGTCAGATCGATGCGGTCGCCTTCGACAAGACCGGAACCCTGACCGAGGGCACCCCCCGCCTCACCGACATTCGGCCGCTCCCGGGCGGCGATCTGACACCGGACCGGCTCCTCACCCTGGTGGCCGCCGCCGAGCGCCCCAGTGAGCACCCATTGGCACGCGCCATACTGGACGCCGCCCGAATGCGGAAACTGGACGTCCCCGAAGCGACCGCCTTCTCCTTCGCCCCCGGACGGGGAGTCACCGCACGCGTGGACGGTATGAATGTCATGGTCGGCAGCCCCGAGCACCTCCCACCCGGAGCGGGCTGGTCCGTGCAGGAGATGATCGACGCTCGGGCCGCGGCCGACATCCTGGCGAGTCAGGGGCGGACGCCGGTGCTGGTCACCATCGACGGCATCCCGTCCGGAGTGCTCGGCATCGCCGACACCCTGCGCACGGACGCCGCGACCACCATCGCATCGCTCACTGCGCTCACCGGCACCGTCCCGCTCCTGCTCACCGGCGACAATCCCCGCGCCGCCGCTCGGCTGGCCACCGAGGTCGGCGTCACCGACATCCGCGCCGGGCTGCTGCCCCAAGACAAGGTCGCCGCGGTACGCGAACTGGAGGGCGCCGGACGCAAGACCCTGGTCGTGGGCGACGGCGTCAACGACGCCCCCGCGCTGGCTGCAGCGCATACCGGCATCGCCATGGGACGCGCGGGCTCCGACCTCGCGCTGGAGACCGCCGACGCTGTGATCGTCCGCGACGAACTGGCCGCCATTCCCACCGCCATCGCTCTGTCCCGCAGAGCACGACGCCTCGTCGTGCAGAACCTGGTCATCGCCGCCGTCTTCATCACCGGCCTGGTCATCTGGGATCTGGCAGGTCACCTGCCCCTCCCGCTCGGCGTGGCCGGCCACGAGGGCTCAACCGTCCTCGTCGGCCTCAACGGCCTGCGCCTTCTCCGCAACACCGCCTGGCACCGTGCCCGCTCGGCCCCTTGACAGCGATGAGTTGCGAACGGCGCCCGGTCAGGTAAGTCTGTGTCGTTCCCTCTTGGCTTCGGCGCGTACGGCGTCGACGAAGGCGTCGTCGGTCTCATCGTCTGCGTCGGCGCACTCCTGGTAGATGAGGCAACAGCCGCGGATTCCTTGGAGGAGGTCTTCCAGAAGGTCATAGGCGGGTCGCGTGGGATCGAGGGGGTGGTGCGGATCTCGTAGAGCAAGGCATCCCGCAGCCGCGGGTCTTGGCGTTCACCCTCGAATTGCCCTCGGCGACCTTGGCGGCGCGCTGGGCCTGGCGTACATGCACCTGCAACCCGTTGTACTGCTCGCTGAGCTTCTCGGTGTCATCGGCGAGCTTCTTCTGCTGCGCGGTCAGCTCTTTGCGGGTCGGCTTCGTTTCGGCCGAGGCGGGCGTTGGGGCATGAGGCTCGTGAAGGGGCTATCGACGCCGTCCCTGCCGTGCTGGTGATGATCCGGCGGCGGGCCGACGCTCCGTTTCCAGCGGCTCGTCGCTGCATGCACTGTCCTCTCCTGTGCCGCCTACCGGCTGAGCTGTCGGGTTCGGGCCGGAGTCGCTCTACCGCTCGGGACGAGCGGATTTACCCCAGTGGAGAAGATGGTTCCCCGGACCTTGCGGGTCCGCAGGATTTCGGCGGGGCCATCGCTGCCCCGGCGGGGACGACGCAATGGCTGCTACGGAGGGTAGGAGGGTTGGCCTCATGTGCCACCCAAGTAGCCGATTGTGACAACACCTCGGCAGTCTCAGCGGCGCCTGGAGGTGCATGACTTGCCGTGAATACCCCCTCCCCGTAAGTTGGACACATACCCCCTAGGGGTAGCGACAATGAGTCGACCTCCAAGTCACGAGAGGACTCCATGCCGAACCTGTCCGCACTCGCCCCTCACGAGGCCCCTGGCAAGTCCCGCGACATCCTTGAAGACATCGTCGGCCGTCATGGCTCGGTCGGCGACATGGTCGCCACCATGGCGCACTCGCCCGCGCTTCTGCAGGGCTACCTCGATTTGTCCCGGGCGATGAGACGCGTCAAAATCCCCCGCCAGCTGAGCGAGAAGATCTCCTTGGCGCTACAGGGCCGGATCGGTTGCGGCCTGTGCCTGGCCGCCCACACCGAAGCCGGTCGTGCGGCGGGACTGACCGACACCGACATCGACCTTGCTCGGCAGGGCACCGCGACCGACGCCCGGGAGGCGGCGCTGGTGGCCTTTGCGGTCCGCACTCTGACCGAACCGGCGTCCCTCACCGATGCAGACGTCACCGCGCTGCGCGCACAGGGCTGGAGCGAACGGGTCATCGCCGAGATCGTCGGCCTGGTTACCCTCAACCTGCTCACCGGCGCCTTCAACCTCGTCGCCGGCCTCAAACCAGAGGACTGCTGACGTCGTGCGGAGCGCCCAGGAACGCCGCCTTCGGGTGGCCCTGCTCGTGGTGGGGATCGGCTTTGCCGTCGGGGTGTACCCACTGATCAACCTATGGCAGGCCGGTTTTCGCTGGGGACCTGAACAGCCTGAGTACGAGCAGATGATCGCGGTGATCTACACCGTGCTCGGGATCTTCCTGATGCGAGCCTCGCGCGACCCGCTCGACCATCTGTCTCTGATCTGGTTCACCGTGTGGTCCAGCCTCGCCCACGCCGCCGTCATGGCTGTGCACGCCGCGATGGACCTCAGCGAATGGGGCCATCTGGTCGGCGACGTCCCCGCGCTGGTGATCGTGGCCGTGGTCCTTGCCGTGCTCAGTCCCCGCCGATCGCCCTCTCCATGAGCACGCCGGTGCAAGGCGGTTGGCCTCAGCAGATCTCGGGCAGTTCGGCGCTTGTTGCGGCGGCGGCCAGGAGGGGAGTGGCTACGGCGGCTGTGACGAAGACCGAAGCGGCGTCCGGACGACGCGGCGCGGGCCCCGCCGCTCCCGATATCGGCGATGAAGGTGCCGGCCAGAGCCGCGACCCAGCAGGCGATGGTGATCCCCGGATGCAGGCGGGGCGCCGGAGCCGGTCGAGAGCGGGTCCCGCCAGGCAGCCGAGCAAGACCGCCGACGAGACCAGGCCGATCACCAGATAGATCACGCCGTCACGCTTTCTGCTCGCCAAGTGCGTCGGTGCAGGGCCTCCAGCAGGTGGCGGACGTCATCCGGGGCACGCTCTCTGCGAATCTCTCCACCAGAGCGACATTGTGGTGTCGCTCCGCCCAGTCGATCCCGCAGGTCACCTTCGACCGCTGTGCTCCTTCCGAGGAGTTGGTGCAGCTCAGAGCCGCGCAGGGGCACGCCACGCCCCAATGAGAGAATTCGACGGCTCGACTCCGACCAGCAGTTCGTGGCCCCAGCCCGCCGCAGGGGCCACGCTCTTCGGTGAGGGCTCAAGACCCTGGTCAACCGGGTGGTGTTCCCCGTGGGCGGCTCAGAACACGATCTCTGCCGAGGTCGTCGGCGCGATGGGTGGTGAATTGAGAGCACCGGGCCGCAGCCGCCTAAAGGGAGAACGTTACGTCCGAGGACTCCCGAGGCGTCTCCCGGCACCCTTCGACCACCAGTGGGCCGCGATCGTCCGCCTCGTCGGGCGGTGCTGATTGGGCAGAATCTCAATGGATGTGTCAAGCCGCAGCGGTCTGATGGGTGGTGCTGGGGTGAAGGTGCGGTTTCTCTTTGGGAACCGGCACCAGACCCGCGGAGGCCAGGCGCCCAGAACTGGCGAATGCCGCCAACACATCACCGCCGGTGGCAACGATGAACTCCGCACCCAGGATGGGGCCCACGCCGGGAAGGCTCTTGATGACCTCAGCCTGCGGATGGGCGCGGAACCCTTCAGTGATCAGCTTGGTGGTGTCCCTGATCGCCCGATCCAGGTCCAAGAGCCGGCGGGCCAGACTCGCACCCAAATCGCTGTCGTCGCCTCACCGGGCAAGACGCCGTCCTGCCGGGCGGCGCTGTCCAGGGCCGCGGTGACCACCGAGGGGATCTTGCTGCTCCTGACCTCGCGTTCGGCCAGGTACTCAGCAAGCTCGTCTGCTCCGGCCGCCCGGAGTTCCGCCGGGCACCTCGCCCCAGCCACCCCCTGACCACAGAGGGGCTGTCCGAGCCCACAGCCCCACAGCCCCTCCACAAGATCTTCAGCAGTCTTCTAGCCGACGTCCACTCGCTGATCGTCAAAATGAAGATCAAGAAGAAGCTGCTCCGACTATGCACAGCATTCGGGCCTTGGGGCCTACCCGTCGGCCGCCGCGTCCTTCAGATATTCGCGCACTGCGGCGAGCAGTTGGGGTATCTCGTGCGCGACATCCAGTTGGTGCTGACCGTACATGAGGACGTCGTGAGTCAGCAGTCGTCGCTGATCGAAGATCGTCAAAGCATCTGGATCAGGCTTCTTGTGCACCCGGCCCAGCGTGCGATCCTCGATGTGTTCATAGGCGTTGCGGATTTCGTGCAGGGCTGGCCAACTGGTGGTCACCTGAGCTGGGACAGGCACAGAACATCCGATCGAATTCGCGGCCTGACGTACCATGTCGACCGCCCTGCCCAGAGCGATCACGGCCATCTCTACCGCACCGATCAGGTCGAACAACTTCCGCCTGATCTCTGGGCCTCCCAGCCCGTCCCGCTTGAGTTCGCCACGCCGATCTTCCATCACCATGAGAAGACGGTTCGCGGTATCGAGGCGGCGCGCAGCGGCCAGCAGGTAACGGGTCCTGGTCGCGTCGTGCGCTTCTCCGATGCTCAGCCAGGTCCACAGCACGGGGGTGAGCGGGACGTGTCCGGATGCTGTCGCGCTTTCCTGACTATCGATGTGATCCAGCTCTACGGTGACATCCGCCAGTTGTAGCTGGTCACCTGGCCTGACATGGACCCGCTGCCCAGTGTCGAGTTCCCCGAACCGGAGAGTACGCGCCAGCACTCGACCCGGCTCTGTTCTCACCGGGACGATCCGGCAGCCGAACAGGAATTGCTCCGGCGAACCGGGGGTAGGGCTGGTGTTGAGGCCGACATGCGATACGGCTTGCATCACGGTCAACTCGTCGCCGTCATATAGTGGCACGCGCTCCGCCTCTGGCTCTCCCGGATCCAGTTGCCGCAGAAGAACCCGGGAGCCGTCCCTCTCGACCAGCCGCACCTGTACAGGCTCGCTGGCATTCGCCAGGCGGATGGTGGCCAGGAACGCCAGAGGTGTTTGCGGATCTGCGGCACTCTCCTGCCCCGTTGTAGCTGACCAGACGAAGGTCCGGCCGTCGCGTTGCTCGAAGACGACGGCATGGGCCGAGGTGGGCACCGCCTGCTGCGCTAAGCCTTCGATTGTCTCGGCGGAGGTTGCAGCATCACCAGCGTTCACCCGAACATTCTGCCGGAGGATCACTGCGGCCCCGAACTAGTTTTTAGATCACTTACCGCCTCGGGTGCGGCCTGACCCGTAGCCGATTGCCTGGCGAGATGGGGAGTGACGTGATTCGCACCTGATGTCCGGTTACGCCCTCGCTCTCGGGCGAGTGTGGGGGAGGAGCCGAGCGCACGCCGATTTACCGGAGATGTGCAGTTTGGTGCTGGTGGGCGATGTTCAATCGGCGAGTTGTAGGCCTGCTCCGGGATGTCGGCTCGGAGGGTGAGATCCGCCATGATCGCGCACGGGCCCAGTGATGGAACCAGTGATAGAAGATCTTGGTGTTTGTCCAAGATCGGTGTGCCATGGCCTCTGACCTGGGGAAACGTTGGAGCGGGCGACGGGAATCGAACCCGCGTAGCCAGTTTGGAAGACTGGGGCTCTACCATTGAGCTACGCCCGCGGGCGGATGGAGAGCCTCGGGGGTCTCGATCGCCAACCCGTAGCGTACAGGGTTTCGGGGACGGGTGGAGACGGTGGTCGGCCGCCGGACGGTCTCCCCGGTCGGGCTGGCGGGATTCGAACCCACGACCCCTGGCACCCAAAGCCAGTGCGCTACCAAACTGCGCTACAGCCCGCACATCACCGCTGATCGCGATGACGGGGAGAAGTCTAGTCCTGATCAGACCCTGGTCGCTCGCCTAGCCGAGGAGGGCGCGGGCTTCGGCCGCGGCCGTGGCGATCGCGTGCGGGAGCTTCTCGGGGTGGCGGCCGCCCGCGTTCGCGATCCTGCCCTTGCCGCCGGCGCCGCCGCCCAGCTCTTGGGCGGCGCTGGTCAGGAGGTCGCGTGCCGTGATGTCGAGGTCCGTGCCCACTGCCGCGACCAGTGCGGTTTTGTCGTTGGCGGTGGTGCCCAGGATCACTACGCCGCGCGGGGTGAGGACGTCGGTCGCGATGGTGCGGAGGTCGCTGGGGGTTAGGCCGGGGATCGTTTGGGCCAGGAGCCAGCCGTTGGGGTGAGGTTCCTTGTGGGGGGTGAGGTGCTGGGCCTGGACGCGCAGGTTCGTTCTGTGGAGTTCCTCTAGTTCGCGTTGGGTCGCCGCGAGGGTTTCCAGGCGCTGGCGGAGGCGGTCTGGTGCTTCGTTGGGGTGGACGTTCAGGAGCGCCGCCAGTTCGTTGAGCAGGTGGGTCTGGTGGTCGTAGTGGCGGAGGGCGTCGGGGCCGGTGAGCGCTTCGATGCGGCGCAGGCCCGTGCCTATGGACGATTCGCCGACGATGTGGACGGGGCCCGCCTGCGAGCCGTGGCCGACGTGGGTGCCGCCGCACAGTTCGCGGGACGCGTCACCGATGTCGACTACGCGGACGTCGTCGTTGTACTTCTCGCCGAACATCGCCAGCGCTCCTGCCTTTTTCGCTGAGGAGCGGCTGGTTTCCCAGACGCGCACTTCGGGGTCGTCCAGGAGGTAGTCGTTGACGAGGGTCTGGACGGGGACGGTGTCGACGGGGGAGAAGTGCGCGAAGTCGAAGCGCAGGCGGCCGGGTTCGACGCGGGAGCCGCGCTGGGTCGCGTGGTCGCCGAGGAGGCGGCGCAGCATCGCGTGCAGGACGTGGGTCGCGCTGTGGGAGCGCGCGGTGGCCGCGCGCCGGTCGCCGTCGATGGACGCCTCCGCCTCGTCGCCGGGGCGCAGCTCGCCGTTCAGGACGCGGACGGTGTGGACGTGGAGGCCGTCCAGTCCTAGTTGGGTGTCGAGGACGTGCAGGGTCGCGCCGGTGGTGCGGATCATTCCGGTGTCGCCGACCTGGCCGCCCGACTCCGCGTAGAACGGGCTGCGGGTCAGGATCACGTCGATCTCGTCGCCCTCGTGCGCGCTCGGGAGTTCCCCGGTGGGGTCGAGGAGCGCGGTGATGCGTGTTTCCGCTGTTTCGGTGTGGTGGCCGACGAAGTCCGTGAGGCCGTGGCGCGCGGTGATGCGGCGGTAGTGGTCCTGGCGTGCGACCGTGTCGCCCTTGCGGTCCTGGCCGGCCCGGTGCGCCTGGCGGCGCTGCCGGTCGAGGAGTTCGGCGAATTCGTCCTCGTCGACGGTGAGGCCCGCGGAGCGCGCCGCGTCGATGGTCAGGTCGATCGGGAAGCCGTAGGTGTCGTGCAGTTCGAACGCCGTGCGGCCGGAGATCGTGGACGTGGCGCGGGTGATCGCCGTGTCGAGGAGGCGGGTGCCCTGGCGGAGCGTGCGGCCGAACGCCTCTTCCTCGGAGGTGACCACCTGGCGGATGAGGTCCGACTGCGGCGCCAGTTCCGGGTAGGTGCCGACGACGCTGGACGTCAGGTCCGGGAGCGCGGGGTCGATGCCGAGGCGGCGCGCGTGCCTGATCGCGCGGCGCATCAGGCGGCGCAGGACGTAGCCGCGGCCGTCGCGGGCGGGCAGGACGCCGTCCGCGATGAGGAACGCGATCGAGCGGGAGTGCTCGGTGACGACGCGGAAGGACGTCGAGTCGTCGCTTCCGTCGCGGCCGGGGTAGGCGCGTCCCGCCCTTTCCTGGACGAGGCGGAGGGTCGGCGAAAGGAGGTCGGTTTCGCAGACGGTGTCGACGCCCTGCAATATCGCGGCGAGGCGGTCGAGGCCGAGGCCGGTGTCGATGTTCCGCGCCGGGAGTTCGCCCAGGATCGGGTAATCGTCCTTACCCGATCCTTCGCCGCGGAGGTTCTGCATGAAGACCAGGTTCCAGAGTTCCTGGTAGCGCTCGCCGTCCACGGCCGGGCCGCCTTCGCGGCCGAAGGACGGGCCCCGGTCGTAGTGGAGTTCGGACGACGGTCCGCACGGGCCGGGTATGCCCATCGACCAGTAGTTGTCCTCCATGCCCAGCCGCTGGATGCGGTCGGACGGGACGCCGATGCGCCGCCACAGGCGGTGCGCTTCGTCGTCGTCGCGGTAGACGGTGACCCAGAGGCGTTCCGGGTCGAGGTCGTAGTGGCGCGTGAACAGTTCCCACGCCCAGGTGATCGCCTCTTCTTTGAAGTAATCGCCGAAGGAGAAGTTGCCGAGCATTTCGAAGAACGTCGCGTGCCGGGTGGTGCGGCCCACGTTCTCGATATCGGACGTGCGCGCGCACCGCTGCGCCGATACCGCGCGGGGATGCTCGGGCGTGGTCTCGCCGAGGAAGTACGGCTTGAACTGGTTCATGCCCGCGTTCGTCAGCAGCAGCGTCGGATCGGACGGGACGAGCGGGCTCGACGGCACGACGCGGTGGTCGCGTTCCTGGAAGAAGCCGAGAAAGGTCGAGCGGATGTCAGAAGAGCGCATGGGACGGCCTCACGAGGTCGATGGGATGACGGCGCACACCGCCGAGCCGGGCCGGGCACGACTGCTCGTTCCCCAGCTCGGCGCGGCTAGCTCGCCGTCCCACCTCGTGAATGACCATCGCCGTCCACCGTACCCCGCGGCCTGGGGAGCGGCACATGGTTTTTCGGGTGCGCCGAGCGGCGGACGATCCTACGGTGGCGATGTGTACGCCTATGTGGGGCCGCCGGAGTTGCGGGCGCTGGTCCGCCCCGGAACGGCGGGTGAGCCCGTCAGGTCGGCTTCCGACGTGGAAGCCCAGGACGAGCCGTTCACCTTTGTCGTCACTCTCGACGGGGTTCTGCGCATCGCGCCGCGCCGCAGCGAGCACGTGGTGTGCGCCGGCGGGCGCGACGTCCTGGCAGCGGGTGAGATCGCCTTCGATGGCGCGGTGGTCACCGAGGTCAGCAACCAGTCGACCGGGTATTGCCCGGGGGAGGAATCCTGGCCCGCCGTCGCCGCCGCGCTAGACCGTGCGGGGTTTCAGCGGCCCGAGAGATTCACGGCCTTGTTCGTTTTCCGGCATTGCGCCGAATGCGGGGAGCTCAACGTCGTGAAAGACGAGCACTACGTCTGCGTGTTCTGCGACGCGGATCTCACGAGGGACGCCTCCGCGGCCGCGCGTGCGTCGTAGTCGGCGCGTGCGCTGTCGATCTGGTCGATGTGGCTCGCCGCCCACATGACGAGGGTCTCGGCCGCGTCCATCAGGGTGGCGCCGAGCGGGGTGAGGGAGTACTCCACGCGGGGCGGCACGACCGGGTAGACGGTCCGCGTGACGATGCCGTCGCGTTCCAGGCCGCGAAGCGTGACGGTGAGCATCCGCTGGCTGATGCCCTCGATCTCGCGCTTGAGCTCGGTGAACCGCTTGGTCCCCTCGCCGAGCAGCGCGATCACCTGCAGCGACCACTTGTCGCCGACCCGGTCGAGGATCTCGCGGGCCCGGCACTGGTCCGGGTGGTGCTCCATGGTTCCCTCCAGGTTACCGGGGCAGAAAAAAGTGCCTTCTTGTGCCGACCGCGGGGGTCTCCGCACTATGGGAGCGGTTACCGATCGGAACCGCCTTACCATTCATAACCTAGGAGACACCATGACCGCCGAGCTTGTCGAGGTCCCCGGCTACGTCGCCGGCACCTGGGCCATCGACCCCCTCCACTCCGGCGTCGGCTTCACGATCAGGCACCTGATGGTCAGCAAGGTCCGCGGCCGGTTCGGGACGTTCGAGGGGACGATCGTGACCGGCGACGACCCGCTGGATTCGTCGGTGACCGCGACCATCGACCTGTCCTCCGTCGACACCGGCAACGCCACGCGGGACGAGCACGTCCGGTCCGCCGACTTCCTGGACGTCGCGAAGTACCCCGCGATGACCTACCGCTCCACCGGGGTGCGGCGGGACGGCGACGGCTTCGTCCTGGACGGCGAGCTGACGCTGCGCGGCCTGACCCGGCAGGTCCCGCTGCGCTTGGAGATCGAGGGGTTCGGCCCCGACCCGTTCCGGGAGGACGACCCGTTCAAGGGCGCCCGCGCCGGGTTCACCGCGACGGGCGAGATCAGCCGCCTGGAGTTCGGGGTCGGCGACACCGCCAAGGTCCCGGGCGGCGGCGGCCTCGGGCTGGGGGAGAAGGTCCAGATCATCCTGGAGATCGAGGCCGTCCTGCAGACCGGCTGACCCCGGCGTCAGCGGCCGGCGAGCAGCCGGGGCAGCTCCTCCAGCGTCGTGATGCGCGGGACGGACGGCTCGCCCGGCGCGGGGCCGCCGGCGCGGTCGAGCCACACGCCCGTGAGCCCGGCCGCGGCGGCGCCCTGCGCGTCCGTGACCAGCCGGTCCCCGACGTAGGCGGCGCACTCCGGGGGGACGCCGAGGCCCGCGCAGGCCGTCCGGAAGATCGCGGGGTTCGGCTTGGCGGAGCCGGCCTCGCTGGACGCCACGACGTACGGCAGGACGTCCGCCAGGCCGATCGCGCCGATCTTCCGGCGCTGCTGCGCGGCGTCCCCGTTCGTGATCACGCCGAGCCGCAGGCCGCGCGCCGCCAGGACCTCCAGGACGCGCCGGGCCTCGGGGAACGGGCGCCACGCCGCCTCGTACAGCGCCACGTACCGGGCGATCCACGCGTCGGCGCGGGCGTCGTCCCAGTCGCCGAGCCCGAGTTCCGGGGCGAGCCGGAGGATCCGGGCGCGGCGCTGGCCGGGGAAGTCCAGCTCGCCCGCCAGGTACCGGTCGACGGCCTCCTCGGTCAGCTCGTGCCAGCGCCGGACGAGCCACTCCTCGTCCACGTCCGGGAACAGGCGGGCGACCGCCTCGCCCGCCGCGCCCTCGTGGTCGAGGAGCGTCTCGTCGAGGTCGAACAGCACCGTGCTGATCATCGCGCGGACCCGGCCCCGCCGGACCCGTGCGCTTCGGCGAGGACGCGGGCGGCCTCCAGGACCGCCGCGCGGCGGCGCGCCAGGGCGGCGGCCTCGTCGTCCTCGTCCAGGATCAGCCGCCGCAGCTGCGGGACGGCGAAGTTCCACGCGATGAGGCCGAAGACGGTGAACATCAGGTCCCCGACCTCCGGCGACCCGGCGCCCGGCTCCGCGCTGCCGCCGGCCGCGCCGGCGAAGCGGCCGGCCTTCCGCCGGAACGCCTCGCGCCGCTCGTCCTCGCCCTGGACCTCGCCCCGCGTCTCCAGGGCCTCCCAGAGCAGGAGCCTGATCAGCTCCGGATGCTCCTGGTACCAGTCGAAAAGCCGGCCCACCGACTCGGTCAGGCGGGCGGGGTCGATCTCGGTCGTCTTCCCGATCTCCTCCATCGCGGCCCGCACCACGGCGCCGAACAGCTTCTCCTTGCTGCCGAAGTAGAGGTAGATGGCCTGCTTGTTGGCCCGCGCCTCGGTGGCGATGCGCTCGATCCGGGCGCCCGCGAGCCCGCGCGCGGCGAACTCGGCGGCGGCGGCCTCGAAGATCCGCCGGCGGGTCGCCTCGGCGTCGTAGCCCATGGCCGCAATTAAACCATCCGGTTGACTTTGGCCCGGCCATGAGCTCACACTAAAACAACCAGATGGTTTATTTAGGAGGGTCCCATGGCCACGACCGCCGCACCCGCACCCGCGCCCGTCCCCGTCCGCTCGCCGCTCCCGTCGAGCCTGGCCGGACGGACGGCGGTGGTCCTCGGCGGCAGCTCGGGCATCGGCCTGGCCGCCGCCGGGCTGCTCGCCTCGGTCGGCGCGCGCGTCCTGCTGGTCGGCCGCGACGAGGAGCGGCTGGAGTCCGCCGTCGCCCGCGTGACCGCCGCCGGAACCGGCGCCCCCGCCGAGGTGCACGGGATGCCCGCCGATGTCACCGACGATGACGCGATGGAGGAGGTGCTCGCACGCGCCGGCGCCGTCGACCACGTCCTGATGACGGCCGGGCGCCCCGCGAGAATCGGCCCGGTCACCGAACTCGGCCGGGACGCCGCGCGGGACGCCGTCGCGGCTCCGGTGGGGGCGGTCCTCGACATCGTGCGCGCCGCCGTCCCCCGCATGGAGCCGGGCGGCTCGATCACGCTCAGCTCGGGCATCCTCGTGGCCCGCCCGCGTCCGGGCATGGCCGCGCCGTTCGCGGCGGCCGGCGCCGTCGAGACGCTCGCCCGCGCGCTGGCGGTCGAGCTGGCACCGGCCCGCCTGCGGGCCAACGCGATCCGGTACGGCGCCATCGACACGCCCCTGCTGCGCAGCCGCTACGGAGCCGACGGCGCGGAGGGCGACGCGGCGATCGCCGAGGCGGGCGCCGCCATGCCGCTCGGACGGTTCGGGACGGCCGAGGAGGCCGCCTCCGCAGCCGTGTTCCTCATGGCCAACCCCTACATGAGCGGCGAGGTCCTCACGGTGGACGGCGGCCAGTCCTTCGCCTGAACCAGGCGACCACCTGAGAAAAGGGGCGGGCCCCCGACCGGCGTCCGTCTGGTCGGGGGCCCGGATGTCTCGGCCTGCTGAGGGGCTGGGAGTACCCCTTCCTGCGAACAGCTCAGCCGAGACGGCTCATCGTGCTCAGCCGAGTCCGCCGCGCATCGCGGCGATCAGCTCGCCGTTCGCGGTGTCGCCGCTGAGCTCCCAGAAGAAGGCGCCCGCCAGGCCCTGGTCCTTGGCGAAGGACATCTTCCCCCGGATGGTGGACGGGGTGTCGTAGCTCCACCACTCGCTGCCGCACTTGGCGTAGGCGGTGCCGGCGACGGTGCCGGTGGCGGGGCACTTGCCCTTGAGGACCTTGTAGTCCTCGATGCCGGCCTCGTAGGTGCCGGGCGCGGCGCCGGTGGCGGTGCCGCCGGGCTCGGACTGGGTGACGCCCGTCCAGCCGCGGCCGTAGAAGCCGATGCCGAGCAGCAGCTTGCTCGCCGGGACGCCCTTGGCCCGGAGCTTGGCGATGGTGTCGGTGGAGTTGAACCCGGCGTGCGGGATGCCCGGGTACGACGTGAGCGGCGAGTGCGGCGCCGTCGGTCCCTTGGTGTCCCAGGCGCCGAAGTAGTCGTAGGTCATCGGGTTGTACCAGTCGACGTACTGGGCGGCGCCCGCGTAGTCGGTCACGTCCATCTTGCCGCCGTCGCCGGCGTCGGCGGTGATCGCGGCCGTCACGAGGTTGCCGGAGCCGAACTTGGCCCGCACCGCGCCCATCAGCTTCTTGAACGCGTCCGGCCCGCTGGTGTCGCAGGTCAGCCCGCAGGCGTTCGGGTACTCCCAGTCGATGTCGATGCCGTCGAACACGTCGGCCCAGCGCGGGTCCTCGACCAGGTTGTAGCAGGACTCGGCGAACGCGGCCGGGTTCTGCGCGGCCTGGGTGAAGCCGCCGGACCACGTCCAGCCGCCGAACGACCAGAGGATCTTCAGGTTCGGGTGCAGCTTCTTCAGCTTGCGGAGCTGGTTGAAGCTGCCGCGCAGCGGCTGGTCCCAGGTGTCGGCGACGCCGTCGACGCTCTGGTCGGCGGTGTAGGCCTTCTCGTAGTCGGCGTAGGAG
Organism: Actinomadura geliboluensis; assembly: GCF_005889745.1. Taxonomy (GTDB): domain Bacteria; phylum Actinomycetota; class Actinomycetes; order Streptosporangiales; family Streptosporangiaceae; genus Spirillospora; species Spirillospora geliboluensis. Next base: position 69,296 of record NZ_VCKZ01000004.1, read on the forward strand.
TCGCCGATCGCGCACCGGCCGCCGGTGACGTTGCCGAACGCGTAGTTGATGTGGGTCAGCTTGTCGGCGGAGCCGCTCGTCTGGATGTTCTTGACATGGTAGTTCCGCTGGTAGACGCCCCACTCGGCGAAGTAGCCGATGACCTTGTCGCCGGCGCCGGGGTTGCCGCCGCCGCCGCCGTCGTCGGTGGTGACCGACACGGAGGCCGACGCGGGGGAGGTGTTCCCGGCGGCGTCCGTGGCCTTGACGCTGAAGGTGTAGGCGGTCTTGGCGGACAGCCCGCCGACGGTGGTGCTCGTGCCGGTCGTCGAGGCGGCCTTGGTGTTGCCGTTGTAGACGTCGTAGCCCTTCACGCCGACGTTGTCGGTCGAGGCGTTCCAGGACAGCGTCACGCTGGTGGCGGTCTTGCCGGTGACCGTGAGGCCGGACGGGGCGGTCGGGGCCTCGGTGTCGTCGCCGGGGTTGCCCGAGCCGTCGCAGGACGCGCCGTTGACCGTGCAGTTGGTGAACCACCCGGAGCCGCTGCCGCCGAACCCGAGGCTGGCGGTGGCGCCGGCCGCGATCGTGCCGTTCCAGCCCGCGTTGGTGAAGGTGTAGTGGTTCCCGGAGACGGTCTTGGTCGCGTTCCACACGTTGCCGATGGACGTCCCGGACGGCAGGTCCGCTTCGAGCTTCCAGCCGGTGACGGCGGCGCCGCTCCCGTTGGTGATGGTGCAGGTCCCGTCGAAGCCGGTGCCCCAGTCGGAACCCTTCTTGCAGGTGGCGGTGACGGTCCCCGCCGACGACGCCGGTGGCGCCGTGAGCAGGGCGGTGGCCACCGCCAGTGTCGCTGCGCCGGCGAGCGCGATGGCCCGCCGTCCGCCCGGTCTTGACATGATTCTCCGTTCGGTCCGGCCCCCGAATCAAACAGGAATCCCCGCTCAACTCTTAGGAAAGTTTCCTAAGAATTGGGAGGATGGTAACCGGGCGGAACGGCGCGTTCAAGGGCCTGCGGCAACCCCGCGGGCCCCGCCGCGAGTGGTCTAAGCGACTGCCTGGACCCGTACGGTCACCGACCGCGAAAAAGTTCAGCCGGATCCGAACCAGCCCGGCATGTCGAGCCGCCACAGGTCGGCGGGGGTCATGCGGCGCAGGTCGTGCTCCAGGGCCCGGACGCGGTCCGCGCCGAGCGTCCGGACCCAGTCGGCCCGGATCCGCTCGAAGGCCAGCGCGGAGCGGTCGAGCGAGTCGATCCCGCGCGCGGTCAGCCGGACGATCTTGCGCCGGGCGTCCCGCGGGTCGGTGCCGCGCTCGACGTACCCGGCGCGTTCCAGCGACTTGACCATCTTGCCGGCGGCCTGCTTGGACACCCCGAGCCGGTGGCCGAGCTCCACGGCCGTCGTGCCGTCCGGGCCGATGGCCTGGAAGACGAAGCCGTGCATCGGGCGCAGGTCGGGATGCCCCTCGCGCGCCAGCTCGGCGTGCACCTCGTCGACGATCACGCGGAAGGCGAGGAAGAGTCGCAGCGGAAGCTCGAAGCCGGGCGCGTCCGGGGGCCCGCCGCCGGATGCCGCGCCGTCATGTGCCGTGCCGTCGCTTGACATGAAAGACAACCTCGTTGACTATATGGACAACCATGTTGTCTAAACCTAGGGGATCAGGACCCGTGACGCTCATCCGCAACGCCGACGGCCGCCGCACCGAGACGCCGAACGGCACCATGACCACGTTCGCGACGCCCACCCAGGGCGGCACCCAGGACATCGCCGTCTGGCGCGTCGACATGCTCCCCGGCAGGACCGGCCCGCTGCACGCCTTCGACACCGAACAGGTGTGGACGTTCCTCGACGGCGCCGCGACCATCGACCTCGACGGCCGCACGATGGAGGCCGGGCCGGGCGACACCATCGTCCTCGCGGCCGACGTGCCCCGGCAGATGGCGACCGGCGACACCGGCTTCACCGCGGTCGTCGCCGCCCACGCCGGCTGCCTCGCCTACGACCCCGACGAGCTGGTGGACGACACCAAGTGCGCGATCGCCCCCCAGGGCGCCGAGCGGATCGTCCCGCCGTGGGCCCGGTAGCCCGCGCCGAGGGGGAGGCTCAGGCGCCCAGGTAGGCGAGGACGGCCAGCACCCGGCGGTTGTCGTCCTCGGACGGCGGGAGCCCGAGCTTGCCGAAGATGCTGTTGGTGTGCTTGCTGATCGCCTTCTCGGTGACGAACAGCTTCGCCGCGATGGCGGCGTTCGAGCGCCCCTCCGCCATCAGCCCGAGCACCTCGCGCTCGCGCGGAGTCAGCCGCTGCAGCGGCTCCTCGCGGGCGTGCCGGGTGAGCAGCTGCGCCACCACGTCCGGGTCGAGGGCGGTGCCGCCGTCCGCGACCCGGCGCACCGCCTCCACGAACACCTTGACGTCGGACACGCGGTCCTTCAGCAGGTAGCCGATGCCGCCGCTGCTGTCGGACAGCAGCTCCCGCGCGTACAGCTGCTCCACGTGCTGCGACAGCACCAGCACCGGCAGGCCGGGGATCTCCTTGCGGGCCTCCAGCGCCGCCCGCAGCCCCTCGTCGGTGAACGTCGGCGGGAGCCGCACGTCCACCACCGCCACGTCCGGGCGGTGCGCGGTCAGCGCCCGCAGCAGCGACGGCCCGTTGTCGACCGCCTCGACGACCTCGAAGCCGAACGCGCCGAGCAGGCGGATCAGCCCGTCCCGGAGGAGGGCGAGATCTTCGGCGATGACAACGCGCACGGCAGCTCCATGGTGACGACGGTCGGCCCGCCGGGCGGGCTCGTCACCGCCATCGTCCCATCGAACGCCGCGAGCCTGCGCTCGATACCGCGCATCCCGCTGCCGGCGGCGGGGTCGGCGCCGCCCGTCCCGTCGTCCCCGACGATCATCAGCAGCCGGCCGCCGGAGTGCTCGACCTGGATCCAGGCCCGCCGCGCGGCGGAGTGCTTCACGACGTTGGCGAGCATCTCCGCGACCGCGAAGTACGCCGCCGACTCGACCGGCGCGTCGGCGCGGCCCGGCAGGTCGACGTGGACGTCCACGGGCAGCGGCAGGGTCAGCGCCAGCGCCCGCACCGCCCCGTCCAGGCCGCGCTCGGCCAGCACCGGCGGGTGGATGCCGCGCACCAGGTCGCGCAGCTCCGTCAGCGCCGTCCCGCTCGCCTCCCGCGCCTCGGCGAGCAGCTGCTGCGCGGTCTCCGGGTCGTGCTTCATCATCTCCTCGGCGAGGCCGATGTTCATGCTCAGCGCGACCAGCCGGGCCTGCGCGCCGTCGTGCAGGTCCCGCTCGATGCGGCGCAGTTCGGCGGCCGAGGCGTCCACCGTCTCCGCCCGCGTCTCGGTCAGCCGCCGCACGCGCTCCGCCAGCGCGCTCCGCGTCGGCGCCAGCAGCGACCGGCTGAACTGCGCGTGCGCCTTCAGGATCGCCCCGCCCGCCGGAACCGACAGCACTAGCAGAAGGGCGCCGCCGACGGCCGTCCCCACGTACCCGACCACGCCGAAGTCGTCGAGCATCCAGAACGGGCCCCAGCCGTAGTTCGTCAGCAGCGCGACCCACCACGCCACGAACACGCCCTCAAGCCCGTACACCGTCATGCCCCCGGCCAGCACCCCGAGCACGAGCGCGACCGGCACGTTCAGCAGCGACCACAGCAGGTCCCGCCACGTCGCCGGGTCGCCGAGCACCCACTTCAAGCGCCCGATCGGACCGGACGCCCCGGCGGGCTCCGGCCGGTACGGCTCCGGGATCGACACGCCCTGCCAGTCCGCGGCCAGGGTCCGCTGCAGGTTCGCCACCGCCCGGATCGCCAGCAGCACCGCCGGCGCCAGCACGATCCCCACCCCCAGCGGGATGAAGGCGATCGCCAGCACGGCGAGGATGAACAGCGGGAGGTTCACCGTGTAGGCCAGGACGATCTGGACCACCGAGCGGAGGACGTTGAGGAACGTCCCCCGGGCGATCTCCCTCATCCGGTCGATGGGGCGCTTCCTGCCGTCCACCCGTCCTCCAAAGGGATCCGAGGTCCTGGGGCAGCCCGCCGCGCCGGGCTCCCGGTCCCACCATTGTGTCGCCGGACGCCCCGCCGCCCAGTGGGCCTAAGCCCCCGAACCGGGGCGGATCATGGGGGAGTTAGCCCTACCCTCTGGCGGAGTGAGCGGGACGGCCGGTCGCCGACCGGTCCGTCATTCGAGCGGTGACAAGACAACCGGCCCCGTTCCCTGGACAATGCACAGGCGACACCCAGGGGAGAAAGCGAATCCAAGCTGTGACAGCGACCATCAGCCAGACGTCCACCGGCCAGACCACGCCGACCATCACCCAGCGCATCGCCGAGGAGATCGGCGTCCGCGAGGGGCAGGTGCGGGTCGCGGTGGACCTGCTCGACGGCGGGGCGACCGTCCCGTTCATCGCCCGGTACCGCAAGGAGGCCACCGGAACGCTCGACGACGCGCAGCTCCGCGCCGTGGAGGAGCGGCTGCGCTACCTGCGCGAGCTGGACGAGCGGCGCGCCGCCATCCTGGAGTCGGTCGAGTCGCAGGGCAAGCTCACCGACGAGCTCCGCGCCCAGATCATGGCCGCCGAGTCCAAGGCGCGGCTGGAGGACATCTACCTCCCGTACAAGCCCAAGCGGCGCACCAAGGCGCAGATCGCCCGCGAGGCCGGCCTCGAACCGCTCGCCGAGACGCTGCTGGGCGACCCGTCCCGCGACCCGCACGCCGAGGCCGCCGGCTACGTCGACGCCGAGAAGGGCGTCGCGGACGCGGCCGCCGCGCTGGAGGGCGCCCGCGCGATCCTCGTCGAGCGCTTCGCCGAGGACGCCGACCTCATCGGCGCGCTCCGCGAGCGCATGTGGAACCAGGGCCGGATGGTCTCCCGGGTCCGCGAGGGCAAGGAGGAGAGCGGCGCCAAGTTCTCCGACTACTTCGAGTTCGCCGAGCCGTTCGCCAAGCTGCCCTCGCACCGCGTCCTCGCGCTGTTCCGCGGCGAGAAGGAAGAGGTCCTCGACCTCGACCTGGAGCCCGAGGAGGCCGACGACTCCGCGCCGCGCAGCTCCTACGAGGCGGAGATCGCGCGCCGGTTCCAGATCTCCGACCAGGGCCGCCCCGGCGACCCGTGGCTGGCCGACGCCGTCCGCTGGGCCTGGCGCACCCGGATCCTCGTCCACCTCGGCATCGACCTGCGCACCCGGCTGCGGCAGGAGGCCGAGGACGAGGCGGTCCGCGTGTTCGCCGCCAACCTGCGCGACCTGCTGCTCGCCGCGCCCGCCGGCACCCGCGCCACCATGGGCCTGGACCCGGGCCTGCGCACCGGCGTCAAGGTCGCCGTCGTGGACGCCACCGGCAAGGTCGTCGCGACCGACACCATCTACCCGCACGAGCCGCGCCGCAAGTGGGACGAGTCGATCGAGACGCTCGCGCGGCTCGCCCGCGAGCACAAGGTCGACCTCGTCTCGATCGGCAACGGCACCGCGTCCCGGGAGACCGACAAGCTCGCCGCCGAGCTGATCGCCCGGCACCCCGACCTCGGGCTCACCAAGATCATGGTGTCGGAGGCGGGCGCGTCGGTGTACTCGGCGTCGGAGTACGCGGGCCGCGAGCTGCCCGGCATGGACGTCTCGCTGCGCGGCGCGGTGTCCATCGCCCGCCGGCTGCAGGACCCGCTCGCCGAGCTGGTCAAGATCGACCCCAAGTCGATCGGCGTCGGCCAGTACCAGCACGACGTCTCCGAGGTGAAGCTGTCCCGCTCCCTGGACGCCGTCGTCGAGGACTGCGTGAACGCCGTCGGGGTGGACGTCAACACCGCGTCCGCGCCGCTGCTCACCCGCGTGTCCGGCATCGGCGAGGGCCTCGCGGAGAACATCGTCGCGCACCGCGACGCCAACGGGCCGTTCCGCAGCCGCGCCGGGCTGAAGGAGGTGCCCCGCCTCGGGCCGAAGGCGTTCGAGCAGTGCGCGGGCTTCCTGCGCATCCCCGGCGGCGACGACCCGCTGGACGCCTCCAGCGTGCACCCGGA
>NZ_VCKZ01000420.1 GCF_005889745.1 Actinomadura geliboluensis
CGGCCTGCGCCGCGCCGGGGTCGTGCTGTGCGCGGTGGAGCACGGCGGCGTCCCGTCGGTGATCCTGATCAAGCGCGCCTACCGGGGGCGGAACGCGGGCCAGTGGGGGCTGCCGGGCGGGCGGCTGGAGGACGGCGAGACCGAGGAGGAGGCGGCGCTGCGCGAGCTGCACGAGGAGATCGGGCTGGCCGCCGGGCCGGCGGACGTCCTCGGCCGGCTCGACGACTTCCCCGCCAGCTCCGGATTCGCGATCACCCCGATCGTGGTGGCGCTGCGGGATCCGGGCCCGCTCGCGCCGAGCCCGGACGAGGTCCACTCCGTCCACTACACGAGCCTGCGAAGGCTGGCGGACGACGACACCCCGCACTGGGTCCCGCAGCCGGACGGCGGGAGCCTCCTGCAGATGCGGCTCGGCCCGAGGTGGCGCGTGCACGCCCCGACCGGGGCGATGCTGTGGCAGTTCCGGGAGGTCGTGCTGCTCGGCAGGCCCGCCCGGGTCGCCGGTTTCGCCCAGCCGGACTGGACGCGCAACTGACCCGGCCCGCTCGCGCCCTACGGCCGCCGGCTCAGAAGGTGCCGCCGTCCACGACGATGCGCTGCCCGGTGACGTAGGACGCGCCGTCCGAGACGAGGAACCGCACGACGTCGGCGACCTCCTCGGGCGAGCACACGTGCCCGTACGGGGACATGGCGTCCTGCTGCCGGATGTCCTCGACGCCCGCGGTGGCGCGCACGAGCCGGCGCCCCATGTCGGTGTCGACCAGCCCGGGCGCGACAACGTTGACGTGCATGCCGTTGCCGCGCTCCTCCTTGGCGAGGACCTGCGCGAGCGCCTCCATCGCCGCCTTGCCCATCGCGTAGGGGCCGCCGAACGGCGGCATGATGTCGGTGATCACGCTGGAGACGAACACGACGTCGGCGCGCTCGGCGCGGCGCAGCAGCGGCAGCAGGGCCTGGCTGACGTGGTGCGGGCCGAACGCGTGCACGCGCATGACCCGCTCCAGCTCGGCCGGGTCGGTGTCGGCGACGGTGTTGCCGCGGCTGGCGATCCCGGCGCTGTGCACGAGGATGTCGAGGGAGCCGAACTCCTCCTCGACCCGCCCGGCGAGGCCGCGGCAGTCGTCCACGCTGTCGACCGAGGCGCGGAAGGCGCGGCCGCCCACGCCGGCGGCCTCGATGTCGGCGACGGTCTTGCGGGCGGCCTCCTCGTCCCGCCGGTAGGCGATGCCCACCCGGGCCCCGTCGGCGGCCAGGGCGAGCGCGATGGCCCTGCCGATCCCGCGGCTGCCTCCGGTGACCAGGGCGGTACGGCCGGCGAGAGGACTCATGGGGGCACTCCTTCGTCAGGGGTCGCTTACCACGGTCCATCCTGCACGTTCGAGGTGTGCCGGGGTAAGCGGCCCCCGGTGCGAGCGCCCTCGGCGGGGCGCTAGGCCGCGGGCGCGGCCTCGATCACGTAGTAGGAGGAGGGGGGCAGCGGCCCGGTGAACGAGACGCCGGTGAACCCGGCCGCGTCCAGCAGGTCCCGGAACTCGGCCTCGGAGCGCTCGCGGCCGCCGGTGGCGACGAGCATGTTGAGGTCGTTGCGGACGACGCCGGCCGTCTCCGGCGTGACCATCTCCGGCATCACCTGCTCCAGGACGACGACCCGCGCGCCGGGCTCCATCGCCGCGCGGATGTTCCGCAGGATGGCGAGGGCCTTCTCGTCGCTCCAGTCGTGCAGGACGCTCTTGAGCACGTAGGCGTCAACACCGGCGGGAACGGACTCGAAGAAGTCGCCCGGCACGATCTCGGCCCGGTCGGCGACGTCCGCCAGCGTGCCGGACGCGGCGTCGAGGCCGGCGGGCAGGTCGAACAGCAGCCCGCGCAGGCCCGGGTTCGCGCGCAGGATCGCGGCGAGCAGCGTGCCGTCGCCGCCGCCGAGGTCCGCGACCGTCCCGTAGCGGGAGAAGTCGTGGGCCCCGATCATCTCGGGCGCGACCGCGCGCGTGTGCTCGGCCATCGCCGTGTTGAACGTCGCCGACAGCTCCGGGTCTGTCGCGAAGTACTCGAAGGACGTCCGGCCGTTCACGCGCTTCCACGCCTGCTCGCCGGTGCGCAGCGTCCCGGTCATGTCGCCCCACGTCCGCCACACCTCGGGGCCGCAGAACAGCCTGATCAGGGCGCGGACCGAGTCGGGCGCGTCCGCGCGCAGGCGCTGCCCCTCGGCGGTCAGCGCGAACAGGTCCCGCTCCTTCTGCTCGACGGCGCCCAGGGTGACGAGGCCGCGCAGCAGGCGGAGGAGGGACGGCGCATGGGTGCCGGTCGCCTCCGCCAGCTCCCCGCTCGACCTCGGCCCGTCGGCCAGGGCGTCCGCCACGCCTATCTCCGCGGCCGTGTGCACGATCTGCGCCGGCATGTATCCGAAGGCCGCGTCCAGCAATGGTGATCTCGACATCGTCGGCTCCTTTTCCGTTCGTCCGAGGACGCTACGGACCCCCGCCGTACGCCGTCTTGGACGAATGGAACCTTCCCCACCAGGCTGGGCGCCCACGTGGGCGCCGGGTCAGCGGCCGAGGGCGCGGAGCCAGGTCTCGGCGATGCCGAGGTGCTCGTCGGTGAGCCCGGTGAGCGGGTCGATCTCCACCAGGAGGTGCTCGGCGACGCCCGGTTCGCCGGCGATGCACTCGGTGGCGTCCGGCTCGTCCTCGAACCAGACGAACGGGCGGCCCTCCGCCCACGCCGCCACGTGGCGGGCCTTCCACGCGCCCAGCGAGCGGCCCTCCGCGCTGCCGGGATAGGACGGGATCGGGACGAACGGCAGTTCCGGCAACCCGATCCTGGGCGCGATCCAGCCGTTGGCGTGGCCGCACCAGTAACTCGCCCAGGCCAGCTCGGCGCCGGTCGACTCGGCGAGCTGGAGCAGCGCCGGGCCGTGCGCAGGGTTGAGCCAGAGCTTGAACCGCATGCCGTTCGGCGAGCACTGGTGCCGTCTGAACCCGCGATGGGGCCTCTCGAACGGATTGAGCACCCCGTCGACGTCCAGCAGCACCACCGGCGACCCCATACACCGGACGGTACGTCATCGCGGGCCCGGGGTCGAAGGTCATTTCGCGCGCCGTGTTCCGGAGGGCGCCGGGCGGGCATCCTCCGGGCATGTGCCGACTGTTCGGGATGACCACGGGCGGGCCGCGCGTCCACGCCACGTTCTGGCTGCTGGACGCGCCCGAGAGCCTGGAGTTCCAGTCCCGCCGCATGCCGGACGGGACGGGGCTCGGCTGGTTCTCGCTCGGCGAGGAGCCCGTCCGCGACCGCGCGCCGATCGCGGCGTTCCAGGACGCCGACTTCAACGCCGAGGCGCGCAACATCGTGTCTCACACGTTCATGTCGCACGTCCGGTACGCCTCCACGGGGGCGCCGGACGTGCACAACTCGCACCCGTTCGTCATGGACGACCGGCTGTTCGCCCACAACGGCGTGGTGCGGGGCCTCGACGGCCTCGGCTCGTGGCTCACCGACGTGGACCGGGCGCTGATGCAGGGCCAGACCGATTCCGAGCTCGTCTTCGCCTACGTCACCGCGGAGATCCGGCGGCACGGCGACACCACCGCCGGGCTGGTCGCGGCGGTGCGCCGCATCGCCGCCGAGCTGCCCGTGTTCGCGCTGAACGTCCTGCTCGCCGAGTCGCGGCGGCTGTGGGCGCTGCGCTACCCGGACACCCACGAGCTGTGGGTGCTCACGCCGACGCTGGAGAAGCCCGGCCCCGCCCGGCACCTGGCGTCCGACCACGAGCCCGGCCAGGTGCGGGTGGCGGCGCACCGGGAGGCGTGCCCGGCGGTCGTCATCGCCAGCGAGCGGATGGACGACGACCCCGGCTGGCGGCTCCTCGCCCCCGGCGAACTGCTCATCCTGGACGGCCTGCGGGCGACCTCGGCGTTCCCGTTCGACGCGCCCGCGCACCCGCTGACGGTCGCGGACCTGTCGCCGGCGGAATCCACCTCCCAGGTGTGAACGACCCGGGTGTGCTCGGCCCAGGTGTGATCAACTCCGCGCGACCGGACGTAGGGTGGACGGCCGAAACCCTTTGAGGAGCCCGGATGACGCACGAACTCACCCTGATGGCCGTCCACGCCCACCCGGACGACGAGGTGCTCGGAACGGGCGGCCTGCTCGCCCGCAGCGCCGCCGAGGGCATCCGCACGGTGCTGGTCACCTGCACCAACGGCGAGCAGGGCGACGACTCCGGCGGCGTGAAGCCCGGCGAGCCCGGCCACGACGCCGAGGAGGTCGCGCGGCGCCGCCTCGGCGAGCTGCGCGAGTCGGTCGCGCTGCTCGGCATCGATCACCTGGAGCTGCTCGGCTACCGCGACTCCGGCATGGACGGCTGGGCGACCAACGACGACCCGCGCGCGTTCGCGAACGTCCCGCTCGACGAGTCCGCCGGGCGGCTCGCCCAGCTGATGGAGCGGTACCGGCCGCAGGTGGTCGTCACCTACGACGAGAACGGCGGCTACGGGCACCCCGACCACATCCAGGCGCACCGCATCGCGCTGGCCGCCGCGGAGCGGACCGGCGTGCCCGACAAGCTGTACTACACCGCCATCCCCCGGTCGGGCATCAAGCAGATGTTCGACGCCGTCCGGGAGGCCGGCGTGGAGATCGACTTCGACCCGCCGGAGGACTTCGGCACCCCCGACGAGCTGATCACCAGCGCGGTCGACGTCTCCGCGCACGTGGACGCCAAGCGCAAGGCCCTGGAGGCGCACGCCAGCCAGGGCGAGAACATCTTCCTGCTGCGGATGCCGGAGGAGATGCAGCGCGCGGCGTTCTCGTACGAGGCGTTCGTCCGGCACTTCTGCCGCGTCGAGGCCCCGGACAAGGAGGAGGACCTGTTCGCCGGCCTCAGGTAGCCCGCCGCTGCGCCCGGTAGTGGTCGAGGACGTCCTGCCGCAGCAGGTACCCGAACCCCGCCCGCTCCAGGCGCAGCGCCAGCGCCCCCTCGTCGGTGCCGAGGGCCGCGGCGGCGGCGCTCAGCCGCCAGTCGTGCTCGGCGAGCCTGCGCAGCAGGTATCCGCGCCTGACCTGCGTGTCCGACAGCCGGAACGACTTCAGGTAGGCGACCCGGCCGTCCCCGTCGGTGATCGTCTCGCCGATGTGGTTCTCGCCGCGCAGCGCGAACGACGGCAGGAACCGCGCGAGCTCGAACCCGTGCAGGTGCTGGACGACCTGCCGGGTGCCGTCCTCGTCGAACAGCTGCCCGGCCATCACCGCGTCGTGGAACGACGCCCACTCCTCCCGCTGGATCTCGGCCGCGGCCCGCAGGTCCGCCAGGGTGCGGATGCCGGTGCCGTCGATGCGGGCGGACAGGTCGCCGGCGGGCGCGCCCAGCAGCCCGTACATGTAGATCAGCTCGCCGAACAGGTCCTCGACCAGCGTCGGGTGCAGCGCCCGGTAGTCGTCGGGGTGCGGGACGACGAAGGCGCTCGCCAGCGAGTCCGCGACGTAGACCATGACGCCGCACTGCCCCGGATGGATCTCGAAGATCCTCAGCGCGTCCTCCAGGCCCCGCACCCGGTGCCCGGTGTAGGTCTCCTCGCAGCGGGGCGACAGGCCCCGGGCGACGGCCCGGCGCGCCCACTCCTCCCAGGCGATCTCCGGGCCGCCGAAGTGCAGCGCGAGGTAGCCCTCGACGGCCAGGTGCAGGGGCAGGAAGCGGAGCCGGTTGCGGTCCGCCTTCCGCGCCATGCGCCGCACGACCCGCACCGGGATGCGCGGCGGCGCCTGCTCACTGGCGCGGTCCAGCAGCCGCGTCCCGTAGGAGGCGCCCGGGAGCTGGTCGCCGTCGTCCCACGCGGCCACGAACGCGTGCGGGACGAACGACACGTAGTACGCGTCGCCCACGTCCACGACCGACACCGGCTCGGCGTACACCTTGCGGTGCAGCCGCAGGTTGGGGACGGGCTCGTCGCGGATCAGCGGGACGAGCCGCACCGAACCCCACGCCTGCGCCGGGCCCGTCTCCAGTCCCTCAAGGTCGAAGGTCATGCCGGAGCTCCCAGGAACCGGGCGGCCCGGTCGTCGAGGTGGGCCTGCAGCTTGGCGAGCCCGACCCGCCCCTCGGCGAACCGCGCCAGCTCCACCAGCGTGGCCAGGTTCTCGGCGTCGCGGATGCCCGCCGTCGGGACGGCCGGGGCCAGCCGCCGCACCTCGAAGCCCTCCGCGTCGTACACCGGGTTGAGGTGCACGATCAGCGTCCGCCGGCCGTTCGCCACCCGGTGGCCCGGGTCGAGCCGGGTCCGCCAGACCCGCAGCACGTCGGCGGCGAGGCCGGGCGGGGCGTTGTCCCAGCCGTCGGAGACGATGAGGAGCCGCTCGGGGGCGGTGTCCAGCGCGTCGATGATCCGCAGGCCGAGCGGCGTCGGGCCGGACGGGTAGAGCAGCAGCTCGTCGGTGCGGCCCGACGTCCACAGCGGCGTGTAGTCCTTCGCCAGCGCCTCCAGCAGGTAGTGCACGGCGAGCGCGACCGCCAGCGGGCGGCGCCGCTTCTCCCCCGAGCCGAGGGAGGAGTAGCTGTCGTCCAGCACGGCGGCGACCCGGCCCCACGACCCGCGCGCCGCCCCGGCGACCCGCCGGGCCGCGGTGCGCAGCGCCCGCGACAGCTCGGCGCGCCGCGCGGACCGCTCGTCCAGCGACAGCGACAGCACGTACGACGCGAGCCGCGTCAGCGGCATCTCCCCCAGGTCCGCGGAGACGCCGGCGCCCTGCATGCGCAGCCGCTCCAGCCGGGTCATCCGGTGCTCGATCCGCTCCAGGAACATCTGGCGCGGGATCCCGTGCTTGGCCGCGAACCCCTCCGCGACCGTGTACGGCAGCTCGTAGACGGCGGCCTGCTCGTAGTGCGCCCGGCGCCACCGCTCGAAGATCGGCGTCTGGAACGCCTTCACCGACCGCGGCGCGAACAGGAAGGAGTGCTGCTCCGGTTCGAGCCGCAGGTGCGCGTGCCGCGCGACGTCCTTCACCGCGCCGCGGTACTTCACGAAGTCGAAGGCGGGGTCGCGGCGCCCGGCCATCCAGTCGCGGATGATGGCGCGCGTCCGCCGGTTGTTCACCCCGAGCCGCCGCAGGTCCCGGAAGACCCGGTACACGCGCTGCTGCGGCATCGTCTCCAGCCGCCGCGCGATCAGCAGCCCTTCGCGCCTGCGCCGCTCGACCGCGACATCGCCCGCCCGCACCAGCAGGTTCCGGATGATGATCGCCGCGTTGTGGTCGTTGACGTCCAGCGCCAGCGCGGCCGCGTAGACCTCGCGGTAGTTCTCCAGCATGTACTCGTGCAGGAAACCGAGGCTGAGCCGCTGATCCGCCGCGTCGCCGTGGAACTCCCGCTGCCCGGTCGAGGTGATCGCCGCGTTGACGAACATCAGCACGTCCTCGCACGCGACGAGGTCCGCGAACGTCTCGCTCATGGTTTCCCGGGCTCGGTGGGGGCGATGGGGGGCGCCGGCCGGGGAAGGGAAGCGCGAGCTGGCGAATCATCACTTCAAAGGTGGGTTCCGGAAGTCGCACCGAAGTCCCGCGGCCGGCTCCCGAACCGTAACAC
>NZ_VCKZ01000421.1 GCF_005889745.1 Actinomadura geliboluensis
GTGTCCCGCGTCCCGCTGCTCGCCCTCTGCGTCACCGAGATCACCAGCTGGGGCGTGCTCTACTACGCCTTCCCCGTCCTCGCGCAGGACATCACCCGCGACACCGGCTGGTCCACCGCCGCCATCACCGCCGCGTTCTCCGCCTCGCTCATCGTCGCCGCGCTGGCCGGCGTCCCGGTCGGGCGCGCGCTGGACCGGCACGGCCCCCGCGTCCTGATGACCGGCGGCTCGGCGCTCGCCGTGCTCGCCCTCCTCGCCGTGGCCGCCGCGCCCGCCCTCTGGACGTTCGCCGGAGCCTGGCTGCTGGCCGGCGTCGCGATGTCCGCCGTGCTGTACCAGCCCGCCTTCGCCGCGCTCACCCGCTACTACGCCCCGCACCACCTCGCCGCCCTGACCACCCTCACGCTGGTCGCGGGCCTGGCCAGCACCGTCTTCGCGCCGCTCACCGACACGCTGTCGGCCCACCTGACCTGGCGCGGCGTCTACGTCGTGCTGGCGGCGGTACTGGCGGTCGTGACCGTCCCGCTGCACCTGCTGGCCCTGCGCCGCCCCTGGCCCCCGCCACCTCAGGCCGCACCAGGCAAGCCCAGCCGTCCGCACGACCGGTCCAGGTCCGGGGTGTCGGCCACTGTGCGCAGCAGGCCGTTCCTCCTGCTGGCCACCGCGCTCACCCTGTCGGCGTTCGCGATGTACGCGGTGATGATCAACCTCATCCCGCTGCTCACCTCGCGCGGCGCCAGCGGCAGCACCGCCGCCTGGGCACTCGGCCTCGGCGGCATCGGCCAGGTCACCGGACGCCTCGGCTACGGCGCGCTGGTCCGCCGCACCAGCGTCCGTGCACGGACCGTCTGGATCCTCGCGCTGTCGGCCGCCACCACCGCGGCTCTCGCCGCCATCCCCGGACCCGTGACGCTGCTCATCGCCGTCGCCTTCCTCGCCGGCACGACCCGCGGCATCGCCACCCTGCTCCAGGCGACCGCCGTCTCCGACCGCTGGGGCACCGCGTCCTACGGCGCCCTGTCGGGCATCCTCGCCGCTCCCATCACCACCGCCACGGCCGTGGCGCCCTTCGCCGGAGCCGCCATCGCCGCCGCACTCGGCGGCTACCCCCGCATGTTCCTGGTGCTGACCGCCGTCGCCGTCCTCGCGGCCCTGCTCGCCGCCGGTACCGCACCTTCCCGCGCCACACGCCGCACATCGCCCGCAACGTCGACCGCGCGCACTCCCGCTCCGCGCCTGGAGCCGCGCAAGAGCGAGGAGTGACGTGGTGGACGTCGCCGTCATCGGAGAAGGCCAGCGGCCTGACGGCGCCCGTGGGCGTCCGTGGTCTCAGTCTTTAGCCGCGATAGGTCTCCAGTAGACGGAGCCAGACCTCGCTGATCGTGGGGTAGGCGGGAACAGCGTGCCACAGGCGGGAGACGGGGACCTCGCCGGCGACGGCGATGGTGGCCGAATGGAGGAGTTCGGCCACGCCCGCGCCGACGAAGGTGACGCCGAGGAGGATCTCGCGGTCCAGGTCGACGACCGCGCGGGCACGGCCCTGGTAGCCGTCGGCGTACAGGGAGGCGCCGGCCACCCTGCCGAGGTCGTAGTCGACCGCCCGGACCCGGTGCCCCGCGCGGGTCGCCTGCTCCAGGGTGAGCCCGACGGCCGTCGCCTCCGGATCGGTGAAGACGACCTGCGGCACCGCCCGCTCGTCCGCGGTCGCCACGCTGCGTCCCCACTCGGCCGTGTCGAGCGTCCGCCCGGCGGCGCGGTCGGCGATCACCGCACCGAAGATCCGCCCCTGGTACTTGCCCTGGTGGGTGAGCAGCGCCCGGCCGTTGACGTCCCCGGCCGCGTACAGCCACTCGCCGGGGACCCCGGCCGCCAGTCCGGTGTCGTCGACCTCGATGGGACGGCCCGCGTCCAGCCCGACCGTCTCCAGCCCGAGGTCGGCCGTCGCAGGCGTCCGTCCGGTGGCGAACAGGACCTCGTCCGCGGTGACCGTCTCGCCGCCGTCCAGCGTGAGGGTCACCGGCCCGTCGCGGCGGACGCCGGTGACGGACGCGCCGAAGCGCACATCGACGCCGGCCGCGCGCAGGCCCTGGGCCACCAGTTCCCCCGCGAACGGCTCCATCCGCGGCAGCAGCCGGGATCCGCGCACCAGCTGCACCACCTCGCTGCCGAGCGCCCGCCAGGCGGTGGCCATCTCGCACGCCACCACGCCGCCGCCGACGACGGCGAGCCGCGCCGGCACCCGCGCCGCCGAGGTCGCCTCCCGGCTGGTCCAGGGACGGACGTCGGCCAGCCCCGCCAGGTCGGGCAGCGCCGCGCGGGTGCCCGTGCACACGGCGACGGCGTGCCGGGCCGTCAGCACCCGCCGCCCGCCGTCCGGGGTCTCCACGGCGACGCGCTTGACCCCGTCCAGCCGCCCGCGGCCGCGCACCAGCACGAGCCCGGCCCCCTTCAGCCAGTCGACCTGGCCGTCGTCCTTCCAGTGCGAGGTGAACTCGTCCCGGCGTTCGAGGACGGCCGCCGCGTCCAGCGTCCCGCCGGCCGCCTCGCGGGCGCCCGGCAGCCGCCGCGCGTCCGCCAGCGCGGCGGCCGGACGCAGCAGCGCCTTGCTGGGCATGCACGCCCAGTACGAGCACTCCCCGCCGACCAGCTCGCTCTCCACGACCGCCACGCTCAGCCCGCCGGCGTGCGCCCGGTCCGCCAGGTTCTCCCCGGTCGGCCCGGCCCCCACCACCACGACATCGAACTCGTCCATGACCCTGCCTCACGATCTGAGTCGTCTTGATACACGTGCATCGTCCTGGATTCCCCGGCTCCCGGCAGCCCGGCCACGCCGCGACCGGACGACCCGGAACGGCCCTGCCACCGCGCTCAGCGGTGGGCTACGGTGACCGCAAGATCATTTACGTGAGGGGATGAGGCTGAAGCTGCGTTCCACAGTGGGTGCCGCGTCTACTACAGCCCGACGACGCGGAAGAACTGCGCGATCGCGCGGTCGGGAGGGTTCACCTACGGCAAGCTCCAGGGCGCGTGGGTGCAGATCGGCAAGTGGAGCGGTGGTGCGACGGACGACGACGGCTGGGGCAGCACCTACAAGTACTACGCGGGACCGGTGTACGTGTACGCCCCGAACGAGTGCATCTGAGCGGAGGGCCGGTAGCGGGGCGACGGAAGGCGTACGCGCGGGTGCCTGCCGCAGGCGCGCCAGGCACCCGGCATGCCCTCCGGAGTTTGGTCATTCGGTCAGGGACCGGAGGTAGGCCATCAGAGCCTTGCCGCGCGGGGAGAGCCGGTAGCCGGTCTCCAGGCTTTCGGTGAGGCCGAGGGCTTTGAGGCGACGCACATCGGCCTTGAAGGGCAGCTTGTCGCGGCCCAAGTGTTCGGCCAGGTCGAGGGCGCGCAGGCCGGGATGTTCCTCGATGAGACGGAGGACCTCGCGGGTCCAGGGGGCGCGGCGGCTCCGGGCGTCGATGGCGTCCAGGGCGGTGGCGAGGTCGGACAGTTCCCGGTCGGTCAGGTCGGCGTTCGCGGCCAGCTCCGATCGGGGATCGGGGCCGCCCAGGTGGAGCATGACGCGGTGGTAGCCGCCCTCCTTGCGGCTCTTGGACAGGGCGGTGAGCAGCGCCGCGCGGTCCGCGAAACCCGAACGGAGGGCGTCCTCCTCGGTGATCTCCTCGGGCGTCACGGGCGTGACCGAGTCGATGACGATGACCCCCGCCCAGGTGCGCTGGGTGCTCCCCGCGCGGACCCGGGGCTCGGCCCACACCCGGAACACCCGGTCGATCCGCCCGCCCGCGATCCCCTCAAGGACTTCCCGCCTGAACAGCATCGTTCCCTCCCAGGTGGTACGCCTCTCCTCCCGCAATCCTCTTCGGAAGCACCTCGAAAGGCCAACGAACGTGGCCGCCTCCCAGAGCGCGCCGGTCTTCGCGCGTGATCGGCCGGCCGGCTGACCTCGTCAGGAGCGGTGGCTGCGCAGGGCGGCAAGACCTGCGATGACGATCGCCTCTGCGTCGACGTCGTGCCGCTGGTGCAGTCTCGCGTACGTCGGGGCCACTGCGGGGTCGACCGGTGCGGTGCGCTCGCTGCTCACCGTGTGCGCCGTGGTGGCGCTGCCGATGACGAAGTTCGACAGTGCGTAAGAGGCGCTCAAGGGGTCCTGCGCACCGGCATCGGCCAGCAGTTGGCACATCCGCTCCGACAAGCGCAGGTAGTGCGGCCCTCGCGGAGCGCGCATCGCGATCACCTGGCACGCCCACCGATGACGCACCAGATGCCGGTAGCAGCCGAGCATGAGGGCGTCCAGATCCGCCCCGGCGATGAGGCCCTGGACCTCCGCATCCGCTCCCAGCGCCGCGTCGAGGGCGAGATCGAACAGGTCGTCGACCGAGGCCACCCGCGAGTACAGGCTCGCCGGCGCCACCCCCAGCCGGTTCGCCACCGCGCGCAGCGTCAGCGCCCGCAGCCCGCCCTCGTCCAGCAACGCCACCGCCACCCGCGCCACGGAGCCCACATCGACGGCGCGTTCGCGCCGGACGGGCTTGCGGTGCTCCCAATAGCTCACGGCCGTACCTTAACCGATCTATGTTAGTTTTATCTGCATGCTCGACGCCGCTCTCCTTCCGCTGCAGAACGACCGCGTACGGCTGCGCCCCCTGCGCGCCGAGGACGCCGCCGCCTTCGCCGAGGGCACCGGCGACCCGGCGGTGCGGCAGTACGGCCACCTCCCCGAAGCCGAGTACACCCCCGAGTCGGTCCAAGCGATGATCACGCGGGACGCCCGCCCGGGCCTGGAGCGCGGCGACCTCGCGGTCCTCGCGATCGCCGACGCGACGACCGACGAGTTCGCGGGCAGCCTCGTGGTCTTCGACGTGCGCGACCGGCAGGCCGAGGTCGGCTTCTGGGTGCACCCGCAGCACCGCGGGTCCGGACTTACGACCGCTGCGCTCGACCTGTCCGCGTCCTTCGCCCACGACAGCGGTCTGCGCGAACTCACCGCACGTACCTCGCCCGAGAACATCGCCTCGCAGCGCGTCCTCGCCTCAGCCGGCTTCACTCTCCAAGGCCGCGGCAAGGGCACCGCGCCCTCCGGCGAACACGTCGAACTGCTGCACTACGTGCGCGCACTCTCCTGACACTCGCTGTGTGCGGCTCACTCTGAGGTCGTGAGCCGGCCGCCGTCCGGGCGTGGCGCCCTTTCCTTCTTGACCCCGTCGCGGCGGCCTTTAGCGGCAGGTGCGCTCAGGCGGAGCAGCGCCGGGGTGAGGGCGAACAGGATGCCCGCGAGGGCCGCGACCGCGACCATGGCTCCGCGGAGCCCCGCGGCCTCGGCCCACAGCCCGACGTAGACCGGTCCGACCAGGAACCCGAGGTAGGCCACGGCTGTGACGACCGATGTCGCGCGGCCCCGGTAGGACTCGTCGACGTTCGCCGAGACGACGCCGAGGAGGGTCGGGAACAGTACCGCGGTCCCGGCGGCGGCCGACGCGAGACCCAGCGCGGCGATGAGCAGCGTGGGCGCGGCGGCGATGAGGAGCGCGCCGGACGCGGCGGCGAAAGCGCCGCAAAGGAGAACGGTCCGAGCGTGAACGGTCTTGAGGCCGCCCATGGAGAACCTTGTGACCGCGACCGTGCCGGCGAACACGGCAGGTGCGACGGCGCTCAGGCCCCCGCCTGAGCGAAGCTCTTCGTGGGCGAAGACCGCGCTCCAACTCTGGTGCGCGTTCTCGCTGGCGAACGCAAGCGCGCCCAGGACTCCGATCAGCAGCAAGGGGACGGTCCTGTGCCGCCCAAGCGGTGCCGGAGCCGCAGCGGGGACGCGGTCGTGTCCCTGAGCGGCGGCACCGGCAGGCGGCGTCCCGTACACGGCGGCACCGGCCAGCAGGCAGAGGGCGGCTACGGCCGCGAACGGCACCGCGAGCGGTAGGGACGCCGCCGACGCCAGCCCGGTGGCGAGACTGGCGACGACCACCAGCCCGGAGAAGACGCCGTGGGCGCGGGTGAGGACGGGCCGGCCGGTGACCCTTTCGGTTCGTCCGGCGACCGCGTTCATGGCCACGTCGGCGGCTCCGCTGGCGGCGCCGACCAGGGCCAGCCCGGCGCACAGGCTCGCGGAGTCCACCGCCGTCAGCGACAGCCCGGCACCGGCGATGCCGAGGGCGGCGATGGCCGCGGCAGCGACCGGCGGTCCCCACCGGTCCAGTGCCCGGCCGGCCAGCAGCATCGCGGGAAGGGCGCCCGCGCCCACGAACAGCAGCGCGAACCCGAGCCGGCCGTCCCCGATGCCGGCCTGGTGCTGGACCCGCGGCACGGAGGCGCCCCACACGCCCCAGAACGCGCCGAACGCGGCGAAGAGCACGTACGCCGAGACGATCAGGTGGCGCGAACCGGGGGCCTTCGGCATATGTGTAACGATACACGCCAGGCTAGGCTGGAGCCCGTGGAATCGTCCGTGGGTTCGAAGCGGGTGACCCTCGCCCAGGTCGCCGAGCTGGCCGGCGTGTCGGTCATGACCGCCTCGTACACCTACAACCGGCCGGAGCGCGTGTCGGACCAGGCCCGGGCGAAGGTGCACGCCGCGGCGGCCCGGCTCGGGTACGCGGGGCCCGACCCGAGCGCCCGGTCGCTGCGCCGGGGGAGGACCCAGACGCTCGGTGTCGTGATGGGCGAGCATCTGAGTTACGCGTTCGACGATCCGGAGGCGGTCTCCTTCCTCGCCGGAATCGCCGATGTCTGCGCCGACCGCGGCTACGGCATGACCATCCTGCCGATCACCGGCGCCGCCGACGACGTCCCGCGGGTCACCGCCGCCGCCGTCGACGGGTTCATCGTCTGGACCACGTCCGACGACGACCCGGTCTTGGCGGCCGTCCGGGCGATGAAGCGTCCCGCGGTCGTCCACGGCGGGCCGAAGGTGGGCGGGATGGGGCTCGTGAGCATCGACAACCGTGCTGCGGCACGCGCGGTGGGCGCGATCGCGTTCGCGGGCGCCGAGCGTCCGGCGATCGTGAGCTTTCCGCTCTCCCGAGACCGGACCAGCACGGTCACCAGCGGCGCGGACATCACCGACGTCCTGTTCCCGGTGACGCGGGAGCGGCTGGAGGGCTATCGGCGAGCGGCCGAGGACGCCGGCATCGCCTGGCGCGACGTGACCATCGCGGTATGCGCGCGCAATGACGCGGCCGAGGCCGAGCGGATCGCGGCGGCCCTGCTCGCCGCCCCCGAGCCGCCCGACGCGATCGCCGCCATGAGCGATCAGCAGGCGGCCGGGGTCGTCCACGCGGCCCGTGCCGCCCGCCGCGTCGTCCCCGACGACGTCGCGGTGACCGGATGGGATGACGCGGCGGTGGCGGCCCGACTCGGATTGACGACGGTCGCGCAATCGCTGCGCGACCAGGGCGCGGCATGCGCGCGTGCCGCGCTCGGAGAGAAACCCGATGCCCGGACCGCATCCTGGTCCATCGTTCGCAGAGACAGCACGCGCCGGTCGACGACAAGGTGACCGGCGGCTGTGTGCATCGTTGTGCCGTGAGCCGGTGGGGAATGGGAGGAGCGTCGGCGGGGGAGCTGTGAGGAC
>NZ_VCKZ01000422.1 GCF_005889745.1 Actinomadura geliboluensis
TAGGGTCTCGTGGGCTCGGAGATGTGTATCAGAGACAGGCGCCGCCCCGGCCGGCGCCGCCCCGGTCGTCCTCGGCGACCTCGACCGGCGGCTGCTGCCCGCCCTGGCGGCCGACGGCCGCGCCGCCTACCCGGGCCTGGCGCG
Source organism: Actinomadura geliboluensis (assembly GCF_005889745.1). GTDB lineage: Bacteria > Actinomycetota > Actinomycetes > Streptosporangiales > Streptosporangiaceae > Spirillospora > Spirillospora geliboluensis. The sequence goes on from NZ_VCKZ01000422.1 coordinate 145, forward strand.
CCGCCTCGGCTGGTCGGAGTCGGCGGTCCGCCGCAGGCTGGAGGCCCTGTGCCGGTCCGGCACGCTGCACTTCGACGTCGAGGTCGACCCGGCGCTGCTCGGCTTCACGGCCCAGTGCCTGCTCTGGCTGACCGTCGTCCCGTCCCGGCTCGCCGCCACCGCCCGGGCCCTGGCGGGCGACGCCGAAGCGGCCTTCGTCGGCGCGACCACCGGACCGCACAACCTCCTGGCCATCGCCGTCTGCCGCGACGAGGACGCTCTCTACGCCTACCTCGCCGACCGGATCGGGTCACTGGACGGTGTCGAACGCGTCGAGACCGCCCCGATCACGTCCTACAGCAAGCGCGTCGCCCCGACGCCCTGACCGCCCCCGAGAACGGCAGAGCCCGCCGCGCGGTGCGCGGCGGGCCCTGTCGTAGTGAGGGTCAGGCCAGGCCGGACTTCTTCAGCCACTCCTCGGCGACCTTCTCCTGGTCGTCCTTGTCGATGGCGATGCGCTTCATCATGTCCAGGAGGTCCTGGGTGGTGAGCTTGGCGGAGACGCCGTTCAGCGCCGCCTTCGCCTCGTCGTTCACCGCCTCCTTGTTGATCAGCGGCGTGACGTTCTGGGCGCTGAAGACGTTCTCCGGGTCCTCCAGGACGACCAGCTTGTTCTGCTGGATGGTCGGGTCGGTGGTGAACAGGTCGGCGGCCTGGATCTTGTTCTCGGTGAGCAGCTTCACCAGGGTGGCCTGGGCGCCCGCGTCGAACGGCTGGAACTTCTTGAACTCCAGGCCGTAGACCTTCTGGAGGCCGACGAGGCCCTGCTGGCGGGTCTTGAACTCCGACGGCCCGGCGATGACGAGGTCCTTGGCGACCGGCTTGAGGTCGGCGATGGACTTCAGGTTGTACTTGGCGGCCGTCTGCGGGTTGACGGTGACGGAGTCCTTGTCCTCGGCCTGGGCCGAGTCGAGGATCTCCACCGACGGCGGCAGCTTCGCCTTGAGGGCGGCGTTGATCTCCTCGGTGGTCGCGGCGGTGCTGTTCTTGTCGACCGAGGTGGTGAGCAGGGCGCCGTTGTACTCCGGCATCACGCTGATGCCGCCCTTGACGACCTGGTCGTAGTAGATCTCGCGGGCGCCGATGTTGAACTTGCGGGTCACCTTGAGGCCCTTGGCCTCCAGCGCCTGCGCGTAGACCTCGCCGAGCAGGTTGCTCTCGGGGAAGTTGGCGCCGCCGACGGTGATCGTGCCGCTCTTGCCGCCGCCGGCGAGGGGGTTCTTGTCGTCGCCGGACGAGTCCCCGCCGCCGCAGGCGGACAGCGTGAGGGCGGCCGCGAGGCCGATCGCCGCGCCACGGATGAGTTTCTTCATGGTCCTTGTCCTTCGGTCGATCAGGAGGAACGGGCGGAGCCGAGCAGTCCCGGCGAGATCACGACGCGGCGCAGCGCCGCGAAGGCGAGCTGGACGATCAGGGCGAGCAGGACGACGAGCACCGTCCCCCCGATGACGAGCTGGTAGTCGTTGCGGGCCAGCCCGTCGATGATGTAGCGGCCGAGGCCGCCGAAGCCGGGATAGGCGGCGATGGTGGCGGTCGCGACGACCTGGATCGCCGACGTGCGCAGCCCGAGCAGGATCAGCGGCAGCGCCATCGGCAGCTCCGCGTGCCACAGCACGCCCCAGCCGGTCATGCCCATGCCGCGCGCCGCGTCCTTGGCGTCGGCGTCGACGCCGCGCACGCCCTCGAAGGTGTTCACCAGGATCGGCGGGACGGCGAGCGCCACCAGCGCGACCAGCACCGGCGTGATGCTGTACTCGATCACGACGATGAACAGGATGAGCCCGAAGGTGGGGATCGCGCGGGCGAAGTTCGCGACCGTGATGGCGAGGAAGCCGCCGCGTCCGGTGTGCCCGATGAGCAGGCCGAGCGCCAGCCCGATCACCGCGGCGGCCGCGAGCGACACGCCGCTGTAGTAGAGGTGCTGGAGCAGCCGGTGCGGGATGCCGTCGGCGCCGTGCCACTGGGACGAGGCGGTCAGCCACGTCCAGAACAGGTCGATCTGGTTCCACACGTCGGTCACGAGGCTCCCTCCCCGTGGGGGGACGACCCCCCACACCCCCCGGCAAGAGCGGCGGCGTCATGCCCTCGCTTGCGCTCGGTCACGAGGCCCCCCGGGCCGCCCGGGCCCACGGCGTGAGCAGGCGCTGGACGGTGACGAGGATCGCGTCCGTCACCAGGGCCAGCAGGATGATCAGGACGGTCGCGGCGATGATCTGCGTCTGGAACTGCAGCTGGTAGCCGCGGATGATGTCCTCGCCGAGCCCGCCCTGCCCGATCAGCTGGCCGACCGCGACGAGGCTGATGGAGGAGACGGCGGCGACCCGCGTCCCGGCGATGACGATCGGGACCGCGATCGGCAGCTCGACCTGCAGCAGCCGGCGCAGCGGCCCGAAGCCCATCGCGGTGGCGGCCTGCCGGACCGGCTCGGACACCGACGCCAGGCCGTCCACCACGTTCGGGACGAGCACCGACAGGCTGTAGAGGGTCAGCGGGATCATCACCGTGGACGGGTTGAGCCCGGTGTAGTCGATGAACAGCATGAACAGCGCGAGCGACGGGATCGCGTACAGCACGTTCGACAGCGTCAGCGCGGGCGGGTAGAGCCAGCCCCAGCGGCGGCACAGCACGCCGAGCGGCAGCGAGATGAGCAGCCCGAACAGCACCGGCAGCAGCGCGAGCCGCAGGTGCAGGACGGCGTGCTCGCCCAGCGAGTCGGTGTGCTCGCCGATCCAGCCCCAGTCGATGTCCATCAGCCGCCCTCCTTGGCGAGGGACGGCGCGCCGGGCTCGGCGTCCGCGTCGGGCTCGACGGCGGCGCTGGGCTCGGTGCCGGAGCGGGCGATGGCGGTGGTCAGGTCCTGCTGGTCGGCGATGCCGACGAGCCGCCCGGCGGCGTCGACGCTCACGGCGCGGCCGGACGGCGACAGGATCGCGGCGTCCAGCGCGGCCCGGACGGAGTCGGTCTCGGTGTCGAAGGTGTGCCCGACCGGCGCGAGCCGCGCGTCGCCGAGCACGCCGGTGGACGGCAGGACGTCGGCCGCGGCCCAGCCGAGCGGGCGCCGGTCGCCGTCCACCACCAGGACCCAGCCCTCGGCGGGCGCCTCGCTCACCGGGGTGTCGGCGGGCAGGACGCCGCGCTCGTTCAGCGGCACGGACGCGGACGGGACGAACGACAGCCGCCGGATGCCGCGGTCGCGCCCGATGAACCCGGCGACGAAGTCGTTCGCGGGCCGGGCGAGGAGGTCCTCGGGGCTGTCGACCTGGACGAGCCGGCCGCCGGTCTCGAACACCGCGATCCGGTCGCCGAGCTTGATGGCCTCGTCGATGTCGTGGGTGACGAACACGATCGTCTTGTGCAGTTCGTCCTGGAGGCGGAGGAACTCGTCCTGCAGCTCGCCGCGGACGACGGGGTCGACGGCGCTGAACGGCTCGTCCATCAGCATGATCGGCGGGTCGGCGGCGAGCGCCCGCGCGACGCCGACGCGCTGCTGCTGCCCGCCGGACAGCTGGAACGGGTAGCGCTTCCCCATCGCGGGGTCGAGCCCGACCCGCTCCATCAGCTCCAGCGCCCGCTCGCGCGCCTTCTTCTTGTTCCAGCCGACGAGGTAGGGGACGGTGGCGATGTTGTCGACGATGGTGCGGTGCGGGAACAGCCCGGCGTGCTGGATGACGTAGCCGATGCCGCGCCGCAGCTCGGCCGGCTTGCGCTCGCGGACGTCCTGCCCGTCGATGAGGACCCGGCCGGAGGTGGGGTCGACCATCCGGTTGATGGTCCGCAGCGCGGTGGTCTTGCCGCCGCCGGACGTGCCGACGAACACGGTGATGCACCCGGTGGGGCATTCGAGGCTGACATCGTCCAGGGCGACGGTGCCGCCCGGGTAGCGCTTGGTGACGCCCTCAAAGGTGATCAACGATTCACGTCCTCGTTGGGCGCCCGCGACGCCGATGATCGATTTCGGCCTACCCGCCAACCGTAACCAATGGGTACGGTCACCTCGGTGTCCCAGCTTGTCCGGAACGTCGGTTGTCGAGCATAACTACCGGTAAACAGGGGAAAGTAGCGTAGCCGCGTGGAGAACAGCCGAATCGTTATCGACGGAACCGCGCTCACCTGCCGCCAGGTGGTGGCCGCGGCCCGCTCGGATGTGACGATCGTCATGGCCTCGGAGGGGGTCGAGCGGGCCCGCGCCGCCTGGCGGACCGCCCGCGAGGCCGCCGCGACGCAGCCGGTGTACGGGCGGACGACCGGCGTCGGCGCGAACCGCGTGGTGGACGTGGAGTGGGAGGACGCCGACGCGCACGGCCTGCGCCTGCTGCGCAGCCACGCCGCCGGGGCCGGGCCGCTGGTCGCCCCGGAGATCGTCCGGGCGATGCTGACCGTCCGGCTGAACCAGATCGCGGCGGGCGGGTCGGGGGTGGAACCGGGCGTGCTGGGCGCCCTCGCGGACGTCCTCAATCTGGGTCTCCTTCCTCCGGTGCCGGTGTACGGGGCGATCGGCACCGGCGACCTGACGGCGCTGGCGTCGACCGCGCTGTGCCTGCTCGGCGAGCGGGCGTGGCTGGCCGACCCGGACGGGAGCGCCGACCCGGACGGGGCGGCGCCGCGCGGGCCGGGCTACCGGCTCGGCTCCGCCGACGCGCTCGCGTTCATCAGCTCCAACGCCGCCACGCTCGGGGAGGCGGCGCTCGCGGTCGCCGACCTGCGCGAGCTGCTGCGCGCCTCGACGGTCGTCGCGGCGCTGTCGCACTTCGCGGTGCGGGGCTCGGAGGAGCCCTACGCCGGGGCGGTGCAGGACGCGTGCCCGCACCCCGGCCAGCGCGACACCGCGGCGGCGATGCGGGCGCTGCTCGCCTTCGACCGGCCCGCGCCGATGCGCATCCAGGACCCGTACGGGTACCGGGCGTTCCCGCAGGTGCACGGGCCGGCGCTGGAGGCGGCGCGGTACGCCGAGGAGGTCGTCACCCGCGAGATCAACGCCGCCGCCGAGAACCCGCTGGTCGACGTCGCGGGGCGGCGGGTCTGGCACAACGGCAACTTCCACACCGCGTACGTCGGCCTCGCGCTGGACTCCGCGCGCGCCGCGCTGTTCCAGACGATGGCGCTCGCCGCCGCCCGGCTCGGGACGCTCGCCGAGCCGTCGTTCACCGGCCTCTACCCGTTCCAGGGCGCCACGGAGGCGTCGTCCGGGATCATGATCCTGGAGTACGTGGCGCACTCGTGCCTCGCCGACGTCCGGCGCCTGGCGACGCCGGCGGCGCTCGGCAGCGCGGTGCTGTCGCGCGGCGTAGAGGAGCACGCGGGCTTCTCGACCCAGTCGGCGCGCGCGACGACCGACGCCGTCGCCGCCTACCGGCTCGGGCTCGGCTGCGAGCTGGTCGCCGCCGCGCGGGCGCTGCGGATGCAGGGGCGCGCGCCGTCCGGCGGGCCGCTGCGGGCGGCGACCGACCTGGCCGCCGCCGTCCTCGACCCGCGCGTCGAGGACCGGCCGCTCGACGCCGACATCGCGGCGGCGGCGGACCTGCTGCCCCGGCTCGCCCGGCTGCATCCCTGACCCGGCCCTACTCCGCCCCGCCGCCGGTCGAGGCGCGGACGCGCAGCGCCGGCTCGCGCACCACGCGGCGCTTGCGCGGCTTGCCGTCGATGACGTCGACGACGAGCCGGACGGCGGAGTGGACGATGCCGTCGATGTCCCAGTCGACGGTGGTGAGCGGCGGCGTGAGCAGCGCCGACATCGGATGGTTGTCGTACCCGCAGACCGCCACGTCGCCGGGGACGGCGAGGCCGAGCGCGCGGGTCGCGGCGTAGACGCCGTAGGCGATCGAGTCGGCGAAGCAGAACACCGCGGAGGGCCGGTCGGGGCCGCCGAGCACCCGCGTCGCGACCTCGGTGGCCGCGGCGAGCGACTGCGGCACGACCACCACGTCCACGCGCAGCCCGAGCCGCTCGGCCTCGGCGTTGACGTGCACGTCGGCGGGACGGTCGGGGGTGCTCGCGCGGGTGGGGGTGAACACGGTGACGCGCTGGTGCCCGAGGCCGTGCAGGTGCTCCAGCGCGAGCGTGACGCCGCGCCGGTTGTCGAACACGACCTCGCCCTGCGCCTGGCCGCCGTGCAGCGCGTCGCCGATCGACACGACCGGGACGGTGCCGGCCAGCTCCGACCACAGCGCGGCGGACGGGTCGAGCGGCTGGACGATCAGCCCGTCCACCCGCTGGTCGCGCAGCCGGCGGGCGAGGGCCAGCTCCCGCTCGGGGTCGCCGCCCGCGTCCACGATGAGGGCGTAGCGGTCGCGGGCGAGCAGCGCGCGGCCGATGCCGACCGCGAGGGACTGCTGCCAGTAGTCCTCCAGGGAGCCGCACAGCAGCCCGACCTGGTCGGTGCGGCCGCTGGCCAGGGCGCGGGCGATCGGGTGGGCCTCGTAGCCGAGCTCGTCCGCCGCCGCGCGGACCCGCTCCTGCGTCTCCTCCGAGGTCTGGATGCCGCGCAGCGCGTACGACACCGCCGCAGGCGACAAACCGGTCGCCTGCGCCACTTCCCGGATGGTCGCGCGCTTGCGCTTCTCCGACATCCCTCCAACCCTAGAGGCCGCCACCGACAGGGCAAGGAGCGCGACCTTGACGGCATGACTCCTGAAGCGGTTCACTGAAACGGTTAACTGATGCGGTTCAGTACCGCTGCTCAGCGGCTTCGCCGCGCCCTGCGTCAGTTCGGAAAGGAGCACCCGTGTCCTCGGAGGTCCTGCCCCGCGCCACCGGCCTGGAGAACCTGCCCGGCCGCCCCCTCGACAAGCGCGAGCTGCGGGAGCTGGTCGACGGCCTGGCGGAGCGGCCCGATCTGTGGCGGCCCCAGGTCGAGTTCCCCGAGGGGCGGCGCCACTACGCCTCCCTCCACCGGGACGAGCACGTGGACGTCTGGCTGCTGTGCTGGACGCCGGAGAACGACACCGGATGGCACGACCACGACGTGTCGTCGGGCGCCGTCCGCGTCGTCGCCGGGGCCATCGAGGAGAACAACCCGCGCATGGGGGGCGACCCGCTGCGCACCGTGGTCCGGGAGGGCGAGTCGTTCGCCTTCGGCCCCGACCACATCCACCGGCTCACCGGCGTGGAGGAGGCCAGCGTCTCCATCCACGCCTATTCGCCGCCGCTGTGGCGGCTCGGCCAGTACTCCGTCGACGAGTCGGGCGTGATGCGCCGGCTACCCGTCAGCTACACCGACGAACTGCGCCCGCCGGACGACGCACCAATTCCGCCCGCCTGACGGGACCGTTCCAGCGTGGAGCCCCCGGCGGGCCCGACCGGGGGAAGCGGGCCCGCCGGGGGAAAGGCGTCCGGCCGAAGCCCGCTCACATCGGCCGGA
>NZ_VCKZ01000423.1 GCF_005889745.1 Actinomadura geliboluensis
CACTCTCTCCGTCGTCGGCAGCGTCAGATGTGTATAAGAGCCAGCCGCCCGCGTCCACGTCCACCCGCACGGCGCCGGCGCACGGGCACGGCGCGTCCAAGCGCCCCGCGAACCGCGCGCTGCTCGGCGTCGCCGCGGCCGCGCTGACCGTCATCGTCGGCATCGGCGCCTGGGCGCTGACCGGCACCGGCGGCGGCGAGCCCGAGGGCGGCGGCCCCACCGACAACGGCAAGACGAGCGCCCCGCCCGCGCCGACCACGGTGAAACTGCAGGCCGTGGGCGCCGAGGCCCTCCAGGACTCCAAGCCCGGCCACCCCGACACCTCCATCGGCAAGGGCGTCGAATCCGTCATCGACGGCAAGCCGAGCGGCTCGTGGGAGACGCAGAGCTACAACGACGCCAAGTTCGGCAACTACTCCAAGGGCATGGGCGTCCTGCTCGACATGGGCAAGCCGGTCAAGGTCGCCAAGGTCAAGATCTACTCGTCCGAGAGCGGCGGGATGCTGCAGGTCAGAGTCGGGGACTCCAAGTCCCCCGGCGACCTCAAGCGCATCGGCCAGCAGCCCGCCACCGGCGGCGAGCTGACCATCACCGCGTCCCCCGAGGCCACCGGGCAGTACGTGCTCGTCTGGTTCACCACCCTGCCCACGTCCCTCAAGGGCAGGCTCGGGGAGGTCACCGTCTACGGCGCCGCCGGCTGACCCGTCGTCCGCACTGTGCACAAGGGCTGTGACGTGGAGTTGCTCTTGTCTGTATCGTGCCTGTGAGCAGAATGTCCCCTCGCCCCCAGGAATCTGTGGTGCCAACCCCAGCAGCCGGTCGCGGACGTCCGGCACCGAGCGGGCGTCCCGAACGAGAAAGCGGTCGCTCATGACCTCGGTGAGCATGCATCGGGTCGGCGAGGTGCCCGACAAGGAGCTCCTCGCCCGCCACGCCCAGGGGGACCCGCACGCGTTCGCCGAACTCGTCCACCGGCACCGCGACCGCATGTGGGCCGTCGCCGTCCGCACCCTCGGCGACCCGGAGGAGGCGGCCGACGCGCTGCAGGACGCGTGCCTGTCGGCGTTCCGCGCGGCCGGGCGGTTCCGCGGGGACGCCGCCGTCACGACCTGGCTGCACCGCATCGTGGTGAACGCCTGCCTGGACCGCATCAGGCGCAAGTCCGTCCGGCCGGCGACGCCGATGGGCGACGACGCGACGTTCGACGCCGTCGCGCCGAAGATGCCCGACCCGACCGACGCGCACGGGGTGTCCCTCGACGTCCGCACCGCCCTGGAGCAGCTGCCGTACGAGCAGCGCGCCGCCCTCGTCCTCGTCGACATGATGGGCTACTCCGTCGACGACGCGGCCCAGGTCATGGAGGTTCCGCCCGGAACGATCAAGAGCCGGTGCGCGCGCGGGCGCGCCCGTCTCGCGCCCCTTCTCACCCACCACCGGAACCGACGGGACGGCAAAAACGTCGGAGGTGTGGAAGGAGGTGGCATGCCCAAGTGAACCCCGCACACTATGACTACGAGGTCCTCGCCGACCTGGCCGAGGGATTGCTCGAAGACGACGAAGCCGCCTCCGTCAACGCGCACCTCGACACCTGCGCCGAATGCCGTGAGCTGTCCGCCGACCTTGCGGACGTCTCCCGGATCCTGGCGGAGGCACCCGTACCGTCCATGCCCGCCGAACTGGCCGAGCGCATCGACACCGCCATCGCCGCGGAGTCCATGCACAGCGCCACCGTGGTGAGCCTGGAGCAGCGGCGCGGAAGGCGGCATTGGCGGATACTGTCCGCGGCCGCGGCGGCGGTGATCGTCGTCGGCGGCGGCGCGATGGTCGGCACGATGGCATTGGACGACGTGAGCGGCGACCACGGTCAGGCGTCGACGCCCGCGCAGGATAATCCCGACCAATCCGGTGCGGCACACGGGGTCGCCCCGAACGCCGCCCCGGCCGGGGCCTTCACGGTCGCCCGCAGCGGCACCGACTACCGCGCCGGCACCCTCGGCGCCCAGGTCGACCGGCTGCTCGCCGACGGGCAGCGGCTCAAGAGCGCGTCGGACGCACCGTCCGCACAGCTCAAGGGATGCGTCACCGGCGTCACCCGCGGTCTGACGCCCGTCCTCGTCGACAACGCCCAGTACGAGGGCGCCCCGGCGATCGTCATCGCCGTCCACGGCGTCGGCACCGGCAAATGGAACATCTGGGTGGTCGGCCCGACCTGCTCCGCCCAGAACCAGCACGTCCTGAAGAAGCTGGAGAACGCCTGACGCGCGCCACACCCGCCGTTCTCGGACCCACCCCCGAGAACGGCCGGTCCCCCCACGTCCCTACAACCCCCTGACCACGCCACCCGCGCCGGGTGCCGGGCGCATCGCGGTGCTCGTGTCGTGGGGCGCGGCGAGCCTAGAGGGAGTCGAGGAAGGCGAGGGCGGTCGTCCAGGCGCGTTCCGCCGAGTCGGCGTCGTAGTCGGGGAGGTCGGGGTCGGTGAACAGGTGGCCGGCGCCCCGGTAGCGGAAGACCTCGACGTCCGCGCCCGCCTTGCGCATCCGCAGGTACCAGGCGTTCAGCCAGTCGACGGGCTCCCAGGTGTCCGGGTCGGCGACGTGCAGCTGCGCCGGGACCTCGGTCGACGCGTCCTCCGCGATGTCGGACGTGCCGTGCATCAGCAGCAGCCCGCCGGCCCTCTCGTCGGCGAACGCGAGGTTCTGCGCGATGGACCCGCCGAGCGAGAAGCCCGCGTAGACCAGGCCGCCGTCGCCGATCAGCGGCGCCGCCGCGTGCACGGCGCGGCGCAGCAGCTCGTCCCGGCCGATCTCCTCCTTGATCGCGAACCCCTCCTCGGCCGTGTCGACGACCCGGCCGTCGTACAGGTCGGGGACGTGGACCTCGTGCCCGGCCGCGCGGAGCCGGTCCGCCGCCTGGTGCACCGCCGGGCGCAGCCCGTACATCGAGTGGAGGAGCAGGATGCGTGCCATGCACCACACCCTAGAGGGCACACCACCTGGTAGGACGGCCGGTCATGGTGTCCCGGGAATCCCCGGGGCCTAGGATCGGTTGACGCGACTGGCAGGCCGGTACGTGCGGCACCGACGGCCAACGAGGAGAGGCGCAGAACAGTGAGCGACGTCCGTAACGTCATCATCATCGGGTCCGGGCCCGCGGGTTACACGGCCGCCGTCTACGCGGCTCGCGGCGACCTGAAGCCGTTGGTGTTCGAGGGGTCGGTGACGGCCGGCGGCGCGCTGATGAACACCACCGACGTGGAGAACTTCCCCGGCTTCCCCGACGGGATCATGGGGCCGGACCTCATGGATAACCTGCGCAAGCAGGCCGAGCGGTTCGGCGCCGAGCTGATCACCGACGATGTCACCGAGGTCGACCTGACCGCCGACCCCAAGGTCGTCAAGGTCGGCGACGAGACCTACCTGGCCAGGACCGTCATCGTGGCGACCGGGTCGGGGTACCGGGAGCTCGGCCTGCCCGACGAGAAGCGGCTGTCGGGGCGCGGCGTGTCGTGGTGTGCGACCTGTGACGGTTTCTTCTTCCGCGAGCAGGACATCGCGGTCGTCGGCGGCGGCGACACCGCGATGGAGGAGGCGATCTTCCTGACGAAGTTCGCCCGGACGGTCACCGTCATCCACCGCCGGGACGAGCTGCGCGCCTCCAAGATCATGCAGGACCGGGCGTTCGCCAACGACAAGATCCGCTTCCTGTGGGACAGCGAGGTCGTGTCGATCCAGGGCGACGACCGGGTCACCGGCGTCACGGTGCGCAACACCAAGAACGGGACCGAGTCGCCGCTGGAGATCACCGGGCTGTTCATCGCGATCGGGCACGACCCGCGCAGCGAGCTGTTCGACGGCCAGCTGGAGACCGACACCGACGGGTACCTGCTGGTCGACTCGCCGACCACGCGGACGAAGATCCCGGGCGTGTTCGCCTGCGGCGACGTCGTCGACCACATCTACCGGCAGGCGATCACGGCGGCCGGCAGCGGCTGCTCGGCGGCGATCGACGCCGAGCGCTGGCTCCAGGACCAGGACGCCGCCGAGACCGTCGCGCAAGCCTGACCCGTTTCGCGAACCCGACCGGCCCGGCCGCCAAGGCCGAGGCCGGTCGGATTCCCGAGCCGGTCGCGTCCCACCGCCGCCGACCGGTCCGAGCGACCGGCGCGGCGGCATCGGGCTCTTGTACACGCTGACCCGCTCCCCGGGCGGGTCTTGATTCCGCAGGCACGGGCGGCATCGGGTCGGGGACCCGTCCGTCGCGCGAAACAGAAGGAGAACCATGAAAGCCGTGACCGACGCCGACTTCGGGACCGAGGTCCTGAAGAACGACAAGCCCGTGCTCGTCGACTTCTGGGCCGAGTGGTGCGGCCCGTGCCGGATGGTGTCGCCGATCCTGGAGGAGATCTCCAAGGAGCACGGCGACAAGATCGAGATCGTGAAGATGAACATCGACGAGAACCCGACGGTGCCGCAGCAGTACGGCATCATGCAGATCCCGACGATGAACGTCTACAAGGACGGCGAGGTCGTCAAGCAGATCATGGGCGCCAAGCCGAAGGCCGCCCTGCTCCGCGACCTCGCCGAGTTCATCTGAGCTTCCCGAGCCGCCTCCCCGTCTCCCGCGGCGAGCGCGAAAGCGTGTGGCCCGCACTCCGCGATGGAATGCGGGCCACACGTGCAAACCGGCTCAGATCGCCTCAGACGGGTCGTAGCGCCCCCTCCGGTGTCATGGAGCCCAGCAGCCGTTCCAGGGCCACCTCGACGTCCTCACGCCACGACAGGGCCGACTTCAGCTCCAGCCGCAGCCGCGGATACCGGTGGTGCGGCCGGACCGTCTTGAACCCGACCGACAGCAGGTAGTCGGCGGGCACCATGCACCCGCCCTCCTCGCCCTTCAGGTCGCCGAACGCCTCGATCGCCTTCACCGCGCGCCGGGTCAGGTCCTTCGCGACGCCCTGGACGAGCATCCGGCCGAGCCCGCCGCCCGCGAACTCCGGCAGGATGTGCGCGGTCATCAGCAGCACGGCGTCCGCGCTGACCGGGCTCGTCGGGAACGCCACCGAGCGCGGCACGTACAGCGGCGGCGCGTACATCACGAACCCCGCCGGGACGTTGTCCACGTACGCGATCTTGCCGCAGCTGCCCCACTCCAGCAGCGTCGAGGAGATCCACGCCTCCTTCTCCAAGCCCGAGTCGCCGCTCTCCAGCGCACGGTCCCGGCTGACCGGATCAAGCTCCCAGAACACGCAACCGCGACAGCGATGCGGCAGATCGTCGAGATTGTCCAGCGTGATGTTGACGAGACGACGCGACACCGGGTCGGCACCCCCTGCCTCGAACCTCGCCCGCCGGGCCTGGAACCCGTGACGGCGGAACTACCCGGCAACCAACCGGGACCCGCGGGCATCGTATCGGACAGGAGTTTCCCCAACCCGGCGGCACGCCACACCCGAAGCGGTCCGGCGCGGCCGCCATGGCGTAGTTTGCAGGGAAGTCATCACACCCGGAGGTGCCTCGTGGAACAGCATTCGCGTACGGACGTCTACGCCGATCGCTACGCCGCCCGCGCCGCCGGCATGGTGCCATCCGAGATCCGGGCCCTGTTCGCGATGGTCGCGCGGCCGGAGATCGTCTCCCTCGCGGGCGGGGCGCCCTACGTGTCCGCGCTCCCCCTCGACGCCGTCGGGGAGATGATCGGCGAGCTCGTCGCCGGCAAGGGCGCCGAGGTGCTGCAGTACGGGTCCGCGCAGGGCGACGAGAAGCTCCGCGAGCACATCTGCGAGGTCATGTCCCTGGAGGGCGTCCACGCGTCCCCGGACGACGTGGTCGTCACCGTCGGCGCGCAGCAGGCGCTCGACCTCATCACCAAGATCTTCGTGGACCCGGGCGACGTCGTCCTCGCCGAGGCCCCGTCCTATGTCGGCGCGCTCGGCACGTTCGCGTCCTACCAAGCCGACGTGGTGCACGTCCCGCTGGACGAGGCCGGGCTCATCCCGTCCGCGCTCCGCGAGACGCTCGCCTCCCTCCGCGCCCAGGGGCGCAGCGTCAAGTTCCTCTACACCGTCCCGACGTTCCAGAACCCGGCCGGCGTCACCCTCACCACCGCCCGCCGCGCGCAGATCCTGGAGATCTGCGCCGAGTACGACATCCTGGTCGTCGAGGACAACCCGTACGGGCTCCTCGGCTTCGACGGCGACCCCATGCGCGCGCTGCGCGCGGACGACTCCGAGCGCGTCATCTACCTCGGCTCGTTCTCCAAGACCATCGCGTCCGGCCTCCGCGTCGGCTGGGTGCTCGCGCCGCACGCGGTGCGGGCCAAGCTCGTCCTGGCCGCCGAGTCCGCGATCCTGTGCCCGTCGAACTTCTCCCAGCTCGCCGTCCGCGAGTACCTCGCCACGCAGCCGTGGCGGGAGCAGATCAAGGACTTCCGCGAGCTGTACCGGGTGCGCCGTGACGCGATGCTGGAATCCCTTGACCACTGGATGCCCGAGGGTTGCACCTGGACGCGACCCGCCGGCGGCTTCTTCGTCTGGCTCACCCTCCCCGAGGGGCTCGACTCCAAGGCGATGGCCCCACGCGCGATCGCCGAGCGGGTCGCCTACGTTCCCGGCACCGGCTTCTACGCGGACGGCGACGGGCACCGGCACCTGCGGCTGTCGTACTGCTTCCCGGAGCCGCACCGGATCCGGGAGGGCGTCCGGCGGCTCGCGACGGTGGTCGAGAACGAGATCAGCCTCCGCGACACGTTCGGCGGCGCCGTCGGCAGCGCGTCCACCGGCGTCCAGACGCCGGGGCCGGACGTCGTCTGACGGTTTCACGTGAAACGCGCGCCGGGGCGCCCGGCGCGCACCACACCATCCAAGAGGGGCACCAGCGGTGGAACTCGGGCATGTCGTCGTCCTCGCCGGAGGTCTGTCGTACGAGCGGGAGGTGTCGCTCCGGTCCGGCCGCCGCGTCACCGACGCGCTGCGCGCCCGCGACATCCCGGTCGAACTACGCGACGCCGACGCGACACTCCTGGACGCGCTGACCGACGACCCGCCGGACATCGTCTTCCCCGTCCTGCACGGCGCCTCGGGGGAGGACGGCTCGATCCGCGACGTCCTCGAACTGGTCGGCGTGCCCTACCTTGGCGCCCGTCCGGACGCCTGCCGTGTCGCCTGGGACAAGCCGACCGCCAAGTCCGTCGTCCGCCGCGCCGGCCTCCAGACCCCCGACTCCGTCGCCCTCCCGAAAGAGGTCTTCCACGACCTCGGCGCGGCGTCCGTCCTCGCCCGCATCGTGGACGCGCTCGGCCTGCCCCTGTTCGTCAAGCCGACCCGCGGCGGCTCCGCGCTGGGCGCCTCCGTCGTCCACGAACCGTCCGAGCTGTCCGCCGCCATGGTCAGCTGCTTCGCCTACGGCGACGCGGCACTCGTCGAGCGCTACGTCTCCGGCACCGAGGTGGCCGTCAGCGTCATCGAGCAGGACGGCGTCCCCACCGCGCTCCCCGCCGTCGAGATCGTCACGCCCGGCCGCCTCTACGACTACACGGCC
>NZ_VCKZ01000795.1 GCF_005889745.1 Actinomadura geliboluensis
TCTCGCCCTCCACGTTGATGACGGTGAGGCCATCGTCGGTGGTGTAGTCGTTCACCTTCAGGTCCACAGATCCTCCAGCGCGCCGTGCAGCACTATCCGATCTCGATTTTCCCAGCCCCCGGGAGGTGGCCGTGCGTCGAGACTTCGCCGTGATTCAACCACGCTCCGGCGTCGTGCACGCACGTTATCGCCCACACGGACGAAAGTTCGCGCCGTCCCGTTTGACCTGCTGATCTAATGGCCAGGGCAGGGGGGACGGGCCCACCGGCGCCGGGGCGTTCCCGTAGTTTTGCCCCGGCTGGCAAACTGAAAACCTGATGGGCGTCCAAAGATCCTCACCCCCGCTCGATCGGCTTCTCGCCGATCCCACGCGACGCGAACGCATCACCCATGTGGAGCTGTCTCTTA
>NZ_VCKZ01000424.1 GCF_005889745.1 Actinomadura geliboluensis
GGTCCCCCCTCCGCCCTGCCGGTGAAGCACACGCCACCGGCACCGGTCGACGGTCTGCCGGACGTCCCGTACTGGACCAACCGGGAAGCAGTGCGAACCGAGCGGGTGCCCGAGTCGTTGATCGTGCTCGGAGACGGCGCGATCGGGCTGGAGTCGGCGCAGGTGTTCGCTCGGTCGAAGCGCAAGTGGCCGTTGTCGAGGCGCTCGATCGCCTGCTCGCGGCCGATGAACCCGGGGCGAGCGTGCTGCTGGGGAAGGTTCCCGCGCGACCGCGTCCGGGCCACGTCCAGGCGGGTGGTGACCCGGGTGTCGGACACCTCGCCGTAGCCGGCCCCGCAGACCTGCTCGACCTCGTTGTCCATCATCCGCTGCGCCATCTCCCGCACCATCGTCCGCAGCAGGTCCGGCGACGCCGACTCCAGGGTCTGCTCGAACCACTCGCCGGTCACCGGCACAATGTCACCTGCGGCCACATCGCTCTCCTTCGTTCTGATTCGCATCGAGAAGGATCGCGAGGTGGCCGTCTCACGTCACGGAGACTCGCCCAGCAGGGCAGAAACCGGATGAAAGGTCACACAGACCCCATACACCACTCCCGTGGACGTGAACCGCGGCAGGTGACGATGTCGATCGGCTCGCTGACGTGGTGGAAACCGTCCTCGAGGAGAAGGTAAGCGCCGGGTTCGAATTGCTCGTGCGACCGGGCTGGGGGCGGTGGCTTCTTCATCTGGGTCTGTAGGTGATTCCTGGCAGCGTTTGCTGGTCAGCAGTGAGAGCGGTGGCTGACACCCTGACGTCGGGCCCTCACACTCACCTACCAGGCCTTCGACGTCTGCGACGCCCCCGGCCAGCAGCTCGTGATATACCACACCTAACCGGGCAGTGCCGACGGCCAAGTCCTTGGCATCCTCGGCTCCGTCCACGCCACCCGACGCCAGAGCGAACCGCGAAGGTAACGGCGCGGCCGGGTGCACGGGCCTGTGGCACTCAGCGGTAGGCGTTGGAGCGGGGATCCTCGACGTCACCACCGCCCTCCGCCCCGTGCGCCTCAGGAGAACCTGACGGGCACCGCCACCGGGCCTGCGTCCGTCAGGCCGCGCCGCCAGACCAGGTTCTCGACCGCGATACGCGGCCGCAGGCCCGGCACTCGCATCGAGAGGGCCCGCAGTGCGGCGGTCAGCTCGATCCGAGCGAGGGCCGCCCCCAGGCAGTGGTGTGGCCCGCGCCCGAACGACACGTGCCCACCCCCGCGCCCCGGCGCGAACCGTCCGGGCTCCTCGAACCGCCCGGGATCATGGTTCGCCGCCTCCAACCGGACGATCACCAGGTCCCCCGCCTCGACCAGCACCCCGGCCACCTCCACCCGCTCGCGCGCCCAGCGCGGGAACGGCTCGGCGATCAGCCCCGCCAGCCGGCGCAGCACCTCCTCCACCACCGCGTCCGGATCCGGCGCCGCCGCGAAACCCCTCAACCGCCCCTCCACGGCCAGCAGTAGCGCCCCGACCGCGATGGCGTTGCGCGCCGTCTGGTGCCCCGCCGCGACGATCGTCGTCGCCACCCCGACGAGCTCACCGGCCGACAGACGGCCGTCCCGGGCATCGTGCACCCCGATCAGGGCGCTGAGGAGATCGTCACCGAGCGCGCGCCTTTTCCGCTCGATGAGATCACCCGCCATCTCGGTCAGCTCGCCCCACGCCTTGGCCGCCTCGTCCGTGAAGTCCCCCGACACCGCCTCGACCAGCGTGTGGAACCGTCCCCGGTCCCCGATCGACATCCCCAGCAGATCGCCGATCGCCCGCGCCGACACCTCTGCCGCGAACGCCACCAGGTCCGGTTCCGCGGCCTCGGCGAACGCCGCCGCCCGCTCGTCTGCGATCCGCTCGATCCGCGGCCGCAGCGCCTCGATCGCCCGCGGCGCGAACGCCCGTGCGACGAGCCGCCGCAACCGCGCGTGCGCCTCGCCGTCCTGCAACAGCGTGTCCCCCGCCGCCTCGGCGCCCGGCGGCGTAACCCCGAACCGCGCGTCCGTCAGCACCTGGGTGACCGCGTCGAACGACGTGACCAGCCACGCCCGCCGTCCGTCCGGTGCCGACACCTCCGCGACCGGCGGCAGCCCCGTGTACGCCGCAGGCGGCATGAGCGGATCGGACCTGTCGAACGGCAACGCGAGCATCGCGAACCTCCTCGTCTGGCGACGTCGGGACCAGTAGAAACGTTGACGTCGCGACAAGGTCAAGCAGCGCGATCATCGACTTGCGGGGCTTCGACGCGCCGGTTTCGGTCCATCCGGGCCACA
Organism: Actinomadura geliboluensis; assembly: GCF_005889745.1. GTDB lineage: Bacteria > Actinomycetota > Actinomycetes > Streptosporangiales > Streptosporangiaceae > Spirillospora > Spirillospora geliboluensis. The sequence continues at coordinate 2,297 of NZ_VCKZ01000424.1, forward strand.
CCGGCGGATCCTCGCGGACACCGGTCTCCCTCACATCACCTCACCGAGCCGGCATCGGGTCGGCTGCGCCAGGACGACCTCGTCCGGAGCCCCTCGGCCCTCGGCCCGTGAGCAGCAACCGAACGGCCAACGGCGATAGCGAGCGGGTTCGGGTGGTGTTACCGCCACCGACCGTTCCGATACAGGAACCGCCGCGGATTGCATCAGATGCGAATACGCGACTCCATGCGCCGCGTCCGGGGCGAGCGCGTCGATCTTGGTCAGGGGCAGCGCGAGGCCGGCATGCTGCTGCGCTGGCACGAAGGCGCGCAGTGCCCGCGCCCGGTCCCGCGTCCACCGCACCGCGCCGCCGGCCCGTTGCCATCCACCCCCGACTCCTCGCCGTCGGCTTGGCGCGACGCCCCGCGGTGACCTGCGGCAGGAAACCCATGTCGGCCATTTGGTCCGCCTCGTCCAAGACGGTGGTGCTTACGTGCTCCAGGTTGCAGGCGCCCCGGTTGATCAGGTCCGTGAGCCGTCCCGGGGTGGCGACCAGGATCTCCGCGCCGCGGTGGAGGGCGGCGGCCTGCCGGGAGATCGATACGCCGCCGACAACGGTGGCCGACCGAAGCTTGAGCGACCGGGCATAGGGCATGAGGGCGTCGGTGAAGAGTCAATGTGGACAGCAGGGCCGCCGGCATTTCCAACTCGGCGAACGACGCGGCCGGGGGCAGCGGCGGCGTGGAACTGACGGGAAGCGCGAAGTCGTTCTGCCGCCCGGCGGCCGGTCGGCGCGAAACCCTGGTAGGCGAGTGAGAGAAGCGACGTTGAGACGGGCGGGTGCCATGGGTCATGTGCAAGCCTTCCCTGAAGTGGCACGTTTCGAGGAAGACTCCGCAGCCCATGGCCGGAGCGATCACAAGAACGAACCAAAGTGAACCGCGAAGCAACGCCGAAGCCGAAAAGGGCGCCGCGTGATACCGCGGAAGGCGGCTGAAGGACGGGCTCTGGGCTGAGCGGTGTGCAGCCGAGAACCCGCAGCCAAGTACTTGGGGGAGCCGTATGGCGGAACGCCGTAGAAGGGCTACACCCCTGAAGGATCAGACGCGGGCATCGACAGGAAGATCCTTTCCTGCCGGCATCGTCCGCCGGCACGAGGCGCGAGGTGCGCCGTTGACGGCGGCGACACTGAACCGGATCCGGGCGACGCTGCGCACGGCGTTGAACGCCGCGATCCGGCAGGGACTCATCGGCGACAACCCGGCGTCTCGGGTGGAGTTGCCGGTGGCGCGGCGTCCACGGGCGGTGGTGTGGACCGCGGCACGGGTGGAGCACTGGCAGCGGACGGGGGAGCATCCGCCGGTCGCGGTGTGGACCGCGGCGCAGACCGCCGAGTTCCTGCACGCGATCCGGGAGCACCGGTTGTATGCGGCGTTCCACCTGATCGCGTTACGGGGTCTACGGCGCGGTGAGGCGGCCGGGCTGCGGTGGTGCGATGTGGACCTGGACCAGCGGGTCGCGGTGATCTCCCAGCAGATCCAGCAGCACCAGGGCTATCTGACCGCGTGCCCGCCCAAGACCGCCACCAGCGCCCGCGTCATCGCGCTGGACCGCACCACCGTCGCGGCTCTACGCGCTCACCGTGAACAGCAACAAGACGAGCAGCGGCAGGCCGGAGTGGACTATCACGACAGCGGCTACGTGTTCACCACGACCAACGGCGACCCGCTGGCCACGGTGCGGCTGACCCGGCTGTTCCAGGGGCTGGTGGCCGAGTACGGGCTGCCGCCGATCCGGTTGCACGACCTGCGTCATGGCGCGGCGACGCTCGCGCTGGCGGCCGGGGTGGAGTTGAAGGTGGTTCAGGACATGCTAGGGCACTCCAGCATCGTGCTGACCGCCGACACCTACACCTCGGTGCTGCCCGAGGTCGCTCATCGTGCGGCGGAGAAGACCGCCAAACACGTGATGAAAGCGGGCCGGCTGATACCCGGTACCAACCGGGTGCGCCGGCGAGGCACAGGCCGCAGGAAACGCCGCAAGACCGACACGACCCCTACCCGGGTGTCGACGACGCACCCCGCACGTCGACTCGGCCGACCGCAACGCTGCTGAGCGAAAGCGAGTAGGCGGATCCGCCGCCGTTCAGTGATCGTGAGCCTCGGGCTCCCCGTCCTTGTCTTCGAGTAAGGGCTAACTGAATAACCGCACGCTTCGGCTCGGTACAGGTCGACGCGCGGTGAGTGCTGCCCGGTCGTACCCCAATGCCCTTGTCGGCGTCGAAACCCGTGAACCGGCCGGTGTGGGCGGGAATGTCTTGGACACAGGCCGGCCTCAGTCCGGCCCCACATGCTCTCGACCCACTCGGCCTGGGGATGGCGTTCGTGCAGGTCAAGGTGTGGCGCGCCCGGCAGGATTCGAACCCGCGACCGTCGGATCAGAAGCGCTGTCGGGCCATTATTCCAAGGGGCAAACTCTATCGCTCCGTCCCATTATGCGTGGCTGTCAGCGGCCTGCAATGCCGCTTTATGTCGCCCGCAGCCGACGCGTTCCGCGACATACGAGCAAACAAGGAGCGAACACCGATGCGGGCGTCGACCATCGACTGGGGCAGGGTGCTGGCGAGGTCGCCAGCCTGTGTCGCGGCCGGCTGTCCCGGGCGGCGCGGATGCTGCGGTCCTTCGGGCGGAACTCCCCGCCCTGACCGGAGCCGGTCGGTCCGCGGCGCGAGCCGGCGTCGTCGGCTTCATGGCGGACGCTCACCCTGGCCCGCCGGGGGTGGCGTGCAGGTCGAAGATGACGTGGCGCAGTTCGGTGAGGGTGTCGTCCAGGCCCGCCAGCGCGGTGTGGACGCGTTGGGCGGCGTGCGGGTCGTGGATGCGGGCCAGCGCGCCGTGCAGTTCCAGGCTGACTGCGAACAGCCGGTGGGTGATCTGGTCGGCCAGTTCGTGAGCGACGCGGTGCGGGTCAGCGCTCAACTGCCGGGCCACCTCCCGTGCTGCGGCGTGGACCGTGGCGGGGTCGGGCCGGCCCCCCGCGCCGTCCTCGCTCCGAGCACGCCCAGGTTCGGGTGACGGGTACGCCATAGTCCTTTCAGCCCCTCTTGTCGGGAGGTGCGTGGATCATCCGGCATGGTGTACCCCGGGACGGCGGTACAACCACGCCCGCAATGCCCGGTTTGCGGTACCTGTACCGGGTGGCCCGGCGGGGAGGGTGGTCACACGGCCCTGAGGTGACGCCGCGGCTGGCCGGGCGGCTCCGGCCGGCGGGGAACCCGGCGGCCGGACAGGTGCCGGACATCGATGAGCAGCGACCCGTCCCCGCTGCGGCCGTGGGGCGCATCCCGATGGGCGCCGGCTGGGCCGATGCGGTCGCCGGTGTCGCCGGTCCGGACGGTGCCGACTGCGGTGACCTCCCAGCCGCCGCCCGGATCGTCCAGCCGGTCGGCGTGCACCGCGACCACCGCGCCGATGGCGTGCCGCATCGTGCGGGCCAGCCCGGCGCCGGGGGGCAGCTCGATGCGGATCACCGTGCCTTCGACGGTGAAGGGCACCGTCCGCACCGCGGGCAGCCCCTGCTCGGTGAACACCAGCCGGCCCACGCCCGCCGAGGCCAGCAGCTCTCTGGCCCGCCACCACCCGAGCGGTGCCGGGGACGACCCCGTTTCCTCCACGGGCGTCCGCGTGGCGGGCCGTGCTCTTGGCCACCGGTCGCCTGAACACATGCCTCCAGGCTCGCAGCTCCCACCAGGCCCTTTGAAGGGAAGAAGGTCCCTGCGGCCGGGCTCCCAACGGCCCCGGCGAGGGGTCGATGCCTGCACCCCCGCTCTGACCGGCGCCTCCGCCCTGGGCTCGACGAGCTGCCGCTCAGGGTTTCAGCCGGGCGGCGAGCAGGGCGACGTCGTCTTCGAAGAGGTCGTGCTCACCGCCCTGCCGGCAGCGGGCCAGCAGGGCGTCGCACAGCTGCGGCAGGGGCCGGTCGGCGTGGCCGGTGGCGATACGAGCGGCTCCCCGCATGCCCTCGTCCAGCGTGTGGGCCCGGTCCTCGATCAGTCCGTCGGTGTGCAGGAGCACGGTCGCGCCGACGGGCAGCCGATGCTCGTGGTCGGGGCGGACGACGTCGGGATCGACCCCCAGCGGCGGCCCGACATCGGCCTCCAGGTATCGGGCGGGCTCGCCGGGGACGGCCAGCAGCGGCGGCAGGTGCCCGGCACTGGCCCACCGCAGCCGCCGTCCCGCACCGTCGCCTTCCAGCCGCACCACAATCACGGTGGCCATCGGCCCGCCGTGCAACTCGTGCAGCGCCCGGTCCAAGCGCTGCAGGATCCGGCTGGGCGGCTCACGCTGGTCGAAGGCGATCACGCGGAGCATGTTGCTGATCTGGCTCATCACCGTGGCCGCCCGCAGGTCGTGTCCCATCACGTCCCCGACCATCAGGCACGGCACCCTGTCGGGCAGATGGATGACGTCGTACCAGTCGCCGCCTACACTCGGCGCCTGGCTGGACGGCTGGTACCGGGCCTGCAGCTCCCACTCCCGCAGCTGAGGCATCTGCGGCAGCAGCCGCCGCTGGAAGTCCTCAGTGGCCGCGCGCAGCCGCGCGTACAGCCGGGCGTTCTCGATGCTCACCCCGGCCGCGCTGGCCAATGCGGACACCATCTCCTCATCACGGTCGGTGAACGGCCCGTCGGCCTTGTCAGCCAGGTACAGGTTGCCGTAGACGGTGTCGCGGACCCGGATCGGCACGCCCAGCAGCGTGGTCATCACCGGATGCCCGGCAGGGAACCCCGCAGCGCGGGGATGGGAGGGCAGATCCTCCACCCGCAGCGGCCGCGGATCGCGTACCAGATCTCCCAGCAGCCCCGTCCCGTGCGGCAACTCGCCCACCCGTTCGGCGAACTGGTCGACCCCGAACCCCGAAGTGATCAACTCTGTGAACTGGCCCTGGTCGTCCAACACCCCCACCGCGGCGTACTGGGCCCGCACCAGCTCCCGCGCCGCCTCGACGATGGTGTGCAGCACCTCCTCCAGCTCCAGATGGCCGCTGATCGCCAGCACCGCGTTCAACAACTCCTGCAACCGGCCGTGCTCGGCCGCCAGCCGCTGCAGCCCAGCCTGAATCTCGTCCAAGTCGTTACCGCCCAGATCCGGCAACCGCCGCGCTGCTGTGGCGTTCGGGCCGAACACCGCAAGAACCTGTCTGAGCACCGCCTCGACCAGCTCCAACGCGACCCGCTCGGCGGCGGTGAAGTACGGGGC
>NZ_VCKZ01000425.1 GCF_005889745.1 Actinomadura geliboluensis
CACCCCAACACGCCCGAGCGACAGCACGCGGGGCGGCGACACAACGCAGGTCGCCGAACCCGTGAGGGTTGGCGACGGTGTGCGGGTTGATGAGGGCGCGCAGCTTGGCGAGTTCGTGCGGGACGGTGCGTCCGTGCGGGCTGGGGAGGCTGTGCGGCTCGCGGACGCCGGTGACGGTGGGCGTGGCGTGAAGGGGGACGGAACGTTCCAAGAGGGCGGTTCCGAGGTCCCCGGCGCGGAGGCGGCCGACGGGGAGGCGCGCAGCGGCGGCATGTTCCGGTCGCTGCGGATCCGCAACTACCGGCTCTACGCGGCCGGGCAGGTCGTGTCCAACACCGGGACGTGGATGCAGCGCGTCGCGCAGGACTGGCTCGTCCTCGAACTCGCGCACGGCAGCGGGACCGCGCTCGGCATCACCACCGGGCTGCAGTTCCTGCCGATGCTGCTGTTCGGGCTGTGGGGCGGCGTCATCGCCGACCGGTATCCGAAGCGGCGCGTCCTCGTGCTCACGCAGATCTCGATGGGCGTGCTCGCGCTCGTCCTGGGCCTGCTCACCGTGTCGGGGAACGCGCAGGTCTGGCACGTGTACGTGCTGGCGTTCGGGCTCGGTGTGGCGACGGTCGTCGACAACCCGACCCGCCAGTCGTTCGTGGTCGAGATGGTCGGCAGGCGCGACCTGCCGAACGCGATCGCGCTGAACAGCGCCACGTTCAACGGCGCGCGGCTGCTCGGACCGGCGGTCGCCGGGGTGCTCATCGCGCTGATCGGCACCGGGCCGGTGTTCCTGGTGAACGCGGCGTCGTTCGGCGCCGTCCTGTTCAGCCTGTGGGCGATGCGGGCGGACGAGCTGCACGACGCGCCGGCGGTGAAGCGGGCGAAGGGGCAGCTCCGCGAGGGGCTGCGGTACGTGCGCGGGCGCCGCGACCTCATGCTCGTGCTGATCCTCATCGGGTTCCTCGCGATGTTCGGCATGAACTTCAACACGACGGTCGCGCTGGTCGCCAAGGAGGTCTTCCACACCGACGCGTCGGCGTTCGGGCTCGCGTCCAGCATGCTGGCGCTCGGGGCGCTCAGCGGCGCGCTGCTGGCCGCGCGGCGGGTCGCCAAGCCGCGGCTGCGGATGCTGGTCGGGATGGGCCTGGTGTTCGGGACGCTGGAGGCCGTCACCGGGCTGATGCCGACGTACTGGCTGTTCCTGGCGCTGCTCGTCCCGACGGGCATCGCGATGATGACGATCACGACGGCGGCGAACGCGACGATGCAGCTCGGCGTCGCGCCGGAGATGCGCGGCCGGGTGATGGCGCTCTACATGCTGGTGTTCCTCGGCACGAACCCGCTGGGCGCGCCCGCGATCGGCTGGCTGGCCGAGCACTTCGGCGCCCGGACGAGCCTCGTCCTCGGCGGGGTCGTCTCCGCGCTTGCCGCGGTCGTGGTCGGGGCGGTCGCCGCGCGGGGGACGGCGGTCCGGCCCGCGCTGCGCAGGGCCCGTCCCGCGGAAGGATGACGGGCCCGCCCGCGTGACAACGGTGCCGTCGGCTGACAGGCTGGCCGGGTGGCCGTTCGGACGCTCCCATGAGGCTTTTCGTGGCGCTCGTGCCGCCGCCGGACGTCCTGGACGAGCTCGACGAGGCCGTCCGCCCGCATCTGGACGCGGTGCCGGAACTGCGCTGGGTCCGGCGCGATCTGCTGCACGTCACGCTGACGTTCCTCGGCGAGGTCGACGACCGCACCCTCGACCGGCTGCTGCCCCGGCTGGAGCGCGCCGTCGGGCGGCATGAGCGGATGGACCTGTCGCTCGCGGGCGCGGGCGCGTTCCCCGGCAGCGGCGCGCACGCCCGTGTCCTGTGGACGGGACTGTACGGCGACCGCCGCCGGCTCGCGCGGCTCGCCGCGTCCACCACGGCCGCCGGGCGGCGTGTCGGGACGCTGCCGGACAAGCACCGCGGGTTCCGCCCCCATCTGACGCTGGCGCGGTCGCGGCGGCCGGTGGACGTCCGGTCGCTGATCGAGGAGCTGTCGGCGTTCGCCGGCACCCCGTGGACGGCCGACTCGATCCAGCTCGTGCGCAGCCGCCTGCCCGGCAAGGACTGCGACCAGGTCACCTACGAGTCGCTGAAGACGTGGTCGCTGCGGCCGGGCGGTCAGAGCTCCGGCGGGGGCGGCGCGGGACGGTCGGCGTCGGGCGGCCCCCACGGGACGCCGTAGCGCTCGCAGGCGCGGCGCAGCTCGTCCAGGTCCGGCGGGAAGGTGATCTGGCGCAGCACCCGCCCGGACGGCGCCCACACCACCAGCCGCGGCATCCGGTCGGTCGACTCGTCGATGCCGACGCCGCCGACGCGGTCGCGGATGAGCTCCCATTCGACCTTGCCGCGCCGGGTGACGACCGCGAGCCCGGCGGACGACACGCGCAGCTGGGAGCGGTTCCGGTCGTACAGCCAGTAGCCGAGGAGGCCGATCACCAGGCCGGCGGGCATCGACCAGCTCGCCGTCGCGTTGAAGCCGCCGAGGTCGGGGCCGAGCCAGACCGCGCCCAGCAGCGCCACCGCCTCGCACAGCAGCACGCTCATCGCGTACGTGCCGATGCGGGAGCGGCGGGTCGCGTCCAGGAGCGTTCCGGGGGCCGTGACGGGGCCGAGCGGCGCGGAGACGGCGAACATGACGTCCTGCCCGCCGGGGCCGCCCGGCGGGGGCGCGGGGACGTCCTGGACGCCGCCGTCCGGGCCGGTGGCGGGCGCGGGGAGCGCCGCCGGCGCCCGGTCGGGCTCGGGCGCGGCGAGCGTGGACACGGCCGAATGGAACGCGGCGCTCATGTAGGCGTCGTACTCGGCGTCGTTGACCGGCAGGCCCGCGCGGCGGGCCGAGTCGCGCAGGTCGGTGCGGGAGATCCGCAGCGCCGACAGCGGCGCGGCGAAGAACTCGTCGCCGTCGGAGTCGTACAGCCGGACCCAGGCGTGCCCGCCGATGGTCAGCAGTTCGATGCCGCCGATGCGGTCCTCGGGCATCTTCAGCACGACGTCGCCTGCGGCGTCGGCCCAGCCGAGCCCGCCGTCGGCGACGACGAGCCGCCCGCCGGGCACCTGCGCGAAGATCTCCGGCAGCCCCTCCAGGCCGTAGTCGGGACGGCGCGGCGCCCGCGCCCCCGGCGTGATCACCCGGTAGCCGTGGTCGTCGAGGGCGTGCGCGAGCTGGAAGCCGTCCAGGCCGTGCGCGGGCAGCCGGGCGACCAGCTCCAGCCGGTGCCCGAACGCGAGCGCGGCGAGGTCGGCGCGGCGCGGCTCCCCGCTGACCGGGTCGAGGCGCAGGCCGGGGCCGACCACGACCGCGGCGACGTCCCCGGCGCGCAGGTCCTGGACCTCGCGGCGGCGGCCGGGGCGGGCCCGCACCAGCAGCCGCTCGGCGGTGATCGTCCAGCGGACCTGCGCGGCGCGCAGCAGCCGGCGCCGGGCGGTGAGGACGCCGGCGATCGCGGCGAGCGCCCAGCAGCCCGCGGCGAGCCGGGCGCCGAACTCGCTCGTCCCGTCCAGCGCGATCCGGACGATCATCACGGCGCCGAGCAGCGCGGTCAGCGCGCCGAGCGCCATGATCCGGCGGCGGCTCGGCAGCGGCTCGGGCGTGGCCAGCCGCTGCTCCCCGGCGCGTCTGCCCCGGCCGCGGCCCGCGCGGCCTCCGGCGGCCCCGGTGGACGGTGCGGTGGACGGTTCGGTGGTCGGCTCCGCGGGCGGCTCGTACGCCGCCGCCAGCAGCGCGGCCTCCTGGTCGAGCAGGCGCTTCTCGACCGCGTGGTCGCGCGGCAGCGGGCCGCCGCCCGGGATGTCGTCCTCCAGGCCGGACGCGCGCAGCGCCTCGTCGAGCGCCGGATCGAGGAGGTCGGTGGCCTCGCCGTCCAGCACGTGCATGGGGATGCCGAGGCGGCGGGCCGTCACGAACACGGCCAGCGGCTCCAGGCCCATCGCCGTCATGCCGCCCACGGCCGTCCGCCCGAACCGGTGGAAGACGGTCAGGACGCCGTCGCCGGTGGTGATGGCCAGGCCGTCGATCCGGGACCGCTCGTAGGACACCATGACCAGCCCGCCCCGGCCGATCCGCTCCAGGCCCGCCGCCGACAGCCGCCAGTACGGGCGGGGGCGCCGCCGGCGCGCGTCGGGGACGGCGCCGAGCAGCCACGGGACCGCGGCGACGGCGCCGATCAGCGCGGCCCACAGCCACACCGGGCGGATCGGCAGCAGCGCCAGCGCCACCGCGAGGACGGTGAACGGGCCGGCGGCGACGGGGCGCCACCGGCCACCCGACCCCGCGAGGCCCACCAGCTCATGCTCCACAGTCCGCATCCTCACACGGGTCCCCGCGGGACCGTCGCCCCCTTCCGGGATCCGGTCGTCCTCCGAAAGCCTTTTCCATCGTGCCGGTCAGGTCGGACGGCCGCGCGCCGCCCCCCGCGCCCCACCCGTCACCGCCGTCGCCGCGTCAGGCCGTAGCCGACCGCGGCCGCGATCGCCAGCGCGAGGAACAGCCCGGCCCGGGTGCCGGGGGAGTCCCTGGTGCCGTTCTCGGGCGAGTCGGCCGCGCCCGCGTTCTTCGCCGCGGGCGACGGCGACGGCAGCGCCTCCTCCGGCAGCGGCAGCCGGTAGACCGGCTGGTTCTTGCCCTCGGAGCCCACCAGCAGCGATCTGCCGTCGGCCGTGTAGGTCAGCGACTCGCCCTGCGCCTGCATGGGCAGGTTGATCGACTTCAGCGTCTTCCCGGGCCTGCCGTCCGGCCCGACCGAGTACAGCCGGGCGCCGAAGTACGTCCGGATCACGCAGGTACGGCCGTCGGGGGCGAACGCGCCGTCGGTCGCGATGGCCGGGGCGTCGCCGACCTTGCGCATGACGTTGAACCCGCTCGTCCGCAGCTTCGCCGGCGCCTCGTAGATCTTGCCGCCGAACAGCTTGCTCGCGATGTAGAGCCGGTTGGTGCGCGGGTTGATCATGACCGTCTCGGCGTTGCGCGGCCCGTCCTCGTACTTGACCTTGAACGCGGTGGCCCGCAGCGTCTGGCTGACCAGCCGGGACGGCTCCCGGATCCGGTACACGGTCACGTACGGCCAGGCGCCGCCGAGGTTGTCGCCGATGTCCGCCACGAAGATCGCCGGACGGCCGCGGCCGTCCTTGCCGAGCGCCATGCCCTCCCAGTCGCGGGCGTTCGCGCCGCCGAGCGTCAGCTCGGCCCGCACCCGCCCGTCCGGGCCGAGCGCGTAGATCTTCGGGACGCCGCCGGAGTCGTTGTGGGTGTAGACGACGCCCGGATGCCGGGCGCTCGCCGCGAGGCCGCTGGACTCGGTGATCCGCGGGTCCTTGATGGTGAACGCGACGCGCTCGTCCATCGCGGCGGCGGGGGCGGCGTGCGCGGCGGGGGCGTACCCGGCCGCGGAAGCGCCGGCCAGCGTGAGCGCGGCTGCGGAGCGGGCGGCGACGCGGCGTGCTGACATGGCCTGATCATCCCCGTTCCGCGCCCCGTCGATCATATGACCCGCGCCGGTCAGCTCAGCAGCGCACCGACGACCACGGCGAGCACGAGCGCGGTCAGCACGGTGGGAAGCAGCCATCGGGGCGCGCGGTTCACGGGTCTGAGCTTATTCGGCCCGGTGGACGACTCGAACCGTCCGCCCATGATCTGCATCTCATCTGACATGTGCGGATTGTTCGGGATGGTGCGGTCACCGTTCGACGAGGACCCGGGGCGGGCCTCGGACGTGTTCGTCACGCTGGGCATGCTCGCGGAGGAACGCGGCACGGACTCGGCGGGCCTCGCGCTGCTCGGCGCGTGGCCGGGCCTCGGCGGCCGGCCGAGCATCGCCGGGCCCTCCGGCGGCTGCCGCGTGGTGAAGGGCCGCGGGCGGTTCGCCGAGATCTGGCGGCCGGCCTACGTCCCCGAGCTGGACCGCTCGCCCGTCGCGCTCGGCCACACCCGCTGGGCGACGCAGGGCTCGCCGCTGGAGCCGCGCAACGCGAGCCCGATGGCCGTCCGGGACCTCGTCGCCACGCACAACGGCGACATCGACACCGCCGACCTGCGGGCCCGGTTCGCGCTGCCGCCCGCGTCCGGCACGACCGACAGCGAGCCGCTCATCCAGCTGCTCGCCGGCTGCCGGGAACCGGCCGAGGTCACCGCCGTCCTCGAAGCGGTGGTCGGACGGGTCGCGCTGGCCTGGGTGCACCGCGACCGCCCGACCGAGGTGCATCTGGCACGGGGCGCGCTCAGCCCGCTGACCGTCGCCGTCGACACCGAGCAGAACATCTACTGGGCGTCCAACCCGCGCTGGTTCCGGGACGCCGAGCGGCACACGCGGGTCCGGTTCGCGTCCGTCGTCATGGTGCGCGAGGGCACCTACGTGAAGATCGGCATGGAGCGCCGCCCCGGCCGCCGCGACCTGCCCGAGGTGCTGGCGACGTCCCGCTTCCTGCCCACGGCCCGCGACTCCGACATGGACCCCCGCGTCTGGCGCGGCTTCACCCAAGCCGACCGGGAAACCGACCACGCGGGCCTCCGCCACCGCGCCATTGTCTGCCCAGGGGGGCGACCCCCTGGAACCCCCGTCACGAGCCGGTCGATCCTCACGCCACGGTTTCTGTCGCTGTGACCGTGCAGGGCGGCGACGTGTCGCTGCGGTCGCCCGGCTCGACGGGCAGGCCCGCTGCGCTCGCTGGCGCTCGCTCCGCGTGCCTGCCCGTGACCGGTGCATGAGGTCAAACCCTCAAAAAGCGCCACAGCGTGGCGATTACCAGTACTACAAGCGCTCGACGACGTAATCGACGCAGGCCGTGAGGGCTTCGACGTCGTCGGGGTCGATGGCCGGGAACATGCCGATGCGCAGCTGGTTGCGGCCCAGCTTGCGGTACGGCTCGGTGTCGACGATGCCGTTGGCGCGCAGCGCCTTCGCGACGGCCGCGGCGTCCACGTCGTCGTTGAAGTCGATGGTGCCGACGACCTGGGAGCGCTGCGCCGGGTCGACCACGAACGGAGTCGTGTAGGACGTCTTCTCGGCCCAGGTGTAGAGCCGCTGGGACGAGTCGGCCGTCCGGGACGTGGTCCACGCCAGCCCGCCCTGGCCGTTCATCCACTCGATCTGCTCGGCGAGCAGCAGCAGCGTGGCGACGGCCGGGGTGTTGTAGGTCTGGTCCTTGGCGGAGTTGTCCACGACCGTCTTCAGGTTGAAGAACTCGGGGACGTACCGGTCGGACATGGCGATCTCGTCGATGCGCTCCAGCGCCGCCGGGGACGCCAGCGCCACCCAGAGTCCGCCGTCGGCGGCGAAGCACTTCTGCGGCGCGAAGTAGTAGACGTCGGTCTCGGCGACGTCCACGGGCAGGCCGCCCGCGCCGGACGTGGCGTCCACCAGGACGAGCCCCTCGCGCGCGGTGGTGCCCGCCGGGCGCTTGATCGGCATGGCGACGCCGGTCGAGGTCTCGTTGTGCCGCAACTCGCGGTTCTCGCGCTCCAGCTCGGCGATCCTTTGCGCATCGCTGGTCGTAGTCCCTGGA
>NZ_VCKZ01000426.1 GCF_005889745.1 Actinomadura geliboluensis
TCCCACGCCCCACCGACACCCCCACCCGTGCTGGGTTCGCAGGGTCCACGTGCCGGTGCTGGTCCTTTCTCCTTCAACACCGGGACGTGGCTTCAGGTTGCAAGCGTGCCGTGGAGGCGGGCGCATTCGGTGACCAGGCGGCCGGAGCCGGCGCGTGAGGCCACTTCGGCGACCTCCGGAATGGGGCCCTTGGCGCCGGTGAGCTCGGCGAGCCGGGTGGCCTGGGCGACCAGGGAGGGAAGGCCGGAGGGCGCGCGTTCGCCCGGCGCGGGGAGGAGGCGAGGGAGCGCGGTGGCCAGGATCGTCCAGACGCCGGCGTGGGCGCCCGCGTCGGCGGCGGCCGTGAGGGCCTTGAGGGTGCGCGGCAGCGGGATGCGGCCCAGCGCGGCGAGCCGGCCGAGCGCGGCGCCCGTCTCCTCCGCCGGGAGGGCGCCCCGCGAGCTGAGCGTGACCAGCGCGTCGACGGCGTTCGACCTGTCGCGCTGGTCCTTGTCGGCCAGCGTGCAGGCGAGGAGGGTGCCGGTGGCGACCCCCGCGGGGCCGTCGGCCTCGGCGACGCCGAGCATCGCGGCGCCCGGTTGCCATCCGTCGTCCCCCATTCCGGCCACGTAGCGGACGAGGTGCGCGGCGGCGACCTCGCGGTGGGACGGCAGGACGGCCGGCCAGTGGCCGATCCGCTCCAGGAAGCGCCAGGACTCCCCGTTGCGCCCGCCCGTCGCGGGGAGGGCGCAAGCGTGGTCGATATCGGTGTCGCCGGTCATGGCCACCGTGGCGCGCACCGGGGACGGGGCGCGCCACGCCGGGCGCTCGGCGGCCGCGCCCGGCCGGCCGAGGACCGTGCAGGTGACCACGGGGTCGGGGAGCCCGCCCGCGGCGAGCCAGGACGCGACGGCCCGGCCCGCCTCGGACGCCAGCCCCTTCGCCCGCGCCGCGGCCGCCGGGTCGATCTCGCGCGGGACGCGGAGCATCGCCTGCGCGAGCTCGGCCCGCCCCGGCGCGGCGCCCGCCTCCTCCAGGCGTTCGAGGCGGCCGACGAGGACGTCCGGGTCGATGTGCCCGCTCGCCTCGGTCGGGGCCGCGAGCAGGAGCGGCACCGTCCCGACGGCGGCGGCGATCTCCTGGAGCCGCCACGCCAGGAACCGTGCCAGCGGCGGCCCGGACGCCTCCGCGGCGGGACGGAGGCGCCGCAGGGTCAGGGCGGCGCGGAGGCCGGCCGCGCGTGACCGGCGCTGGAGCAGCAGGTTCTGCGCCGGGAGCGCGATCCAGCTCTCCCGGACGAGGTTGCGCATGTACGAGCGGTCGTCCGGCTTGGTGATCCACGGCGCGATGTCGTCGGCGACCTTCCGGAGCGCCTCCCGGGTCGCGTCGGGGTCGCGGTGGGCGGACTCCATGAGCGCGGCCAGGAACCGCTCCGCCGGGGCCCACTCCTCGTCGGAGCGCAGCCGGACGGCGAACTCGTCCGCGAGTTCGGCGAGGGAGCCGACGGGCGCGGCACCGACCGGGGGACGTAGGGCGGCGGGCCCGGCGGTGCGGGCTCGGGGACGGCCTCGACCGCGCCGAACGCGTCGGCGATCACCGCGCGCGGCCCGGCGGGCAGGACCGCGGCCGCGTCCCGGACCTCCGCCCGGACGGCATCGCCCGCGTGGGCGGCGTGCTTGGCCGCGATCTTCACGGCGCGTTCGCGCGAGTCGACCGCGTCGGACGGGAACACCGCGGTGAGGGCGCGCAGCGTGGCCTCGACCCGGCCGCGCTTGCGGGCCGTCCGGTCGAGCCAGGTCAGCGCGGCCCGCACGAGCTTGCGCTCGGGCCGGAACAGCACCGCGTCCGCCGCCTCGGCGAACAGCGCCGCGTCGAGCCGGCCGAGGTCGTCGGCGCGGCGCACCTGCCGCAGCGCGAGGTCGGCGACCGCCGGCGGCGCGGCGGGCAGGAGCCGCACGTAGTCGCGGACGCGGGCGGTGGTCTCGTCGTCGGTGGGCGCGAGCGCGTCGTGGAGCTGGACGAACCAGCGCAGGGTGTGCGGGGTGCCGCCGCGCAGGAAGCGGCTGACGCACCCGTCCAGGAGGAGCTCGCGTTCGACGCGTCCGGTACGGGCCAGGCCGGTCAGGGAGTCGGCCCAGGTGCTCTTGCGGGCCTTGTCCCACTGGACCCAGTTCGCGTCGTTGGCGAGGGCGGCGCCCACGCCGTCCGCCTCGAACAGCCTCGGGAGGAGGGTGTCCAGGAAGGGGTCGTCGGCGAGCCCGTCCGCGTTGCCCGCGCCGGTGACCCAGCCGACCACGAAGCCGTCCGTCACCGGGGGCGCGACCCCGGCCGACGTGGCGAGCGCCGCCGCGGTGTGCCAGCGCGACCACTCCTCGTCGGAGACCCGCAGCCGGTCACCGATCCGGCGCGCGACCTCGGCGCGCCATTCCGCGGGGCGGTCCGCCGTCACCTCGACCAGCAGCCGGGTGGTGTACTCGCTCCACGACCAGAGCCGCAGGTCGGTGCGGCACAGCCAGGTCGCGGCCGCCGCCGGGCCGCCGATCACGCCGGCGCCGGCGATGAGCAGGCGGCTGATCCCCTCGTTGTCGAGGAACCCGTACCGCGTCCGGGCGCGCAGCTCCTTCAGCAGCCCGGGGAGTTCGGCGGCGGCGGTGCGGCGCTCGGCCTCGTCCAGCGCCCTGACGGCGCGCGCCGTCGCCTCCATGCCGCCCGCCTCGATCGCCTTCCGGAGCTCGGCCCAGGTGCTCATCGCGCGGCCTCCGCCGTCTCCTCGGTCGTCTCCTCGGCCGCGCGGCGGGCGATGCGCGCCGCGAGGACGTGCTTGCACGGCCCGCGTTCGCCCCGATGGTCGAACCACCAGGGGCACGTGCAGGCGGCGCGGTCGCCGTCGAAGCGGACCTCCCGCTCACCGCCGCCGCTCAGCACGATCGCCGTGCCCGCGGAGGTGAACCGCACGGCGCCGTCCTCGACGAGCGCCCGCGCCGACCGCAGCCGCGGGTTGAGGCCGGCCACGCGCGCCGGGTCGTAGGGGAGTTCGCGGTGGAAGAAGGCGGCCTCGGCGGCGTCGAAGCCGACGCGTCCCGACGTGCCGAGCTGGGTCAGCGCGGCCCGCGTCCGGGCGAGGTCGAGGCCGGACCGCTCGGCGAGCAGGCCGGGTTCGACGCGCGGCTCGAAGGACAGCAGCGCGCCGAGCAGGTCGGCGTCCCCGGCGGCCTCGTCGGTCGCGATGTCCTCCAGCACGGCGCCCTCACCGGAGAAGCCGCGCGAGTGCTGAGGGGACAGGGTGAGGACGTACCTCATGCCGGGAAGCTCCAGCTCCCACACGCTCGACACCGGCCCGCCGCCATGGGTGACAGGCGGCCCGTAGACGCGCAGGACCCGGGCGAAGCGGAGCAGCGGCAGCATCGTCCGCAGGCGGTCCGGGCCCGCCAGGCACACCGCGCCGGGCGCCGGACGGGACGTGACCCGCAGCGTCCTCCCGGCGGGCACGGCCCACAGGGGTTCGCGCTGCGCGCGCGGCAGGGTGCGCAGGAACCGCACGGCGCTCGGCCCGTCCAGCTCGCCGCGCGGGTCGAACCCGGCCGTGATGACCTGCACCTCGGCGAACCCCCGCAGCCACCGGTCGGGCAGCGGCACCTTCTTCTCCACGACCGCGCCGTCCATCGTGGTGACGGCCAGTTCCTCGGCGCCGACCGCCAGGTGCAGCGGATCGGACCCGCCGACGCGGGCGAGGGCCTCCCGCAGGGGGCCGTTGACGTCCACGTTGGTCGTGCCCCGTTCGTGGACGTCGCCGTCCAGCGCGGGCTCCAGCACGTCCAGCCGGGCGTACACGCCGCCGCACGCGGAGAACGACTCCATCCGGATCCGGTCGCCGTTGCAGGTGACGACCGGGTCGCGGAAGGACGTCGGGCGCGGCTGGAAGTAGCGGGTCTGGGCGACGTCGGCCAGGGCGAGCAGCGCCGCCGCGGCCGGCGCCGCCTGGGTGAGCACGCCGCTGAAGAAGTGCGGGTGCGCGCTCGGCCCGCTGCTCGTCGTCCCGCCGGACGTCGACAGGCCGAGAAGCCCCGCGTCCAGCCCCGAGGGCCGCGTGTACGTGTACGACTGCGCGGCTCCGGCCGCCACTGTCCTGCTCGCCATGCCCGAGAACGTAGAGTCCGCCTCGGACAAATCCTCCGGTTCCCGGGTCAGCCGAGCTGGCCGGGGAAGAGGAGCGACAGTTCGCGCGGGTAGCCGGCGATCAGGCGGAGTTCGTCGTCGGTCAGCGGACGGCCCGTCTGGGCGTTGCACAGCTGGACGAGCTTGTGCCAGTCGTCCGGGAAGGGGCCGAGGGTCACCTCGTCGTACAGCTCGTAGTTGCCGTGGTCCTTGAGGGCACCGTCCGCGTGGATGCCGGACTCGTGCGCGAACGCGTTCCGTCCCACGCCTACCTGGTTGTAGGGGAGCGGCTGGCCGAACGCGTAGCTCGCCCACAGCGCGAACCGCCGCGCCCAGGACAGGTCGATCGGATCGCCGATCTCGACGCCGCGCTCCCGCAGCCCGAACCCGTGCCGGAGGGCGAGGATGGTCGACAGCAGGTCGGCGTTGCCGGACCGCCCGCCGATGCCGTTCACGCACGTGTTGATCCACACGTCCTGGCCCGCCTCCAGGTCGCCGAGCGCGCCGCTGACGGAGTTGGCCACGGCCAGGCCGAGGTCGTTGTGGCAGTGGGTCTCGACCGGCATCCCCACGGCGGACCGAACGCACCCGCCTCCGCCAGCGCGAGCTGCGCCCGCACGTAGGGCGCCTCGTGGAACAGGAACGGGAAGCCGATCTCCGACTGCGCCGCGCCGAGGCGGCCCAGGTAGAAGTTCACCATCGTCTTGCCGAACTTGGACAGCCCGGTCCGGGCCGTCGCCCGCCACGCTGTACGCGTACGTGAGCCGGGGCGTGCTGCGCCGCCGGCACGCCGCCGACGGCCGCCGCAGCCTCTTCGACGCCGCGCAGGTCGAGGAGCTCGCGCGGCGCGGCAGGCCGCGCCGCCCGCCGGGCCCGGGGGAGCTCGCGTTCGAGTCGGCGATCACCGCGCTCGGCGCCGACCGCCCCTTCTACCGGGGGCGCGACGTGCTGGACATGGCGCGGTCCCGGACGTTCGAGGACGCCGCCGCGTGGCTCTGGACGGGCCGCGACGACGGCGCCGCCTGCCCGCGCCCGACATCGACTTCGCGCTGGCGGCGCTCGGCGCGGTCGCCGGTCTCGTGCCGGGGGCCGGGGAGGCGGTGTTCGCCGTCGCCCGCACGGCCGGATGGCTCGCGCACGCGCTGGAGGAGTACGCGCGGCGCGGCCCGCTGCGGCCCCGCGCCGTCTACACCGGCCCGCCGGTCCGCTGAGGCGGGGTCGCGGCGGCACCTCGCGGAACCGGGGGTAGGCTCGGTGACGTGCGACGGTTCCTCACCCCAGGCTGGCTCGGGCTGCACGCGCTCGCGATCGTGCTGTGCGGCGCGTTCCTCGGGTTCGGCTGGTGGCAGTTCGACCGCGCCCAGTCCGGCAACGACCGCAGCTGGGCGTACACGTTCGAATGGCCGATCTTCGCGATCTTCGTGATCGTGATGTGGATCAAGATGATCCGGGACGAGCGGGCCGGCGTGAAGCCCGCGCCCACGGTCATCGAGGAGCCCGCGGAGGCCGAGGTCAAGCGGGAGCTCATCAAGCAGCACGAGGAAGAGGACCCCGCCCTCGCGGCCTACAACCGCTACCTCGCGCGCCTCAACTCCGAGAACGCGCGCGGCCGCCGCTGACCCCCGCGTGCGGGCGCGCGGCGCGGTGGCGCCCCCCGTCCGCCGAACGAAAGGTGTGTTTCCTGTGGAAGGCGCGGTCACCAGGTACCGGATCCTGGCGCTGATCGTCGGCACCCTGCTGGTGCTGCTGGCGATCGGGATGGTCCTCAAGTACGGGCCGACCGACATGCCGGAGATGGCGGGCATCGTGTCGCCGATCCACGGCCTCTTCTACATGGTCTACGTGGCGTTCGCCTTCGACATGTGGCGGCGCACCGGCTGGCCGATCGGCAAGATGGTGCTGATCGTGCTCGGCGGCGTCGTGCCGCTGATGACCTTCTTCGTGGAGCGCAAGATCGTCCGCGAGGCGCGTGCGCTGCCCGCCGCCAAGGCCGAGGCCGGCGCGAGCGCCTGACGATCACCCTCCGGGGCTGGTGCCCGCGGCCCTTCATCGCCTAACGTTTGACTGAGTCAAACGTTTGGAGGCGCCATGGAGGTGACCGAGGAGGACGTCGGCACGGTCCGCGCGTTCAACCGCTTCTACACCGGTGTCATCGGGGTGCTCGGCGAGGGGCTCGTCCGGTCGCCGTACTCGCTGACCGAGGCGCGGGTGATCTTCGAGCTGGCCCAGCGGGAGGACACCGAGGTGCTCGCGCTGCGCCGCGCCCTCGACCTCGACGCCGGCTACCTCAGCCGGATGCTGGCCCGGTTCGAGGCCGACGGGCTCGTGCTGCGCGAGCGCGCGCCCGCCGACGCCCGCCGCCAGGTCGTCCGGCTCACCCCGCGGGGCCGCGAGGTGTTCGCCATGCTGGACGAGCGGACCATCGCCGAGATCCGCGGGCTGCTGGACGGCCTCGACGCCGGCGACCGCCGCCGGCTGCTCGCCGCGATGCGCACCGTCCAGGGCGTCCTCGGCGGCCGGCCGCGCGCGGACGACGTCGTCCTGCGCCCGCTGCGCCCCGGCGACCTCGGCTGGGTGGTGGAGCGCAACGGCGCGCTGTACGACGTGGAATGCGGCTGGGACCGCACCTACGAGGCCCTCGTCGCCTCGGTGGTGGCCGACTACGTGCGCGACCACGACCCGGAGCGGGAGAACGCGTGGATCGCCGAGTCGGACGGCGTCCGGGTCGGCGGGGTGTTCTGCGTCAAGCGCGCCGAGGACGTCGCGCAGCTGCGGCTGCTGCACGTCGAGCCGGACGCCCGCGGCCTGGGGGTCGGCGCGGCGCTCGTCGACGCCTGCGTGCGCTTCGCCGCCGAGGCCGGCTACCGGGAGATCATGCTGTGGACGACGGCGCTGCAGCGCCCGGCGCACCGCCTCTACGCGCGGGCCGGGTTCGTCCTCGAGGACGAGGAGCCGCCCGTGGAGCGCTTCGGCGACGTGGTCCACGGGCAGGTGTGGCGCAAGAAGCTGTGACCCGGGCCCGCGGAGGCGACGCGCCTCCGCGGGCCCGGTTCTCGCAGCGATCCCTAACTGCGGCGGCGGCCGGGACGGGGGTCGGACGGAGTTCCGGCCGCCTGTGCTACCGGCGTGGTGCCGGTCTTTCTGGGGGCTGGCTCTCACCTCCCTTCCGCTCGCGCCGGCCGGGGGCGTGACGGCCCGTCCGGCGAAGGGGGGAGGGCGCCGAAGGGCGCCCGGGTGACTGAGACCGGGCCGGCGGCGCGGTGGGACGTGGCCGCCGGCCCGGCCGCCGGGGGGTGCCGGTGCCGCGGGGGCGTGCGGCACCGGGGCCCGGGGAAGGCCGCTGCGCGGAGCCGGCCGGGTACGGCCGAGA
>NZ_VCKZ01000427.1 GCF_005889745.1 Actinomadura geliboluensis
AGGGGGTCGGCGGCGGACGCGCGCAGCGTCCCGCCGGTCGCGGCGACCTGGCCGGCGAGGCCGTCCGGCAGTTCGCCGAACATCCACACGGCGCGGCCGGGGCCGGTGATGCTGATCGGGCCGTGCCCACGGCTTCGAGGCGTATGCCCGGATCCTGCACCCGGCCTACGCGGCGGACGGGAGCCCAGTGACGTGGGCGCGGGTGGCCGCGTGGTCGGGCGGAGTGGTGCACCCGCGCGTGCAGTTCCAGGCACTGGCCGGCCCCGTACCGCGTTCGGACACCGTACGTCCGTGGGCGGAGGAACCCGATCCGGGATCGCTGACTCCGACGCTCTTGGCGGCACTGTGTGAAGTCCTCGCCAGGCACACCAGAACACCTGGCCACTGCTGGTTCTGTGTCTCGGACGTGTACGAACCAGCGCACGAGGGAGCGACCGCCACATTCACGGCGGACGCGGACGCGGACGCAGGTGAGGAGTGGGAGGAGCCCGACGTGCTTGCGCCGGCTATCCCGTCAGAGATCGCCGAAGGCCCCCGAGTGGAGTTGCCGGAACGCGCATATCTCCTACTCGAGGGCCCTCTTGACGCTGCCGGGGAACTCGCGACGCCGCTCTTTCCGCAGTCACCCAACCTGTTCTGGCCCGATGACCGAGCCTGGTGTGTCACGACGGAAACGGATCTGGACTCCACCTACCTCGGAGGAACCGCAGCGCTCATCGCCGAGATACTGGCGGACGAGCGTTTGGAGGCCCTCCCGGCCGAGGTGACCGACCCGGTGTGGGCGGACAGCGACGAGCTCAACCGGTGATACGGGTCAGCAGTGGATGGACACCGTCGGAGTCTTCTTCCCGACGGTGACGACCCTGGGAGAGTATCCAGGGGGCGCATAAAGCGTTGCGACCGCTTCGCCGTGGTACCTGCCGGTCCTGCAGACGAGCGCCGCGTTGCCCTTGGCCGTACGTGCCCCGGTGCTGCCGAACGCCTTGATCTTGCTCCCCCGGTTGCTGAAGAGGCCGACCTTCCCCCGGATCATCCGGATCGGCTGAGTGCAGGTCACACCAGTACGGACGTTGATGGTCCCGTGCACGTGACCGGACTTGTGCGGGATACCGCCGTGCGCCCCGATGAACCGGATCTCGCAGTGGATGACCCTGGCGCTGTGAGCCTTGGAATGGGCCGAGAAGTCGACGGTGGACTTACCCGGTATCGGCGGACGGGCGGGCGCCTCCGCCGCCTCCGCCGTCACCGCGTTGCCGACGACACCCATGACGGCCACGACCCCCACGACGGTCAGCTTCCGCCTCAGCCCTCCGGCGGACCCCCGATGCTGCTGTCCCATGCACTACCTCCAAGCAATTGTCGAACCAAGACCCCCGTCAAGAACCGCAATGCTTGCAGTGCGAGCGAATTCCTGTCAATGAACTTCGTTCGATCGAAAGCGGCCGCGATTCGCCATTTTTGCACATATGGATGACGTTTTGCGTCAGGAGAAAGGGATGTGTAACCCCTGGGCCCGCGCGACGAGGCGCCGGCTGCTCGACCACATCCGCACCCGTCCACATGACCAACTGTGCGACGCAAGTCAGGAAGTTGCTGATGGAAGGCCGTTGCGAACAATGGGAAGTCAGACTTGCCCGACCCAAGTAATGTGTCTCGCCCGAGCTTCCTTCAGAAGGGTCTTCCGCAGCTGCTCGCCAGTTCGACCCCTTGTCTTGACGGCGTGGCAGTTGGGGCAGAGAGCGATCATCTGAACCGGGTGGTCGCGGCCCCACCGTGCGCGGTCCTGGACATGGTCGACCTCGAGAATCGGATCGCCGTTCCTGGTCACGTCGTTGGGCTGACCGGTACACAGAGGGTTCTCGCAGTGCCCGGCGCTTCGGACGAGCACCGCTTCGACGGCGGCTGCTGAGCGTACGGGCTCCTCTCGCACGGTGGTCGAGGTGCGGTCGTGGTCGCCGCGCGCTTCGGCCGTCTCGACCGTCCAGCAGAGACGCCGGTAAAGCTCCAGCGGGCTTGAGTGGGGAGACGTCGATGTAGCAGTTGGTCCCGCGGATTGCAGACCAACCTCCACCAGCAATTTTTCGGGAGTGGCACCTCCGAAAAATCGCGTGCCGAGTATCGTGACGGCCTCGAAACGCGCTGATCGGCTGGTTGCGACGAGTTCATACGCCCAAGCCGTGAGGCCGCAGTGAGGATCTTGTTCTTCAAGCCAGGTGATCGGCTTGCCATGCGCCGCCGGGACGGCTCCGCCATGTCCAGTCAATTCCCAAAGATCGGTATGTGCCAGCGCGATTATGGGAAACTCAGGCGTCGGCCTGGAACTGGGTTGCCCGTACTCACGCATGAGGCCGCACAACTCTGCATGGGCCGCTCGCCAGGGCGCCAGCCTTGGATGGCGCTGCGCTGCCCTGCCCAGCGCCCAGAGAAGGGTTATGGGCTGATGCCGAGCGGGCCCATCGGGTGTGCTGGCGGCACGTAGATCGCCGAGAAGGTCAAGCAGGCGCCGCCGAGGCGAGGCAGGCTCATCGACGACTACCTCGAACCCCAAACGTGTGAGCAGTCGGCCGATGGTCTGCCGCCCGCCGGAGAACTGGCCCGCAGTCAGTGGACGGCCTGTGACGTAGCCATAAGCAACCCCGACTATGGCTTTGGAGTCGTAGTACACGCCATCGTGGTGCATGAAGTATTGACGGGCCTGGTCGAAACCGTACTTCTGCAGGAAGCGGCCACGTCCAAGCTGGTCGAACTCGGCGATCGAATCGAGGACGGCCTCACGCGTGATCACCGATAGATCCATACGGGTATGATATGCCCGATTTGAGGGCGTGGTCGCGGTTGAACTCGTCTGCCGGCTCACGAGACCTAGCGGATTGCAGAACGCCGAGAACGGTCAAACACATCGAAGCCGACTTGGGCGTATCTACCTCGAGCCGTTGTCCCAACATGACGATTCGCAGCGCGGCGAGCAGCCGAGCCGAGTACACCGCTGATCTAGCGGCGCTTCGCGTCGTCAGCACCAAGGGGTGGCCGTCCCCGCCCCCAGGCGTCTCCCTGGCGGACGTTGCAGATCCAGTGGGCGGCTTGGCGGTTCTCCAGCACGTGCTTGCCGGCCAGCGAGGCCGACTTGATGTGGTCGAGGGTTGCTAACCACGGATGGGGCCCAATCAACGGCGGGGTCGATCGCCACATGCCCCAACTGGCAGGTCCACCGGTCACGCGCATAGACGTCAAGCGGATCTACCTGGTAACCCTCGGCTATGAGCACACCGTAAGGGCGCATGCGGTGATAGCTGTTGCGGGCCGAGTGGAGCGCTGCCCTTCTCGGAGCGGGCCTTCAGCTCGCGTGTGGGCAATGCCAGGAGAGTAAGATTGTGACCCAAACTCGCAAACGAAAAACGCCATAGTCCACCTGCTCTGAAACGGAGAAAAGAGAGACTGCGGCGGAGGTGGACCCGTCACCATTCGCTGACAATGACAATCAAAGCCTGACTGGACGTTGGCAGCCCTCGCCCTTGTCGGGGGCTTCTGTTTGTTCTGTGGACGTGGCTCATGAACTCGCGGCGTGGGTGATGCTCTGCTGATTGCAGCAGGTCCAACGAACGGCCTGGAGGCCAGAGGTTGTTCACCGCTCCACAGTTGCCGCCTGGCCTGTTTGTGCCAACGATCTTCCCGGATAGGTTACTCGCCTGAAAGCAAGCGGAACAGGCATTAGGCTCTCGTTGGAACAAGGGGAGACGATGACTGACGACAGCACGGCAATAGTTCCGGTGTGGACGCTGGCGACTGGTGACGTCCGGGTGCCCACTCTGGCTGGGGACGAGCCGATGACGGCTGAGCGACTGGCTGAACTGCGCGGCGTGCTGGCCGTGCTGGTCGACGAGCCAATCGCCACACTCGAGGTGCATCCACTGCCCGACAAACTCGACCGCAGCCCAGGTATCCCACTGGATGCAGCGAGTCCCCTGGCACAGCATCTGTCGCAGCTCATCACGCAATCAGCGCAGCGTTCCTCTGCGGCGGCCACGGCGACCGCCTCCGGCGAAGGCTTGTATCGCATGGTGGTTCCGGCGAAGTTCGCCGCCCAGTTCGGTCAGGGCATCGTTCGCCCGATGGCGGCGAAGACGGTGGCCGGTGGAATCCGCGGTCCCCTCGTGACCTCAACGGGCATCGTCGGCGGCGCGACGTTCGTGCCAGTCGGTAAGGCGGCAGCAGCGGGCGCAGCCGGTGGAGCCGGCACCACTGCCGGCGTCGCGGCCGCGGGCAGCGTGGCGCTCACCGTGGCCGCGCCGCTCGTACTCATGGCCGTAGCGGTGGGGGTAAGCGCGTACGCCGACTCCAAACGCCAGCAGGCCATCGAGCACATCACAGAACTGCTGGAGCAACTGCAGGAAGACAATTTCGAGAGAGAGCGCAGCCAACTCGACGGCTGCCGCGACGCCATCGACAAAGCCACCGCCATCCTGCTCGACCAGGGCAAGCTCGGTGTCTCGCTGGGGTTGGACTCCGCGTCATACGCCATCAGCACGGCGCTGGTCGCCGCCGAGCGTCGCCTCGTCAAATGGCGGAGCGCCCTCGACACGCTGCCCGACGACACGCCCGTCGAGATCAGCACGCTGAGAAAGCCATTCCCCGGCCTCGCAGACGACCGTGGCGGCATGTTCCGCGCCCACCTCGAACTCGCCGCGCTGGCGATCGCGCTGGAGCGGCGGGTCATCGTCCTCCAGGCCGTCGAGCATGCTCAGAGCGACCCCGGCAATCCGTTCGAGAACTTCATTCGCAACCTGAAGGACCACCAGCAGCGCCTCGACGACCTGGAGTCGGGCATCGCCGGCGTCCTCGTCCGCCTGTCGGCGTTGGAGCTGGCACGCCCGTCCGGTTTGCGTCCCGTTTTCACGACCAGTGAAGTCGAGCGCCTGATGCGCGCGGCGCACAGGATTCGCAAGCTGAGCGACGGCGTTACGTTCAACAGCCGCCCGACGGACGTGGCGATCGAGATCGCCCGCGACAAGGACGGCTCAGTGGTCGTGTTCCCTGCGCTGCCCGCATAGCTTGGGCGTGCTCGCACTCAGCTGGTGCGTCCTGTGAAACTGCTCGACCCCTCCCTGCTCTTGCTCCGCAGCTTCTGCCCCTTCTGCATGCCAGGCAGCTCTGCCCTCCCACTGAGCGTTGAAGTCGAGCTCGTTCCTCTTCTCCCCCCGGTGACAAGGGCGCGATCGGGCAGTGGCGGGGCGGCCGCCCGCAGCTGACCACCGAGGCCAACGCGTTCCGCGGGATGCTGGGGATCGCGATCCGCCAGTGCCGGCCGACCGACCCCGAGGCCAAGGGGTTGGTGGAGCGGGCGAACGGGTATCTGGAGACCTCCTTCATGCCCGGCCGCGCCTTCACCGGCCCCTGCGACTTCAACGTCCAGCTCACTCAGTGGCTGGCGCGGGCCAACACCCGCCACCATCGGCGGATCGGGTGCCGTCCGGCCGACCGGATCGAGGTCGATCGGGCAGCGATGGTGGGGCTGCCGCCGGTCGCTCCGGCGGTCGGGTGGCGGACCTCGACGCGGCTGGCCCGCGACCACTACGTCCGGATCGCCTCCAACGACTATTCGGTGCACCCGTCGGTGATCGGGCGACTGGTCGAGGTGGTCGCCGATCCCGAGCAGGTCACCGTGACCTGCGGCGGCCAACTTGTCGCCCGGCATGAGCGGTGCTGGGCCGCTCATCAGAGCATCACTGACCCGGCCCACGCCCAGGCCGCGGCCGCACTGCGCCGCTCGAGGATCCAGGCCGTGACCGCTCCGGCCGACACCCAGGTCGAGCAACGCCGGCTCAGTGACTACGACGCACTGCTGGGCGTTGACGGGGTGGTGGCCTGATGGCTTCTGCTAAGACCGGCAGTGGCCGCAACCTCGCCGCCGAACTGGCCTATCTGACCCGGGTGCTCAAGGCTCCGTCCCTGGCCGCGTCGGTCGAGCGGCTCGCCGAACGAGCACGGGCCGAGTCCTGGAGCCATGAGGAGTTCCTGGCAGCCTGCCTGCAACGCGAGGTCGCCGCCCGCGAATCCCACGGCGGTGAGGCCCGCATCCGTGCAGCGCGGTTCCCTGCCCGCAAGGGACTGGAGGACTTCGACTTCGACCACCAGCGGTCCCTCAAGCGTGAGGTCATCGCCCATCTGGGCACTCTGGACTTCGTCGCCGCCCGCGAGAACGTGGTGTTCCTGGGGCCGCCGGGCACCGGCAAGACCCACCTGTCGATCGGCCTGGGGGATGCGCGCCTGCCAGGCCGGGCACCGCGTCGCGTTCGCCACCGCGGCCGCATGGGTCGCCCGCCTGGCCGACGCCCACACCGCCGGGAAACTGCAGGAAGAGCTGGTCAAACTCGCCCGCATCCCGGTGCTGGTGGTCGATGAGGTCGGCTACATCCCCTTCGAGCCCGAAGCGGCGAACCTGTTCTTCCAACTGGTCTCCAGCCGCTACGAACGCGCCTCGCTGATCGTGACCAGCAACAAGCCGTTCGGACGCTGGGGCGAGGTGTTCGGCGACGACATCGTGGCCGCAGCCATGATCGACCGCCTCGTTCACCACGCCGAGGTCATCAGCCTGAAGGGAGACAGCTACCGCCTCAAGAACCGCGACCTGGGCCGCGTCCCCGCCGCCCAGACCAACAACGACCATCAGTAACAACCCGCAGCAAACAACACCACCAGGGGGTCAACTTTCAGACGTCGGCAGGGGGTCAGAATTCGCGCGCCGTTGACACGGACAAGGCATGGCAACGAGCAGAGGTCGAGGTCTCCAGGGGCCGAACGGGAGATCCAGGCCGCGGAAAGCAGCGGTTCAAGGATTACGTCGAGCAGGTCTAGCTCCCGAACCACCAGGTCGAGGCCACCACCCGTGAGGGCTACACGTACGCGATCTACAAGCACATCATGCCGACGTCCTCCCCGAGCACGTCCGCGCGTGGATCACGGCCCTCAAGAACCAGGGCATGAAGCCGGTGACCATCCGCTACCAGAAGATCATCCTCAGCGCCATCTTCACCACCGCGATGGACGACCAGGTCACCTTCATCCACCCCTGCCGCGGAGTACGGACGCCCCCGGTCGTCCGCAAGCCCCTCGAGATCATCACTCCCGAGCAGTTCGACGACGTCTACCACGCCCTCCCCGAAGGCACCTTCCGACTCCTCGCCGAAACCGAGATCGAGAGCGACCTCCGCTGGGGCGAGCTCAGCGAGCTGCGAGTGAAGGACGGTCAACCTCAGAACCCGCATCCTCACGGTCAGCCGCACGCTCGTCGAGTTGAACCCGAAGTTCCACCCGGAAGGCCGCCACTTCCTGGTCAAGGACTACCCGAAGGACAAGGAGTACCGCCGCTTCAAACTCAGCACCCAGACCACCGAGAAGCTAGAGGAGCACATCCGAGCAGCCAACCTGACCCAAGACGACCTCCTCTTCCAGATGCCACCTCAGGACAAGCCCCGAGCCCGCATCACCGAGATCCCAGACC
>NZ_VCKZ01000050.1 GCF_005889745.1 Actinomadura geliboluensis
GGGTGGTCTTCGGCCTGGAAGGATGGGGGCATGGCCAGGGGGCAGCTCCGCGTCTACCTGGGGGCCGCCCCCGGCGTGGGGAAGACGTACGCGATGCTGGCGGAGGCGCGGCGGCGGCTCGACCGCGGCACCGACGTGGTCGTCGGCTACGTCGAGACGCACGACCGTCCGCGCACCGAGGCGCTGCTGGACGGCCTGGAGGTCGTCCCGCGCCGGACGGTGACCTACCGCGGCGCCGCGTTCGCCGAGCTGGACGTCGCCGCGGTGATCGAGCGCGCGCCGGCGGTGGTGCTGGTCGACGAGCTGGCGCACACGAACCCGCCCGGCGCCGGGCACGCCAAGCGCTGGGAGGACGTCGAGCAGATCCGCGACGCCGGGATCGACGTCATCTCGACCGTGAACGTCCAGCACCTGGAGTCGGTCAACGACGTCGTCGAGCAGATCACCGGGGTGGTGCAGCGCGAGACCGTCCCGGACGAGGTGGTCCGCCGCGCCGACCAGGTGGAGCTGGTCGACATGGCGCCGGAGGCGCTGCGGCGGCGGATGGCGCACGGCAACGTGTACCGGCCGGAGAAGGTGGACGCGGCCCTCTCGAACTACTTCCGGGTCGGGAACCTGACGGCGCTGCGGGAGCTGGCGCTGCTGTGGCTGGCCGGCAAGGTGGACGACCAGCTCGACCGGTACCGGGCCGACCACGGCATCGGCGGGACGTGGGAGGCGCGCGAGCGGATCGTGGTCGCGCTGACCGGCGGCCCGGAGGGCGACGCGCTGCTGCGCCGCGCCACCCGCATCGCCGCCCGGTCGAAGGGCGCGGACCTGCTCGCCGTGCACGTCGCGCGCGGCGACGGCCTCGCCGGGGCGCGGCCGGGCGACCTGGCCCGGCAGCGGCAGGCCGTGGAGGGGCTCGGCGGCACCTACCACCAGGTGGTGGGCGACGACGTGCCGGGCGCGCTGCTGGACTTCGCGCGCGGCGCGAACGCGACCCAGCTGGTGCTGGGCGTGTCGCGGCGCGGGCGGTTCGCGCAGCTGCTGCGGCCGGGCGTCGGGGTGACGACGACGGCGCGGTCCGGCTCGATCGACGTGCACATGGTCACGCACGACCAGGCGCGGCGCGGCGTCGCGCGGCGGGGCCGCGCGGAGGGCCTGCCGCCGAGCCGCCGGCTCGGCGGGTTCCTGCTGGCCCTCGCCGGGCTGCCGCTGCTGACGTTCGGGCTGCTGGCGGCCCGCCCGGCGATCTCGCTGCCGTCCGACATCCTGTTCTTCCTCGCGGCGGTGGTCGCGATCGCGCTCGTCGGCGGGATGCGGGCGGCGCTGTTCACGGCCGTCGCCGGGTTCCTGCTGCTCAACTGGTACTTCACCCCGCCCGTCCACCGCTTCACCGTCGCCGCGGAGGAGAACCTGCTGGCGCTGGCGGTGTTCGTGCTGGTCGGGGTCGGGGTGAGCGTCGTGGTGGACCGCGCCGCGCGGCGCTCCCGGGAGGCGGCGCGGCTGGGCGCGGAGGCGGAGGTCCTGTCGACGCTGGCGGGGGACGTCCTGCGCGGCGAGCACGCCCTGGACGCGGTCCTCGGCAGGCTCCGCGAGACGTTCGGGCTCACCTCGGTCACGCTGCTGGAGCGCCCGTCCGGGGACGGGGACTGGCGGATCGTCGCGACCGTCGGGGGCCGCCCGTGCGGGGCGCCCGGCGACGGCGACGCCGAGATCCCGGTGGGGGACGATCTGACGCTGGCGATCCGGGGCCGTCCGATGCCCGCCGGGGACCGCCGCGTCCTGGAGGCGTTCGCGGTGCAGGCGGCGGGGGCGCTGCGGCAGCAGCGGCTGCGGGCCGAGGCGGAGAAGGCCCGCCCGCTGGAGGCCGCCGACCGGATGCGGACCGCGCTGCTCAACGCCGTCAGCCACGATCTGCGCACGCCGCTGGCCTCGGCGAAGGCCGCGGTGGACAGCCTCAGCAGTACCTCGATCGCCTGGACGGAGGAGGAGCGCGCCGAACTGCTCGACACCGCGCAGCTCTCCCTGGAGCGGCTGGACCGGCTCGTCGCGAACCTGCTCGACATGAGCCGCCTGCAGGCGGGCGTGCTCGGCATCGCCGCCCGCCCGCTGGCGCTGGACGAGATCGTGCCGCGCGCCCTCGACGACCTCGGCGGCGGCGATGTGACGGTCACGCTCGCCCCCGACCTCCCCGAGGTGTCGGCCGACCCGGCGCTGCTCGAACGCGTGCTCGTCAACCTGATCGCCAACGCGCTGCGGCACAGCCCGCCCGGCGCGCCCGTCCTCATCACCGCCGGCGCCATCCGGGACCGGGTGGAGCTGCGCATCGCCGACCGCGGCCCCGGCATCCCGGAGGCCGAGCGGGAGCGGGCGTTCCTGCCGTTCCAGCGGCTCGGCGACCGCGACAACCACACCGGCGTGGGGCTCGGGCTCGCGCTGGCGCGCGGGCTGACCGAGGCGATGGGCGGCGCGCTGATCCCCGAGGACACCCCGGGCGGCGGCCTCACGATGATCGTGTCGCTGCCCGCGCACCGGAAGGAGACCGCATGACGCGCGTGCTCGTCGTGGACGACGAACCCCAGCTGCTGCGGGCGCTGCGGATCAACCTGCGCGCCCGCGACTACGAGGTGGACGTCGCCGCCGACGGCACCACCGCGCTGCGCCGCGCCGGCTCGTGGCATCCCGACCTCGTCGTCCTCGACCTGGGGCTGCCCGATCTGGAGGGCATCGAGGTGATCCACGGGCTGCGCGGCTGGACCGAGGTCCCGATCATCGTGCTGTCGGGGCGGGCGGGCAGCCGCGACAAGGTCGAGGCGCTGGAGGCCGGCGCCGACGACTACGTCACCAAGCCGTTCGACATCGAGGAGCTGGTGGCCCGGATCCGCGCGGTGTCGCGCCGGGCGCCGTCCGCCGAGGCGGCGGCCGCGACCGTCGAGGTGGGCGGGCACACGATCGACCTGGCCGCGAAGACGGTGTCGGACGGCGTGCACCTGACGCCGACCGAATGGCGGCTGCTGGACGTCCTGCTCCGCAACCCGGGCAAGCTCGTCGCGCAGCAGCAGCTCCTCACCACGGTGTGGGGCCCGGCGTACAAGAGCGAGACGCATTACCTGCGCCAGTACATGGCCCAGCTGCGGCGCAAGCTGGAGAACGACCCGGCCCATCCCCGGCACCTGCTGACGGAACCGGGGATGGGCTACCGCTACCAGCCCTAACGGGCGGGGTAGGCGTGGTCTAGGGCGAGGTTGAGCTTCAGCACGTTCACGGCCGGCTCGCCCATGAAGCCAAGGGCGCGTCCAGTGGTGTTCTGCTGGACGAGCCGCTCGACCTGCGCGGCCGGGACGCCGCGCGCCTCGGCGACCCGCGTGACCTGGAGGTCGGCGTAGGCCGGGGAGATGTGCGGGTCGAGGCCGCTGCCGCTCGCGGTGACGGCGTCCGGCGGGACGGCGGGGGCAGCCGGCGCGTCGCCCCGGACGGGGACGGTCAGGCCCTTGGCGTAGTCCTCGCCGAAGCGGGCCAGGTCGACCTTGACGCCCTTGTAGGACGCGATGAACGGGGCCTTCACCACGCCCTGCTCCTCGTTCACGCTGACGACGCGGGTCGGGTGCGGGACCGTCCCGTCCGGGGTTCGGTGCCCGAAGACGGCCAGCACCGCGCCGACGCCGCCGGGCGTGCAGTACGGGCGCGCCCCGCTCACCCCGTTGAACTCGCCGACCGCCTTGCTGCGCTCGCAGACCTGGGTGAGGAGGCTCTGCCGCGCGTCGGGGTCGTCGGCGCCGAGCTTCGGGTCGGGCAGGGTGTCGACGACGTCCTCCGGGCCGAGGTTGCTCGCCCCGGACGCGCCGGGGTCGTAGTCCCCGGCGGACGGGCGGCTCTGGAAGTACTGCCGCAGCGGCTCGCCGTCCTTGCCGGTGAAGGACTGGCCGATCAGGGCGCTGCCGGCCGTCCGGCCGTTCGCGGAGACGAGGGAGCCGTCGGCGCGGTCGTTCAGGCCGGGCAGCCGCCCGGCCGCGTAGACGGCCAGCGGGTAGGCGGCGCCGAGCAGCACGGTCAGCGCGAGCAGGGCCCGCACCGCCGCCAGATGCACCCGGAACCAGGCAGGAAACCGCATGTCACGACACCCCCGGAAGGAACTGGACGAACAGGTCGATGATCTTGATGCCGACGAACGGGGCGACGAGCCCGCCGAGCCCGTACACGCGCAGGTTGCGGGACAGCAGCCGGGACGCGCCGCCGGGCCGGTAGGGCACCCCGCGCAGCGCGAGCGGGATCAGCGCGACGATGATCAGCGCGTTGAACACGACCGCGGACAGGATCGCCGACTCCGGGCTGTGCAGCCGCATGACGTTCAGCGCGTCCAGCCCCGGATACAGGCCCGCGAACAGCGCCGGAATGATCGCGAAGTACTTGGCGATGTCGTTGGCGATGGAGAAGGTGGTCAGCGCGCCGCGCGTGATGAGCAGCTGCTTGCCGATCTCGACGATCTCGATGAGCTTGGTCGGGTCGGAGTCGAGGTCGACCATGTTGCCCGCCTCCTTGGCGGCGGACGTGCCGGTGTTCATCGCCACGCCGACGTCGGCCTGCGCGAGGGCGGGCGCGTCGTTGGTGCCGTCCCCGGTCATCGCGACGAGCCGGCCGCCGGCCTGCTCCCGCTTGATCAGGGCGAGCTTGTCCTCGGGGCGGGCCTCGGCGAGGAAGTCGTCCACCCCGGCCTCGTCGGCGATCGCCCTGGCGGTCAGCGGGTTGTCGCCAGTGATCATCACGGTGCGGATGCCCATCCGGCGCATCTCGTCGAACCGCTCCCGCATGCCCTCCTTCACGACGTCCTTCAGGTGGACGACGCCGAGGACGCGGGCCGCCGCGTCCGTCCGCTCCCCCACGACGAGCGGGGTGCCGCCGGACGCGGAGATGCCGTCCACGATCGAGGCCAGGTCGGACGGGACGGCGCCGCCGTTCTCGCGCACCCACTCGGCCACCGCCCCGGCGGCGCCCTTGCGCAGGTGCCGCTCGGGCGCGCCGTCGAGGTCGACGCCGCTCATCCGGGTCTGCGCGCTGAACGGCACCCAGGTGGCGTGGCTCAGCTCGCCGGGCGTGCGTTCGCGCAGGCCGTGGCGCTGCTTGGCGAACACGACGACCGAGCGGCCCTCGGGCGTCTCGTCGGCCAGGCTGGACAGCTGTGCGGCGTCGGCCAGCGCGTCCTCCCCCACCCCGGCGACGGGGACGAAGGCCGCGGCCTGCCGGTTGCCGAGCGTGATCGTCCCGGTCTTGTCGAGCAGCAGCGTGCCGACGTCGCCCGCCGCCTCGACCGCGCGGCCGCTCATCGCGAGGACGTTGCGCTGGACGAGCCGGTCCATGCCGGCGATGCCGATCGCCGACAGCAGCGCCCCGATCGTCGTCGGGATCAGGCAGACCAGCAGCGACACCAGCACGATGCCGGTCACGCCGTGCCCGCCGAGGGCGGGGCCGTCGGGGACGCCCGGATTGACGTCCTCGGCGTAGATCGCCATCGGCTGGAGCGTCGCGACCGCCAGCAGGAACACGATGGTGAGCGCGGCGAGCAGGATGTTGAGCGCGATCTCGTTCGGCGTCTTCTGCCGGCTCGCCCCCTCCACCAGGGCGATCATCCGGTCCACGAACGACCGGCCGGGCTCCTGGGTGATCTCCACGACGATCCGGTCCGACAGCACCCGCGTCCCGCCGGTCACCGCGGACCGGTCGCCGCCGGACTCGCGGATCACCGGCGCGGACTCGCCGGTGATCGCCGACTCGTCCACGCTGGCGATGCCCTCGACGACGTCGCCGTCCCCGGGGATGATCTCCCCGGCCTCGACGACCACCCGGTCACCGCGGCGCAGCTCGGGCGCCGGGACCTTCTCCTCGGTCGTGCCGGCGAGGCGGCGCGCGACCACGTCGGTCTTGGCCTTGCGCAGCGAGTCGGCCTGCGCCTTGCCGCGCCCCTCCGCCACCGCCTCCGCGAGGTTCGCGAAGAGCACGGTCAGCCAGAGCCAGGCGACGATCAGCCAGCCGAACACGCTCGGGTCGAGGACGGCGAGGACGGTCGTCCACACGGCACCGACCTCGACGATGAACATGACGGGGTTGCGCCACAGCGTGCGCGGGTCGAGCTTGCGGAACGCGTCCGGCAGCGACCTGGCCAACTGCGCGGGGTCGAGCAGCCCGCCGGGTCGGCGCTGGGCCGGCCGCACGGGCGCGGGTTCGATGGTCTGCGTCGTCATGAGCCGATCCCTTCGGCGAGCGGGCCGAGCGCGAGCGCGGGCAGGAAGGTCAGCGCGACCAGGACGACGGTGACGCCGACGACCATCCCGACGAACTGCGGGCGGTGGGTCGGCAGCGTCCCGGCCGACTCGGGCACGGCGCCCTGCCGTGCCAGCGACCCGGCCAGCGCGAGGACGAACACGATCGGCAGGAACCGGCCGAACGCCATGCACAGGCCGAGCGCGGTGTCGTAGAAGACGGTGTTCACGGTCAGCCCGGCGAAGGCGGACCCGTTGTTGTTGGACGCCGACGTGAACGCGTACAGCACCTCGCTGAAGCCGTGCGGGCCGCCGTTGAGCATGCCCGCGCGGCCCTCCGGGAGCGCGATGGCGACCGCCGTCCCGGCCAGCACGAGGGCGGGCGTCGTCAGGAAGTACAGGGCCGCGAACGTGATCTCGCGGCGGCCGATCTTCTTGCCGAGGTACTCGGGGGTGCGGCCGACCATGAGCCCGGCGACGAACACGGTGACGACGGCGAGGATCAGCATCCCGTACAGGCCGGAGCCGACGCCGCCGGGCGCGACCTCGCCCAGCATCATGTTGATCATCGTCATCATGCCGCCGAGGCTCGTGTAGGAGTCGTGGAAGGAGTCGACGGCGCCGGTCGAGGTCAGCGTGGTCGCGCCCGCGAACGTCGCGGAGTTCGCGACGCCGAACCGCGTCTCCACGCCCTCCATCGCCGCCCCGGCGGCGGTCGGCACCGTGCCGTGGTGCGCGAGCTGGAAGGCGTTGACGAGCGAGACGCTGATGAGCGCGATCGTGCCCATCACGGCGAGGATCGCGTAGCCCTGCCGGTTCTGCCCGACGAGGCGGCCGAACGTCCGGCACAGCGCGATCGGGATCAGCAGGATGAGGAAGATCTCCAGCCAGTTCGTCCAGGCGGCCGCGTTCTCGAACGGGTGCGCGGAGTTGGCGTTGTAGAAGCCGCCGCCGTTGGTGCCGAGGAGCTTGATGACCTCCTGGCTCGCGACCGGCCCGCCCGGGACCAACTGCCGCGCCCCGGTGATCGTGTCGGCGGCGTGGCCGCCGCTGAAGTTCTGCACCAGCCCGCCCGCGATCAGGAGCACGGCGCCGGCGAAGGCGATGGGCAGCAGGACGCGCAGGCAGGTGCGGGTCAGGTCGACCCAGAAGTTGCCGAGCCGGTCGGTCTTCTTCCGCGCGAACCCGCGGATCAGCGCGACCGCGACGGACATGCCGACGGCGGCCGACACGAAGTTCTGCACCGCGAGGCCCGCCATCTGCACCAGGTGGCCCATCGTCGCCTCACCGGAGTACGACTGCCAGTTGGTGTTGGTGACGAAGCTGACCGCGGTGTTCCACGCCTGGTCCGGCTTGACCGGCCCGAACCCGAGGCTGAGCAGCAGGTGGTTCTGCAGGCGCTGCAGCCCGTACAGGAAGAGGATTCCCGCCACGGAGAAGGCGAGGACGCTGCGGGCGTAGGCGCCCCAGGTCTGCTCGGCGTCCGGGTCGGCGCCCACGAGCCGGTAGGCGGCCCGCTCGGCCCGGCCGTGCTCCGAACGGCTGTAAACGCGGTACATGTAATCGCCGAGCGGCCGGTAGACCACGGCCAAGGCGATTACCAGGGATCCGAGGAAAAGGATCCCCGCGAGGGTCGTGTCCATTCAGAATCGCTCCGGGAACAGCAGTGCCGCGACCAGGAAAAGGATCAGTACCGCCGCGAGCCCGAGCCCGACGGCGTTCTCCGCGGTCACAGCTTCTCCACGCCCTTCACCAGCAGGCCGAGCAGGGCGAACACCGCCACGGTCAGCAGCACGAAGACGACGTCTTGCACGATCGGTGCCCCCATCGAATTCCCGGCGCGCGTTTCGGCCGGACGAATCCGACCATAGGGACGAATTTCCACCCGGCCGCCGTTCGCTACGCGATATTGACACCGCCGGCGCCGATCCTGACGCCGCCCTGACGCCCCCGCCGGCGGCGGGGGTTCAGGACCAGGTGAGGCGGTCGGCGAGCAGGGCCTGCTGAGCGGGATTGGCGGTGAGCGCGAGGGCGCGGCGGTCGGCCGTGTGGGCGTCGCGCTGGCGGCCGACGTCGCGCAGGAGTTCGGCGCGGGTCGCGTGGTACAGGTGGTGGCCGTCCAGCGCCTTGGCGAGCGGGTCAAGCTCGGCCAGCGCGGCCTCGGAGCCCTGGACGTAGCGGAGCGCGATGGCGCGGTGGAGCCGGACCACCGGGGACCGCGTCATGCCCAGCAGCATGTCGTACAGGACGAGGATCTGCGTCCAGTCGGTGTCGTCCCAGGTCGGGGCCTCCGCATGGCACGCGACGATCGCCGCCTGCACCTGGTACGGGCCGGGACGGCGCATCGCGGCGGCCCGTCCGATCAGCCGGGTCGCCTCCTTGACCGCGTCGTGGTCCCATTTCGTCCGGTCCTGGTCGCGCAGCAGGACGAGGTGCCCGGCGGCGTCGAAGCGGGCGGGCGTCCGGGCCTGGTGCAGCCTGATCAGGGCGAGCAGGCCGAGCACCTCCGGCCGGCGCGGCATCAGCCAGGCGAGGCTCTCGGCGAGCCACTGCGCGTCGTCCGCGAGGTCGCGGGCGTGCGGGCGGTCGCCGCCGCTCGTCAGGTACCCCTCGTTGAACAGCAGGTACACGACGGCGAGGACCTGGTCGAGGCGCTCGTCCAGCTCGCCGTCCGGCGGGATCCGGTACGGGATGCGCGCGTCGGTGATCTTGCGCTTGGCGCGGGTGATGCGCTGCGCGACCGTCGTCTCCGGGACGAGAAACGCGGCGGCGATCTGCCCGGTCGTCAGCCCGCACACCGTGCGCAGGGTCAGCGCGACCTGCGCGGGCACCGGCAGCGCGGGGTGGCAGCAGGTGAACACCAGCTTGAGCCGGTCGTCGGGCTCGCCGGGCACCGGCCACTGGAGCCGGGCCAGCTTCTCCCGGTAGTCGGCCTGGCGGCGCAGCAGGTCGATGCCGCGGCGGCGGGCCGTGGTGAGCAGCCACGCGTCCGGGTGCTCGGGGATGCCCTCGGCGGGCCAGCGCTTCAGCGCGGTCTCCAGGGCGTCCTGCATGACGTCCTCGGCGGCGGAGAAGTCGCCGAGGGTCCGGATGAGGGACGCCGTGAGCCGGCCCGCGTGCTCGCGCAGCACGCGGGTCAGCTCGGCGTTCACCCTCTCGGTCACGCGGCGCCCCTCAGGTGAGCGGGCGGACCTCGACGATGGGGCAGGCGGGCCAGGACCGGGCGATGGCGAGGGCCTCGTCCAGATCGGCGACCTCCACCTCGGCGTAGCCGCTGACGACCTCCTTGCCCTCGACGAACGGGCCGTCGGTGAGGATCGGCTCGGGGCCGTCCAGGCGCATGGTGGTGGCGGTGTGCGCGGGCTGCAGGTGCCCGTGGTGGGTGATCTGCGCCGCGTGCCGCGCGAACCACTGGGCGACCTGCTCGTAGGACGCCTGGCGCTCGTCCTCGCTCATCGCGGCGAGCTCCGCGGCGAACTCCTCGGTCTCGATGAACATCAGCACGTACTTCATGTCGGTCTCCCCCTCAGCTCGCGGGCAGCGGCGCGTACAGGTCGATGCCGTTGCCGTCGGGGTCGAGGACGGTCGCGTAGCGCATGCCCCAGAACGCGTCCCACGGCTCCTTGGCTCCGGTGTACCCCGCTTCGGTCAGCTCGGTGTACTTGGCGTCGACGTCCGCCGGGGACCCGGCCTGGAAGGCGAGGAAGGTGCGCGGGCCGCCGGACGGCTTCGTCCAGCCGTCGACGGTCGGCCCGCGGAACTCCTCGGCGTCCAGCATCAGGTGCAGCCCGCCGGGCAGGTCGCAGCCGGCGTGGCCGGGGTAGGCGGCGTCGGTCTTGAACTCGACGCCGAGCCGGCGGTAGAAGGCGATGGCGGCGTCGATGTCGGCCACCACGATGTCGATCGTGTTCATCGTCAGGTCCATGACACGCTCCTTCGGGACGCCCCGGGATCCGGGGCGGTCGGTTGCCGTCACCCCCTAGACGATCGGCGGACGCCCCGATCAGACATCCCCGCGAAGAATCATGGTTCCGCGAGCATGCCTCCTCGCAGGGCAGAATGCGGGCTGTGGCCAAGAAATGTCCGTGCGGTGTCGGCGCCCGGTATCGGGACTGCTGCGGCCGGTTGCACCGGGGTGAGGGTTCGGCGGAGACGGCCGGGGAGCTGATGCGGTCGCGGTTCAGCGCGTTCGCCGTCGAGGACGAGGCGTACCTGCTGCGCACGTGGCACCCGGCGACCCGTCCGGAGCGCGTCGGCTTCGACGGCGGCACCCGCTGGACGGGGCTCGACGTCGTCCGGGAGGAGGACGGCGGCCCGGCGGACGAGAAGGGCGTCGTCGAGTTCCGCGCCCGCTACCTGGCGGACGGGCGGCCCGGCGAGATGCACGAGGTCAGCCGGTTCGTCCGCCGGGACGGCGACTGGGTCTACGTCCGCGGCAAGATCATCGAACCGGGCGGCTAGGCCCGGTTCCACTCCGGGACGGCGCCGGGGTCGTGGCGGCAGAAGTCGGGGGCGCCTTCGAGGGCCTTCTCCTCGCCGCCCGGCGTGTACGTCACGATGAGGCGCAGCGGCCGCCACGTCGTGTTGTACGTGGAGTGCCAGACGCCCTTCGGGATGTGGACGGCGTCGCCCTCGCGGATCGGGAAGGGCTCGCCGTCGTCCACCATCTGCGTCGCCTCGCCGGAGATCACGTAGATGACCTCCTCGGCGCCGGGGTGGTTGTGCCGCGCGTGCCCCTTGCCGGGGTTGACGATCACCTCGCCCAGCGTGCTGCCCGCGCCCTCCACGCTCGACGGGGTGACGAACCACTTGATGGACCCCCAGTCGAACGACATCGTCGCCACGTCGTCGGGACCGACTCGCATTCACAGCTCCAGGTTCTTGAAGGCGGCGACCTGCTCGGTGATGGCCCGCTCGGTCGGCAGGCGCTCGACGGAGGACGCGCCGAAGAAGCCGACGACGCCCTCCGTGTGCGACAGGACGTAGGCGGCGTCCTCGGGTTCGGCGATGGGGCCGCCGTGGCAGAGGACGACGATGTCGGGGCGGACGGCGAACGCGGCGTCCCGCATGGCCTGCACCCGCTCGACCGCCTCGTCCAGCGTCAGCGCGGTGCCCGCGCCGATGCTGCCCTTGGTGGTGAGTCCGACGTGCGGGACGAGGACGTCCGCGCCGGCCTCCGCCATGGCGCGCGCCTGGTCCTCGTCGAAGACGTACGGGGCGGTGACCAGGCCGCGCTCGTGCGCGAGCCGCACCATCTCGACCTCCAGGGCGTACCCCATGCCGGTCTCTTCGAGGTTCTGCCGGAACACGCCGTCGTAGAGGCCCACCGTGGGGAAGTTCTGGACGCCCGCGAACCCCATCGCCTTCAGCTGGTCGAGGAAGACCGGCATCAGCCGGAACGGGTCGGTGCCGCACACCCCGGCCAGGACGGGCGTGCTCTTGACGACCGGCAGCACCTCCGACGCCATCTCCACCACGATCTGGTTGGCGTCCCCGTAGGGCAGCAGCCCGGCCAGCGAGCCGCGCCCGGCCATCCGGTACCGGCCCGAGTTGTAGATGATGATCAGGTCGACGCCGCCGGCCTCCGCGCACTTGGCGGACAGCCCGGTGCCCGCCCCCGCGCCGATGATCGGCTTGCCCTCCGCGGTGGCGTTCCGCAGCCGGAACAGGACCGTGTCGCGGTTCACCGCGCCCCCTCCGTGATCAGCTTGTGCAGCCGGTCGGCCATCGCGCGGCCGAACGCCGGGTCGTTGATGTTCATGTCGAGCCTTTCGGTCTCCACGGCGCCCTCCAGGGCCGCGAAGCACGCCTCGTCCGCCTCCGGATCGTGGAAGGGCATCCCCGGCGCGTCCAGCGCCGACACGCCCTGGAGGGGCAGGAAGAGCACGGTCGGGCCGGTGGCCGCGGCGAGCTTCCCGGCGACCCGCCGCCCGAGTTCGGCCATCTCGTCCCGAGTCGTCCGCATCAGCGTCACGGTCGGGTTGTGGACGTAGAGGTTGCGGTCCTGGAAGCGCTCCGGGACCGTCGCGAGCGGGCCGAAGTTGACCATGTCGAGCGCGCCGGGCGCCACGACCTGCGGGACGCCGGTCTTGCCCGCCGCCGTGAGCCGGTCGGGCCCCGCCGACAGGACGCCGCCGACGAGGTCGTCGGCGAGTTCGGTCGTGGTGAGGTCCAGGACGCCGGCCAGGAGCCCGCTCTCGGCGAGCCCTTCGAGGGCCTGCCCGCCGGCGCCGGTCGCGTGGAAGACGAGCACCTCGTAGCCCAGCTCGTCCAGCCGCTCCCGCGCCGCCTCGACGGCCGGCGTGGTGACGCCGAACATCGACGCCCCGACGAGCGGCCGGTCGTCCATGACCGGGGCGGGCGCCGCGTACGCCTTCGCCATCCCGGCCGCCGCTGCCGCCGCGTTCCCGAGGACGAGCCGCGACACCCGGTTCACGCCCGCGATGTCGACGACGCTGTACATCATCGCCACGTCCTTGGCCCCGACGTAGGGCGCGACGTCCCCGGCCGCCATCGTGGACACGATCAGCTTGGGCACGCCGATGGGCAGGTCGCGGACGGCCCGCGCCGCGATCGACGACCCGCCGCTGCCGCCGACGGCGAGCACGGCGTCGACCCGGTCCAGCTCGGCGAGGACGGCCGCGGCGCCCTCGCCCATCGCGGTGACGGCGGCTCCGCGGTCCCCGGCGTCGCGCAGCACCTGGAGGGACGCTCCCCCGGCCCGCGCGACCTCGTCGGCCGGGACGTCGGCCTCCGTCTGCGGCGGGCCGACCCCCGCGTCCACGAGGACCACGTCGCAGCCGAGCCGGCGCAGCCGGTCGCGCAGCCACGCGTACTCGTCCCCCTTGGTGTCGAGCGTCCCCACCAGAACCACGGTCGCCATGAACGATCACTTCCCGCCCGATCGCCCACCCAACCGGCGCAACGTCCGGGCAACGGATCGGCTGCGATCATTCCGGCAGGAACACCCACAAAACGATCATCCACGTCGTCAGCCGGAGTGACCGTGACCAGACCCGCATACCTCCGCATCGCCGATGACCTGCGCCGGCAGATCGCCGACGGCCGCCTGGTCCCCGGCGACCGGGTCCCCTCCCGGTACAAGCTCGCGGGCGAGCACGGCGTCTCCGACCGGGTGGCGGTCGAGGCGGTCCGGCTGCTGGTGTCCGAGGGCTACGTGGTGTCCCGCTCGGGCAGCGGCACGTACGTGCGGCGGCGCCCGCAGGTGCGGCGCCTCACCAGCGCCTGGTACCGCGCCAACGGCCGGGCGGGCTCCCCGTTCCGGGCGGACATGGAGGCGCAGGGCCACGAGGGGACGTGGCTGTCGGGCTCGGAGACGGACAAGGCGTCGCCGGACGTCGCCGAACGCCTCCGCATCCCGGTGGGAGAGCCGGTGATGGTGACGCGCTACACCTTCTTCGCCGGCGACCAGCCCGTCATGCTGTCCACGTCCTGGGAGCCGCTCGACCTGACCTGGGGCACGCCGGTGATGATGCCGGAGGAGGGGCCGCAGGCCGGGGCGGGCGTGGTCGCGCGGATGCGGGCCATCGGCCGGGACGTGGCGCAGGCCACCGAGGTCGTCACGGCGCGGCCCGTCCTCGCGGACGAGGCCGAGCGGCTCCGCGCGCCGATGGGGTCCGTCGTGATGGTGATCCGGCGCACCTACACCGGGGACCGGCCCGTCGAGACCGCCGACATCGTGGTCCCCGCCGACCGCTACGAGCTCTCCTACACGGTGCCCGTCGAGTGACTCAGCCGGCCGGGACGGTCGCCTCGGTGATCACGCCGTCCTCCAGGCTCAGCACCCGGTCGGCCTCGGAGAGCAGCCCCTGGTCGTGCGTGGCGACCAGGACCGTGACGCCCTCGCTGGCCACCACCGCGCGCAGCAGCGGCATGATCGCGGCGGCCGTCTCGGAGTCGAGCTGGCCGGTCGGCTCGTCGGCCAGCAGCAGCCGCGGGCGGTTGGCGAGGGCCCGCGCGATCGCGACGCGCTGCCGCTGCCCGCCGGACAGCTCGTAGGGGCGCTGGGCGGCGTGGTCCCCGAGCCCGACGAGGGCGAGCAGGACGCGGACGCGCTCGTCGCGCTCCTTCGGGTCCGTCCGGACGAGCCGCAGCGGCACCTCGACGTTCTCGGCGGCCGACAGCACCGGGATCAGCCCGTGCGACTGGAAGACGTAGCCGATGTGGTCGCGGCGCAGCGCCAGCAGGTCGTTCTCGGGGAGGGCGCCGACGTCGCGGCCGTCGACGCGGACGGTGCCGCCGTCCGGGGTGTCGAGGCCGCCGATCAGGTTGAGCAGCGTCGTCTTGCCGGAGCCGGACCGGCCCTTGATCGCGACGAGCTGCCCCGCGTCGACGCTGAACGACGCGCCGCGCAGCGCCGGGACCTCGATCTTGCCGGTGCGGTAGACGCGGGTCAGGTCCTCGACGGCCACCATCGGGTCACTCATGCGGTTCCTCCCGGTCCGGCCAGACGCCGACGTGGTCGCTCTCCAGCGCGAGGCGGACGCGGTCGCGCATGTCGAGGGACTCGGTGAACGCGGCGGGCAGCTGGACGCGCCCGGCGCGGTCGAGCAGGGCGTACTCCTCGGCGGTGCCGCCGCCGCGGCGGACCTCGACGCTGGTGCGGCCGTCGCGGATCCCGACGGTCCGGTCGACGCGCTCGGACACCTGCGCGTCGTGGGTGACGACGACGGTGGTGGTGCCGAGCTCCTCGTTGACCCGGCGCAGCGCGGCGAACACCCCGGCGGCGGTGGCGGTGTCGAGCTCGCCGGTGGGCTCGTCGGCGAGCACGACCTTGGGCTCGTTGGCGACGGCGACGGCGATCGCGATGCGCTGCTGCTGGCCGCCGGACAGCTCGGCGGGGCGCCGGTTCGCGCAGTCGCCGACGTCCAGCATGCCGAGCAGCTCGGCGGCGCGGGTGGCGCGCTCGCGCCGGGACCGCCCGGCGAACCGCATGGGCAGCTCGACGTTCTGCACGGCGGTCAGGTACGGCAGGAGGTTGCGGGACGTCTGCTGCCAGATGAACCCGACCTGCTCGCGGCGGAACCGGAGCCGCTCCTTGGACGCCATCGTGAGCAGGTCGGACCCGGCGACGCGGGCGACGCCCGCGGTCGGCACGTCCAGGCCGGACAGGATGTTCAGCAGCGTCGACTTCCCGGAGCCGGACGCGCCGACGATGGCGACCAGCTCGCCGGGGTCCACCAGCAGGTCGAGGCCCTGGAGCGCGACGACCTCGATGCCGTCCGTCTTGTAGATGCGGACCAGGTTGTCGCAGACGATGTGGGCGCCCTCGCCGTAAACCGGCCCGC
Source organism: Actinomadura geliboluensis (assembly GCF_005889745.1). Classification (GTDB taxonomy): domain Bacteria; phylum Actinomycetota; class Actinomycetes; order Streptosporangiales; family Streptosporangiaceae; genus Spirillospora; species Spirillospora geliboluensis. The sequence goes on from NZ_VCKZ01000050.1 coordinate 15,548, forward strand.
GTTCGGCTGCGCGGCGTTCCAGTTCGGCGAGGTCGGGTGCGTCGGTCATCAGTCCCCCGTTCTCAGGACGGTGCCGGGGCGGGCGTCGAAGAGCCGGTCGACGGCGACGGCCGCGGCGGCGGCGAGCAGCAGCGCGCCGACGAGGCCGAGCAGCGCGGCGAGGCCGGGCGTGTGGGCGGTGACGGCGAACCCGCCGGTGTAGGGGCGCAGGTCGACGACCGGCCCGGTGATCTCCGGCAGCAGCAGGCCGAGCACCCAGCCGGCGCCGACGGCGCAGAGCAGCACCGGTGCGATCTCGACGAGCGCGAGGCCGCGGCTCTGCCTCCGGCTGAGGCCGAGGGCGCGCAGGTGGGCGACGGTGCGGCCGCGGGCGCGCGCGCCGACGACGAGGACGAGCAGCACCGCGAGCAGGCCGTACGCGCCGCCGATGAGCGCCCCGTCGCGGAACGTCTCGTGGACGACCGTCACCAGCGGCGTGTCGGTCATGGCCTTCTGCACGTCTCGGCGCATCCGCACGTCCCGGCCGGGGGCGGCGGCGCGCAGGGCCTTCGCGTCCGCGTTCCCGGTGACGAACACCTGGGACGGGAAGCCCGTCTCGCCGGCGATCAGCTTGTACGGGACGACGACGAACGCGGTGCCGGTCCCCTGCCCGGGGAACCGCTCGACCTGCCCGGCCGGCTTGACGTCGATCGAGGTCATCCCGGGGCGGCCGAGCGTCACCGGGCCGTTTCCGAGGGTGCGGGCGGCGAGCGGCGACAGGTAGGCGCCCGTCCCGGACGGCAGGCCGGGGACGCCGGGGGCGAGCTTGCGGTAGGCGTCGAGGTCCACGCCGACCAGTGTCAGCGGCGCCGGGTCGGAGGCGCTGGTGACGCCGGTGATGACCCGGGCCGGGACAGCGCCCGTCACGCCGGGCAGGGCGCGGATGCGGGCCAGCGCCGCCTCGTCCACCGGCCCGGCCTCGATCCGCGCGTCGCCGCCGGTGTCCGACCAGGACGCGCGCACCTGCCCGTCCCGCAGGGCGGTGTCGACGGTGGCGGCGAAGCCGGCGACGGTCGCGGCCAGCAGCAGGACGGCGAGCGGCAGCGCCCCCACGAGGCTCTGCCGGGACGCGCGGGCCACGCCGAGGAACGCGACCGCGCCGCTGCGCCGCCGCAGGAACGGCCCGGCGGCGCGCAGCAGGAACGGGTAGCCGCGCAGGACGAGCACGCCGAGCGCCGCGCCGAGCAGCACCGGGACGGCGGCGACGAGCGGGTCGGTCCCGGCGGACGCGCCGCGCCGCCGCAGCAGCACCACGCCGATCACGGCGAGCGCGACCAGCAGCACGTCCAGGACGAGCCGCCGCGCGGACGGCCGCACGGACACCAGGTCGTCGCGCCGGTCGGCGACGGAGCCGAGGCCGCCGCCCCGCTCCCGCCACACCGAGGCGGCGGAGACGAGCAGCACGGCGGCCACCAGCGCGGCGACCGCGTAGGCGGACACGGGCTGCGGCGGGCCGGCGTCCAGCAGCCGACCCGCGAGGTACCCGAGCAGGGCGGCGGGGACGGCGGCGAGCGCGGTGAGCCCGACGGCGGGGCCGGCGAGCTGCCGCAGCGACGCGCCGCGCGCCCGCATCGTGCCGAGCACCGGCCGGAGCCGGTCGGCGAGCAGCCCGGCCGCCAGCAGCAGCGCCCCGGCGGCGACGGCGGCGAGCCCGCCGAGCGCGAGGCCGAGCACGGACCGGGCGGTGTGCAGGCGTCCGGCGAACTCGTTCAGCCGGTCGTCGAGCGCGGTGATGACGTCGCAGGAGAAGAACGCGGCGCGGCCCCGGACGGCGGACCGGAGCGCGTCGAGGTCGGCGGCCAGGGCGCTCGCGTCGTCCGCGCCGACCGCGCCGACGCGGATCGGGAAGCGCCAGGTGAAGGTGAACTGCGTGGCGCCCCCGCGCGCGAGCCGCGAGTACCCGCCGGCGTCGATCAGCGCGGTGCCCGCGTCGCCCTGGATCCCGTCGCCGCCGAGGCCCTCCTTGACCGGGTGCAGCATGCGGGTGCGGGGCGACCAGAACGGGTCGGCGGCGTTCACCGGTTCGTACAGGCCGGTGATCCGGACGGTGATGCCGCCCAGGGCCATCCGGTCGCCGGTCTTGTAGCCGAGCTGGTCGGCGTACTTCTTGGCGACCATGACCCGGATGTCGCCGCTCGTCTCGGTCGCCGGGTTGATCGCGGGCGTGCCCGCCACGAGGCGGACGCGGCTCAGCGCGCCGAGGTCCCAGCCCAGGTAGAGCAGGCGCGGGGCGTCGAACTTCCCTTCGACGGACATCCGCTCGGCGGTGGCGGACGCCTCCGGCTCGCCCGCGACGGCGCGCAGCGAGGCCGGCAGCATCTGCTGCCAGGTGACGTTGTTGGCCTCCAGCGCGGCCCGGCTCGGCACCGCCGCCCACGCCTCGTTCCCCCGCGCCTTGCCCTGGATCAGGATGTCGGCGTCGGCGCCGGCGGCGGCCGCGGCGGCGCGGTCGTAGCCGGCGGCGGTGCGGGCCGGGACGGCGACCGCGAGCAGCGCCGTCAGCAGCGACAGCACGGCCAGCGCGGTGAGCGGCGCCCACTGCGCCCGCGCCAGCCGCAGGGCGGTGCTCCTCATCGGTCCTCCCCCACGCGCAGGCCGGCGCCGAGGTCGCGGCGGCGCAGCATGCGGATCACCGGTGGCAGCACGAGGCCGAGCACCGCCGCGACCCCGGCGAGCATGGCCAGCAGGATCGGCCACTGCACGACGAGCTCGGCGGGCGGGTACGGCTCCGCGGCCTGCACGCCGAGCACGATGTGCGGGACGACGAGCCGCGCCACGACGAGGCCCAGCACCGTCCCGCCGAGCAGGCCGAGCGCGACCAGGTACGCCTGCTCGATGGCCAGCATCCCGGCGACCTGCCGGGGCGGGACGCCGAGGGCGCGCAGCACCGCGAACTCGCGGGTCCGCTCGCCCGCGGTCACCGCGGCGTTCACCGCGAACGCGATCACCGCGAAGGCCAGCGACGCGCCGAAGCCGAGCACGAGCGCCCCCTGCAGGGCCGCGCCGAGCGGGGCGTCCCGGAGTTCGGCGCGCGTCCGGACGCGGTCGCCGGCGACCTCGCCCCAGGAGGGGTGCTCGGCGAGCGCGGCCGCGGCCTGGGCGGTGCGCCCGCCGCGCACTGCGGCCCACCACTCGCCGGGCTCGATGCTCCCGCTGATGAAGCCGCTCGCGGCGAGCCGGCTCTGGGTGAGCGTCGGCAGGTCCACGAGGACGCCGGGGGCGCCGGCCGGCACGGTCGGCAGCGCGGGGGCGATCCCCGCGACCTTGACCGGCTGGTCGCCGTCCACGGTGCTGAGGGTGATGGTCCCGCCGACGCCGACCTTGGCGCGCGCGGCGGCCTCCTCGGTGACGACGCCCGGCACGGTCGGCAGCAGGTCGGCGTTCCGCGGGTCGTGGGCGGGCGGCGAGGGCGTGCCGAGCACCCCGTGGACCACCGTGCCCGTCTCGGATCCGAGGACCTCGCTCGCCCTCTCGTGCAGGAGCGGCGACATGGGGATCACGAGGCCCACCAGGGCGCCCCGGGCGCCGGTGGCGTGCGGCTTGAGCGGGTCGATCAGGTTGGGCTGCTCGGCGAACACGTCCCAGCGGCTTCCGGCGGGCGCCTCGGCCTTGCCGGTCCCTTCGCCGCGCACGTCCAGCAGCTGGAGGTCGAGGGGGCCGGTGAGGGCGTTGTCGTCGTAGGCGAAGTGGACGCCCCGGACCGACAGGGGGTAGGAGAGGACGCCGTCCGGCCCGGCCATCTGCGCCGTGTCGAGGGCGAGGGTGTGCACGTCGCCGTCCGCGTCGAACGGGGGCAGGTCGAACCGGCGGGCCAGCCCGGCCCCGTCCATGACGGTCACCGCGATCTTGTGGTCCGGGCCCGGCGGCGGCGCGTAGTCCTCGGGCATCGGGGGCACCCGCCCGGCGTGGCTAAGCCGCACGTCGAACAGCAGCCGCTTCGGCCGGCCCGGGACGGTCAGCGCGGGCGCGGGCGGCCTGGCCTTCGCCAGCTCGTCCAGGCGCAGGTCGTCGCGCAGGCCGGGCTGGACGCGCAGCAGCGGGCCGAGCGCCTTCGCGTCGGCGCCGAGCAGGGTCGCCGGGTCGTTGCCGAGGTCGGCGTCCGCGCGCAGCACCGGCACCGTCCCGGTGACGCCGGGCAGCGCCGCGAACCGCCCGCCCTGCCCGAGCGCCGCCGGGCCGCCGGCCTGGGCGGTGCGGGCGAACCGCAGGTCGGCGCCGCTCTGGAAGTCGGCCTGGTCGGTCTGCGACGCGCGCCAGGTCGCCATCGTCGTCACCGACAGCACCCCGACGGCCATCGCCATCACCAGCAGCAGGACCGGGCCCGCGTAGCGGAGCTGGCGGCGCCCGACCTGCCGGGTGCCGAGCACGGGCACCAGCCCGCGCGCCCGGGTCGCGACGCGCTCGGCGACGCGGGACGCCACGGGCACGACGCGCAGCAGCAGCACCCCGCCGGCGAGCAGCGCCAGCGCGGGGCCGGAGACGATGAAGGGGTCGATGCCGGACGCGCCGTCCCCGGTGTCGCCCGCGCCGTCCGCCCCGTACCGGGTGAGCTGCCAGATCGCGAGGCCGGCGACGAGCAGCAGCGCGAGGTCGACGCCGGAGCCGCGCAGGCCGCCGCGCCCCTGCCGGCCGATCCCGGCCTGCGCCTCGACGAACGTGCGGTTGGCGCCGCGCAGCGTCGGGATCGTCAGGACGACCGCGCAGGCCAGCGCGGTCAGCACCGACACGGCCCACAGCGGCGCGAGCGGTCCGGCGTCCAGCCGCAGCCCCGCGGACCGCAGCGCCGGGGCGTGCCCGGCGAGCCGCAGCAGCGGACCGGCGAGCAGCGGGCCGAGCACGGCCCCGGGCAGCACGATCAGCAGCCCCTCGGCGATGCCGAGCCGGGCGAGCTGCCGCATGCCCATGCCGCGGGTGCGCAGCAGCGCCACCTCGCCGCGCCGGTGGTCGGCGAGCAGCCGGGCGACCAGCAGCCACGCGCACCCGGCCAGCAGCACCAGCTGGATCACCGGGATCAGCATCGTGGACCGTGCCACCTGGACGGCGCCGCGCAGCTGCGAGGTCAGCTCGGGGAGCTCGGTGACGACGGTGAACTGCTCGCCCCCGCCGATGTCCTCGAAGGTGCCGGCGGCGCGCGTCACCCGGTCGCCGAGCGGGCCGAGGTCCCCGGCGGCGACGCCGCGCAGGTCGGGCATGACGGTGAAGCGGGCGTCGGCCCCGGTGCCGGTGAAGCGCTCCGCGAACACCTCGGGCGGCACGACGAACGGCCCGTACGTCGTGTAGTCGAGGCGTTCGGCGCCGGTCGTGACGAGCCGGTCGCCCTGCCAGAAGTAGTGCTGCGGGTCGGGGACGTCGAACAGCCCGACCAGCCGGACCCGCACGACGGACTTCTTGTCGACGCGGCCGTGCAGGGTGAGGACGTCGTTCACGCGGGCGCCGATCTCGCGGGCGGCGGCGCCGGGCAGCACCGCCTCGACCTCACCGGACGTCGCGGCGGCGGGCCAGCGGCCCGCGGTGAGCCGCGCGTGCTTCTCGATGCCGGTGTAGGTCCCGAACGCGGTCAGCTCGGGGTGGTCGCTCTTCTCCTGCCCGGGCAGCGTGTAGGAGTCGCTGCGCACGCTCATCGAGACGGTGAGCGGCACGTCCCGGTAGATCTGCTTGAGCCCTCGGGAGACCTCGTCCTGCACGGTGGGGAGGCCGTTCGCGGGGACATGGGTGCCGAGCGTCGCCCCCACCGTGGCGAAGGTGGCGTCGGCGAGCGTGCGCCGCAGCCCCTCGCGGGTCACCGACCCGGTGTATCCGACCAGCGCGGCGAGCACGGTCGTGGCGAACAGGGCCGTCGCGCACGCGGCCAGGACCAGCATGCGATCGCCGGCCATCCGCCTGAGTACCAGCCCCCGTCGCCCCACAGCCGCTCATGATCAAGTGTTTGTGGCACGGACCACAAGGGGCCGCAACCTTTCCGTGACTTTCCGCAATGCTGTTGCAATATACGACAAATCACCCAACGTTCCGCCAGGTGGGACGGCGTAATGATCCGGTAAACCCCGTGCGCGGCGGCGGTGCCGTGCGGGACAAGAGCAGGCGAGAGGCAGGCGCGGCACCGGTCGGATCCCCTGGAGGACGAGCATGCGCAAGATCATCAACTCGACGTACGTGTCGCTCGACGGCGTCGTCGAGAAGCCGCAGAACTGGACACCGGCCTACTTCGGGGACGAGGCCGCCGCCTACGCGCGGGAGCTGCTGTTCTCCTGCGGCGCCCTGCTCATGGGCCGCCGGACGTTCGACGGCTTCTCCCAGGCGTGGCCGGCGATGGAGGCGGCGACCGGCGACTTCGGCGTCCGGATGAACACCCTCCCCCACTACGTCGTGTCCGACTCGCTGAGGAAACCGGGCTGGGGCGACACGACGGCGATCCCCCGGGCGGAGGCCGTCGCCGAGATCACCGGGCTCAAGGAGCGCGACGGCCAGGACATCCTCCAGTACGGGTTCGGCCCGGTGACCCGGACGCTCATCCGCAACGGCCTGCTGGACGAGCTGCGCCTGTGGATCCACCCCGTCTTCGCCGGCCCCGCCGACCCGGAGCACCTGATCACCCGCTCCGGTTTCAAGGCCGCGTTCGAGCCGGCCGACATCACGACGTTCAAGACCGGCGTCGTCATCGCGACCTACGTCCCCGTCCGGGAGTAGCGACCGCCTACCGGTCCTCCCCCATGCGCAGGTCGGCGGCGAGGTCACGGCGGCGCAGCGCACCGATCATGACCCGCAGCACGAGCCCGAGCACCGCCGCCACCCCGGCGGTCATCACCAGCAGGGCCGGCCACGGGAACACCGCCTCGACGGGCGGGTACGGACGGGCGGCGCGCACGCCGAGCACGATGTGCGGGACGCCGAACTCGCGCGACCGCTCCCCGGCCGTCACCGCCGCGTTCACCGCGAACGCGATGGCGCGAGGGCGGCGGGGTCCGCTCCGGTCACGGCGAGCCGCCGCTCGGTCAGCGTGGGCAGGTCCACCAGGGCGCCCGCCGTGCCGCCGGGCACGCTCGGCAGCGCCGGGGCGATGCCCACCACCGTGATCGGCTGCTCGCCGTCGGCGGTGGACACGGTGACGGTACCGCCGACGCCCGCGTCCGCGCGCCGGGCCAACTCGCTCGTGACGACGCCGGGGACGGCGGGCAGCAGGTCGGCGTTCTCCGACGGGTGGCCCGGCGGCGGCCCGGCACCGGCGGCCATCGCGTGGACGGACACCCTGGGCACGGGCACGGCGTCCCCTTGGTAGGTCCGCTGATACGGGGTCGCCGGGATGCTCAGCCGCAGCAGGCCGCCCTCCACCGTCGCCGAGACCCTGGTCGCCGTGCGCACCGAGGCGGGCCTCGCCTTCGCCGGCACCCGGGCCCACCGCGCGTCCGACGTCCTGCTCGCGGGTCCGGAGCCGGGCGTCCGTGAGCGGATCGCCGCCGTCAGGGGATGAGGAGGTCGCGGAGGATCTGCGGGGTGCGGGACGGCGGTTCGGCCTGGACGCCGATCCGGTCGAGGACGTCGCGGTAGCGGGCGATGTCGGCGGCGCGGTCGGGGTACAGGGCGCCGGTTAGCTGCTCCAGGTAGACGACGTCGGGCAGTTCGGGCTCGGCGAACCGCAGCAGCGTCACCGGGCCGCTCTCGGCGGCGTGGCCGCCCGTGGTGAACGGCAGGATCTGCACGGTGATGTTCGGCCGCTCCGCCATCGCGATCAGGTGCTCGATCTGCGCGCGCATCGTCCGGGGGCCGCCGACGACGCGGCGCAGCACCGCCTCGTCCAGGACGGCCCACAGCTTCAGCGGGTCGGGGCGCTCGAACACGCGGCGGCGCGCCATCCGCAGCTCGACCCGGCGCTCGACCTCCTCCTTGGAGGCGTCGGGATGGCGGGCGGCGAGGAGGGCGCGGGCGTAGCCGGGGGTCTGCAGCAGTTCCGGGACGTCCTGGACCTCGTACACGCGGGCGACCAGGGCGCCCTGCTCCAGCCCGAGGTAGGGCTCGTACCAGCCGGGCACCACGTCGCCGTACGCGTGCCACCAGCCGGGGGTGCTGGCGTGCGCGGCCAGTTCCAGCAGCGTGTCGCGGACGCCGGGATCGGTCACGCCGTAGAGGGTCAGGAGGTCGGCGATGTCGCGCTCCTTGAAGCCGACCCGGCCCAGCTCCATCCGGCTGATCTTGGAATGCGAGCCGCGGATCTCGTACCCGGCGTCCTCGGTGGAGATCCCGGCCGCCTCGCGGAAGCGGCGCAGCTGCGCGCCGACCACCATGCGCAGCACGGTGGGCCCGGCGGCCCGCAGGTCCGGCGCGGTATGCAGCGGCTCGTCCGGGCGGGGGCGGGCGGTCATGATCTCTTCACGCCCACGGCGCAGAACTCGTCCACCTCGTCCGGCTCGCCGAACGGGCCGGCCTCGGCGCGCCACCGCGACACCGGCACGACTCCCGGCTCCAGGATCTCCACGTCCTCGAAGAAGCCCGCGATCAGCTCGGGGGTGCGCAGGTGGTAGGGGGCGTCGCTGGCCTGGTTCCACATCTCGATGGCGCTCCGGAACGCCTCGCCGGTGACGACGTCCGTGCCGTCGGCGATCACCAGGTGGCTGCCGGTCGGAAGCGCTCCCATCAGGTGCCGGACGACCGCGCGCGCCTCGTCGTAGTCGGCGACGTGCCCGAGGATGTTCAGCAGCATCAGCCCGACGGGTTCACTGAGGTCGAGGGTGCGGCCGGCCTCGGCGAGGATGCGGGCGGGGTCGCGCAGGTCGGCGTCGACGTAGCTGGTGGCGCCCTCCGGCCTGCTGGTCAGCAGCGCGCGGGCGTGCGAGAGGACGAGCGGGTCGCTGTCGACGTAGACGATGCGGGACTCGGGCGCGACGCGCTGCGCGACCTCGTGGGTGTTGTCGACGGTGGGCAGGCCGGTGCCGATGTCGAGGAACTGCCGGATGCCGACGGGGCCCGCCAGGTAGCGGACGGCGCGGGAGAGGAAGGCCCGCGAGTGCCGGGCGATGTCCACGATCTGCGGGTAGGCGGCCACGAACTGGTCGCCGGCGGCCCTGTCGACGGGGTAGTTGTCCTTGCCGCCGAGCCAGTAGTTCCAGATGCGCGCGGACTGCGGCACCGTGTCGTCGATGTCGGGCTCCGGTCGCGGACCGGTATCCGGTGCCGAATCTCCCACGGAACTCCTCCTCGACAGGAAAGAAAACTACCTACGGAGAGAAGTTACTCGACGCCGGGCCGCTTGCCCACCGGTCCCGAACCGCCCGTTTTGTCGTGATCTGCGGGAATATCTGGCGGCCAGGTCGCCCCGCTGGCGGGCTGACCTGGCACGATCCATGCTCCGAAGAAAATCCGAAAAAAGTCGATCCGGGATGTCGATCCGCCCTCCCCCTCTTCGACGCGCCAGTGAAGGCTGGGGATGACCCCGGACACCGACCACAGGAGGCAGCCATGCGATTCATGATGATGACCACCGACACCGGCCCCGACACCGCTCCGCCGGACGAGCGGATGCAGCAGGAGATGGGCGAGTTCATCGCGGAGATGGCCAAGTCGGGGGTGCTGCTCGCGACCGGCGGGCTGGAGCCGGACGGCACGCGCATCAGCGCGGTCGACGGCAAGATCACCGTCACCGACGGCCCGTTCGCCGAGTCGAAGGAGGGCGTCGTCGGCTTCGCGCTGATCGAGGTCCGCACCCGCGAGGAGGCGATCGAGCTGTCCAAGCGGTTCTACGGGATCGTCGGGGGCGGCGAGGGCGTCATCAAGCAGGTGTTCGGCCCGGACGACCCCTACCCGGGGCAGTGATCGCGCGCTGAGCTTGCGCGGCGGCCGGTGCGGATGCTCTCATCGGCGGCGTGACGGCTTCGACAGGGCCCGGTGGGCACGCGCCCGGCGTGCGGGCGAGCGTCGACGCGGTGTGGCGGCTGGAGTCCGCGCGCATCATCGGCGGCCTCGCGCGGATGGTGCACGACATCGGGCTCGCCGAGGAACTCGCGCAGGACGCGCTGGTCGCCGCGCTCGAACAGTGGCCCGAGTCAGGCGTCCCGGACAACCCGGGCGCCTGGCTCATGGCCGTCGGCAAGCGCCGCGCCATCGACCGCATCCGCCGGCAGCAGCGCTTCGCGCACAAGCTGGAGGAGATGGGCCGCGACCTGGAGAGCCAGGCGCCGCCGGAACTCGACGTCCCGGACGAGGGGCACATCGAGGACGACGTCCTGCGGCTGATCTTCACGGCCTGCCATCCCGTGCTGTCGGTGCAGGCGCGGGTGGCGCTGACGCTCCGGATGCTCGGCGGCCTCACCACCGACGAGATCGCGCACGCGTTCCTGGTCTCCGAGTCGACCGTGGCGCAGCGGATCGTCCGGGCCAAGCGGACCCTGGCGGACGCCGGCGTGCCGTTCGAGGTCCCGCAGGGCGACGACCGCGCGGCGCGGCTGTCGTCCGTGCTGGAGGTCGTCTACCTCATCTTCAACGAGGGCTACGCGGCCTCCACGGGCGACGCCTGGGTGCGGACCGACCTGTGCCAGGAGGCGCTGCGCCTCGGCCGCATCCTCGCCGAACTCGCGCCGGGCGAACCCGAGGTGCACGGGCTCACCGCACTGATGGAGATCCAAGCGTCCCGGACACGCGCGCGCACCGGGCCGTCCGGCGAACCCATCCCGCTCTTGGAGCAGGACCGCGCCCTTTGGGACCGGCTCCTCATCCACCGGGGCTTCGCCGCCCTGCTCCGCGCCAAGGCCATCGGGCAGCCGCCCGGCCCCTACGTCCTGCAAGCGGCCATCGCCGCCACCCACGCGCAGGCCCTCGCCGCCGAGGACACCGACTGGACGCAGATCGCGTCCCTCTACGAGATCCTCGCGAGGGTCGCCCCGTCACCCGTCGTGGAGCTGAACCGGGCGGTCGCGGTCGGCCGGGCGCACGGCCCGGAGAAGGGCCTGGAGATCACCGACGCGCTGCTGGACGAGCCGTCGCTGCGCGGCTACCACCTGCTGCCGAGCGTCCGCGGCGACCTGCTCGAACGCCTCGGCCGCCGGGAGGAGGCCCGGGAGCAGTTCGAGCGCGCCGCGGAGCTGACCCGCAACGCGCCGGAGCGCGCGGTGCTCCTCGACCGGGCCGCCGCGCTCGGCGGCCCGGAGTGACGGCGCTCCCGGCCGCCCAACGCATCGTCATGCGCCAAACTGGGATTGACTGCTGAGGCCGGGAGGAAGATCGATGATCGCTGAATCGGACGTCCGGGCGGCGGCCCGCCGCGTCGCGGGCCGCGTCCGCCGCACGCCGCTGATCGAGGTCGACCCGGCCCCGCTCGCGCCCGCCGGGCGGATGTGGCTGAAACTCGAACTCGCCCAGCACACCGGGTCGTTCAAGGCGCGCGGCGCGTTCAACCACGTCCTCGCCGCGCGCGACGCGGGGCGGCTTCCGCGCGCCGGCGTCGTCGCGGCCTCCGGCGGCAACGCGGGCCTCGCGTTCGCGTACGCGGCGGCGGAGACCGGCGTGCCCGCCGAGGTGTTCGTCCCGGAGACGGCGCCGGCGGTGAAGGTCGCGCGGCTGCGCGCCCTCGGCGCCGCGGTCGTCCAGGTCGGCACGCGGTACGCCGAGGCGCAGGACGCCGCCCTCAAGCGCGCCGCCGACGCCGGCGCGCTGTTCTGCCACGCCTACGACCTGCCGGAGGTCTGCGCCGGCCAGGGCACCCTCGGCCTGGAGATCCTGGAGCAGACCGGCGGCGAGGTCGACACCGTGCTGCTCGCGGTCGGCGGCGGCGGCCTGATGGCCGGGGTCGCCACGGCCCTCGACGGGCGGGCCCGCGTCGTCGGGGTGGAGCCGGCGACGATCCCGACGCTCGAACGCGCCCTGCACGCCGGCGGCCCGGTCGACGTGGCGGTGTCCGGGGTCGCGGCGGACTCGCTCGGCGCCACCCGGCTCGGCGACATCGCGTTCGCGGTCGCGTCCCGCACCGGAGTGCGGCCCGTCCTCGTGTCCGACGAGGCGATCATCGATGCGCGCCGGTTCGTGTGGGACGAGTACCGCCTGGTCGTGGAACACGGCACCGCCGCCGCGGTCGCCGCCCTCCGCGCCGGCGCCTACCGCCCGTCCCCGGACGAGCGTGTGCTGATCGTCCTGTGCGGCGCCAACACCAACCCCTCCGACCTGGCCTGACGCGTTCCGGTCAGGAGACGGCGCGGAACGACTGGAGCGGCAGCAGCCGGAGGGGTGCGCCGGGGGTTGCCGTTGCCGTTGCGGGGCGGGTGCCGCAGAGGGCCTCGACGACGTGGGCGGCGAGCGCGTTGTCGATCGGGTGCGGGACGGGCGCGCCGTTCGCGTCGAGCTGCTGGTACTTCATCAGGTTGAAGGCGACCGACACCTGGCGCGCGCCGCCGGCGGACGACAGCGCCTGCGTGCCGGCGCCGAAGACGGCGCCGTCGTGGCCCCAGAACGTCCCGCACGGCAGGTCGAGCGCGTAGAGGCCGAGACCGTAGTCCATCAGGACGTTGCCTTCGGCGTCCTGCACGGGGACGGTGCGCTTCATCTGGGCCAGCGCGTCCTTGCCGATGATGTGGCCGGTGAGGAGCTTGCGGTAGAAGCGGTTGAGGTCGTCCATGGTGGAGACCAGTGCGCCCGCCGTCCACGCCCAGCTCATGTTGTAGACGCTGTAGTCGCGCGGGGGCTGCACGTGCTGGTACAGCGATTCGTACATGCGCGGGTGGGGCTCGGCGATCCAGGGTGAGGACGGGAAGTAGGTGTCCTTGAGCCCGGCCTTCTCGATGACGTTGCGGGTGATGTACTGCTCCGCCTTGGTTCCCGTCACCTTCTCCAGGAGCTTCCCGGCGATGATGTAGTTGGTGTTGGAGTACGACCAGCGCTCCCCCGGCATCCCGGTGCGCGGCGCCTGCACGCCCCACGCGATGAGCTGGTCGGGCGGAACGTTCCGGAAGCGGTAGTCGTCGAGGCTCTTCGGCGACAGCTCCGTCCACGATGGGAACGCCGTGCCGACGTAGTCGCCGATCCCGCTCGTGTGGTTCAGCAGCATGCGGACCGTGACCTGGTCGCCGAGCCGCCCCGGAAGCAGGCCCGGCAGATAGTGCCCGACCGGCACGTCCAGGCCGATGCGCCCCTTCTCGGTCTCCTGGAGGACCGCGGCGGCGACGAACGACTTGGTGATGCTGCCGACCCGCTGCCGCATGCCGGGCGCGACCGGGCGGCGCGTGCGCGCGTCGGCGACGCCGGACGCGCCGTCCCACGCGGTGCGCCCGTCGCGCGCCTGGGAGAACAGCCCGTACATGCCCGCGTCGCGGGTGGCGTCCAGGGTGGCGCGCAGCTTCGCGGCGTCGAACGCCACGGTCGGCGGCCGCAGCGTCGTGGTGGACGTGGGCGGGGTCGCCGCGGGGGCGGTGGACGCGGCGCCCGGTCCGGCGGCCCGCGCGGGGGCCGGAACCGCCAGCAGCGCCAGTGCCACGGCCGCAGCCGCGGCCCGCCCGAACCGCCTCGCCATCATCCCCAACTCTCCACGCACCCCAGGACGTCCAGAGAAAAGTGTCCTCGGCGATCAGCCGCTCTGTCATCCCAATACGTGAGAATTCAACGGCCCGGTTCACCGGGTGAACCGGGCCGCACTCGGGGTCCGCCTCAGCCGAGCAGGTCGGCGAGGGTCTCCCGGCGGGACGGGTGACGCAGCTTGTGCATGCCCTTCGACTCGATCTGCCGGATGCGCTCGCGCGTCACCCCGTAGACCTTGCCGACCTCTTCGAGCGTCTTCGGCTCGCCGCCGGACAGCCCGAAGCGCATCGAGATGACGCCGGCCTCGCGCTCGGTGAGCGTCTCCAGCACCGCGTCCAGCCGCCCGCGCAGCATGGAGGACGCGACGACGTCGGCGGGGTCGCCGCCGTCCGGGTCCTCGATGACGTCGCCGAGCTCGCCGTCGCCGTCCTCGCCGAGCGGGGTGTGCAGCGACAGCGGCTCGCGGGCCTGCCGGCGCAGCCACTCCACCTTCTCGGGGGTGATGTCCAGCTCGACGGCCAGCTCCTGCGAGTTGGGCTCGCGGCCGAGGTCCTGCATCATCCGCCGCCGGACGCGCGTCATCCGGTTGAGGACCTCGACGACGTGCACGGGGATGCGGATGGTGCGGCTCTGGTCGGCCAGCGCGCGGCTGATCGCCTGCTTGATCCACCAGACGGCGTAGGTGGAGAACTTCAGGCCGCGGCGGTACTCGAACTTCTCCACCGCGCGGATCAGCCCGAGGTTGCCCTCCTGGACGAGGTCGTTCAGCGGGAGGCCGTGGCCCATGTAGCGCTTGGCGAGCGACACGACGAGGCGGAGGTTGGCCTCGACCATGTGCTCCTTGGCGCGGCGCCCGTCGGCGGCGATCCACTCCAGGTCCTCCTTGTCCTGGAGGGGGAGGTCGTCGCCGAGGGTCTCGAGACGTTCGCGGGCGAACAGGCCGGCCTCGATGCGCTTGGCCAGGTCGACCTCCTGCTCGGCGGTGAGCAGCGGGGTGCGCCCGATCCGGGACAGGTAGTCCTTCATCGGGTCGACGAGGTTCACGGTCGCGCGGGGGGACGCGCTGGGCGCGTGGCTGGCGTTCAGGGCGGTGTCCTTTGCTCGTCCGGCCGGGAGGGAACGGGTCACCCGATCTCGGTACCCGTCTGCCTTGCGACATAAACTTAGGACGAACCTAGAGATGTGTCAATGACAAACTTAGGTCGATATGCAATGATGTCCGCATGGGACTGCGGGAGATGAAGAAGCAGCAGACGAGGCAGAACATCTCGAACCAGGCGACGCGCCTCTTCCTGCGGCACGGCTTCGACCGGGTGACGATCGCCGACGTCGCGGCGGCGGCGCAGGTCGCGAAGATGACCGTGACCAACTACTTCCCCCGCAAGGAGGACCTCGCACTCGACCTGCACGAGGAGTTCACCGGCCTGCTCGCCCGCACGGTCGCCGGCCGCGCCCCCGGCGAGTCGGCGCTGGCCGCGCTGCGCCGCGCGTTCCTCGCCGCCGCCGACCGGCAGGATCCGGTCATCGGCTTCTCCGGCCCGGACTTCGCCCGCATGATCGTCGAGAGCCCCGCGCTGGTCGCCCGCCTCCGCGAGTTCCACGAGGAGCGCGAGGACGCCCTCGCCGCCGTCCTCGCCGAGGGGGCGGACGGG
>NZ_VCKZ01000428.1 GCF_005889745.1 Actinomadura geliboluensis
GGGCGGGACGGGGCCGGTACCGGACGCGCAGGACGGCGGCGAGCTTGTGAGTTGTGTCACATGTTCGGACCCGAGCGTGGTTCGATGTGGCCGGATCGCCCCTGACTTAGGTGGTTGCCAACTGGTTACCAGCGGGTAGCATGATGTTGAGTTACCCACCAGTACGCAGCGGGGCCCCCGGCCGCCGCCGGATCAGACGGAGTCTCGAATGGGGCACTACAAGAGCAACCTCCGGGACCTGGAGTTCAACCTCTTCGAGGTGTTCAGGCGCCAGGACCTCCTCGGCAGCGGCCCGTACGCGGAACTGGACGAGGACACCGCGCGCAGCATCCTCGACGAGGTGAACCGGCTCGCCGAGGGCCCGCTCGCCGACTCCTTCGAGGACGCCGACCGCCACCCGCCGGTGTTCGACCCGGCCGCCGGCACCGTCGAGATGCCCGAGGGCTTCAAGAAGTCGTTCAAGGCGTGGATGGACGCCGAGTGGTACCGCCTCGACCTCGCCCCCGAGTTCGGCGGCAGCGGCGCCCCGCGCTCCCTCACCTGGGCCGTCGCCGAGCAGGTGCTCGGCGCCAACCCGGCCGTCTACATGTTCGCCTCCGGCCCCGGCTTCGCCCAGATCCTCTGGCACATCGGCACGCCCGAGCAGAAGAAGTTCGCCGAGCTGGCCCTGGAGCGGCAGTGGGGCGCCACCATGGTGCTGACCGAGCCGGACGCGGGCTCCGACGTCGGCGCCGGGCGCGCCAAGGCCGTCCAGCAGCCCGACGGCACCTGGCACATCGAGGGCGTCAAGCGCTTCATCACCTCGGCCGAGCACGACATGTCCGAGAACATCTTCCACCTGGTGCTGGCCCGCCCCGAGGGCGCCGGCCCCGGCACCAAGGGCCTGTCGATGTTCCTCGTCCCCAAGTACCTGGTGGACGTCGAGACCGGTGAGCTGGGCGAGCGCAACGGCGCCTACGTCACCAACGTCGAGAAGAAGATGGGCCTCAAGGTCTCCACCACCTGCGAGCTGACCTTCGGCGAGAAGCACCCCGCGGTCGGCTACCTGGTCGGCGACGTGCACCAGGGCATCAAGCAGATGTTCCTCGTCATCGAGTACGCCCGCATGATGGTCGGCACCAAGGCCATCGCGACCCTGTCGACCGGCTACCTGAACGCGCTGGAGTACGCCAAGGAGCGCGTCCAGGGCGCCGACATGACGCAGATGACGGACAAGACCGCCCCGCGCGTCACGATCACCCACCACCCGGACGTCCGGCGCAGCCTGCTGACCCAGAAGGCGTACGCCGAGGGCATGCGCGCGCTGGTGCTGCTCACCGCGTCCTACCAGGACGCCGTCCAGATCGCCGAGCACGAGGGCCGCAAGGACGAGCAGGCCGAGAAGATCAACGACCTGCTGCTGCCGGTCGTGAAGGGCTTCGGCTCCGAACGCGCCTACGCGCTGCTCGGCGCGGAGTCGCTGCAGACCCTCGGCGGGTCCGGCTTCCTGCAGGACTACCCGATCGAGCAGTACATCCGCGACTCCAAGATCGACACCCTGTACGAGGGCACCACCGCGATCCAGGGCCAGGACCTGTTCTTCCGCAAGATCCTGCGGGACAACGGCGAGGCGCTGAAGGTGCTCGCGGGCGAGATCCAGGCGTTCGCCGAGTCCGAGGCCGGCAACGGCCGGCTGAAGAACGAGCGGGCGCTGCTCGGCCGCGCGCTGGAGGACGTCCAGGGCATCCTCAACCCGATGATCGGCTGGGCGCTCGGCTCCATGGAGGACCCGAAGCAGCTCTACAAGATCGGGCTCAACACGACCCGCCTGCTGCTCGGCCTCGGGGACCTCATCGTCGGCTGGCTGCTGCTCCGCCAGGCCGAGGTCGCGCTGGCCGCGCTCGGCGGCGGGGACGTCTCCGACTCCGACAAGGCGTTCTACAGCGGCAAGGTCGCGGCGGCGCAGTTCTTCTGCCAGACCGTCCTGCCGCGCCTGGCGTCCGACCGGGCCGTCACCGAGTCCACCACCCTCGACGTGATGGAACTCCCCGAAGAGGCGTTCTGAGCGAGTAGGCGCGGGCCCCTGCCATCTGATGGCGGGGGCTCGCCCTATTTGACTACTGTTGTCCGCGTCCTTCGCCGATCTCCCCCGGGCCGGTTCCTCGATGCGCGCGCTGCCTCTGGCCGTTTCCCTCGCCGGTTTAGTCCTCGTCGCGGGCTGCTCCTCCGCCGACAGGGCCGAGAAGGTCGCCCCGCCGACCGCCGGACCGGGCGGCGCCGCGCCGAGCCCGGCCGCGCAGAGCAGTGGATCGTTCTCGCGGGAGGGCTGGTTCGGCGGCGCGGACGGCCTGCACGCGCGGCTCGACATCAGGAGCGTGCAACGGCAGGCGGGCAAGGCGGTGCTGCGGTTCAGCATCACGTCGCTGGACACGGCCACGAAGTCCGTCCCGTTCGAGATCGCGCTGGTCGACCCGGTCGGACGGCGGCTCTACAAGCCGACCGGCGTCACCAGCGGCTCCGACATCACGCCCGGCTCCACCCGGGAGATGGCCGCCGAGTACCCGGTGATCCCGGCGGACGTCACGAAGGTCACCGCGATCACGCCGGGGACGGCGGGGGAGTACACCGGGATCCCGGTGACGGAGGGCTCCGCGACCCCTTCAGCGCCGGCCCCTTCTGTGCCGACGTCTTCGGTGCCTTCGTCCGCGCCGCCGTCGTCGTCCACGCCTTCGTCGCGGCCGTCGGTGGGCGTGGAGCCGTCCGTGGGGGCTGAACCCTTCGGCCGCTCCAGGCCGCTGTCGCCGTCGCCGTCTGTGACCTCGTCTGCGTCCGCGTCCCCATCGGCCTCGCCATCGGCTTCGGCTTCGCCTTCGTCCGGTCCGGGGCCCAACCCGGTCGATCTGTACGACATCGTCGAGGGCGAGACGAAGGACGTGACGTCCAGCGGGTCGGAGGTCACCGTCGGCCTGCGGGCCGGCGCGCTGTTCGACAACGGCTCCGCGAAGCTGTCCAGCGGTGCGAAGGTCGTCCTGGACGAGACGGCGCAACAGATCAAGACAGGGGCGACAGGCGCGCTGTCGATCGAAGGCCACACCGACGGCGATGACGTGAAGCTATCGAAGGAGCAGGCCGACGCCGTCCTGAAGGAGATGAAAGCGCGGCTCGGCAGCGCCTTCACCTACACGGCCACCGGCAAGGGGAACGCGGAACGCGTGGCCAGGGACGCCGCGCGCAACAACCGCGTCGAGATCTCCTACCAGGCGAAGCCGGGCGCGCGCGGCACCACCTCACCGGCCGACTTCCAGACGGAGGACGGCAAGACGGTGGCGACCCGCACGGCCGCCTTCGGCGCCGACAAGCGGCGGCTGGAGGTCAAACCCTTCTACCGGGACGGCGCCTACATCGTCGCGGTGTTCGACATCGTGAACGAGGGGCCGGGGACCGTCCCTCCCGACGCCTCCTACCCGGACCCCAACCATCCGGGCGCCGTGTTCGGTTCGTTCAGCATCCAGATGCCGGGCGGCAAGGACGCCTACCGGGCCGTCCGCGTCGGCCCGGCCCGGCAGGGCGGCACGGACATCTACCTCGACGCCGGACGCGCCACCTTCCTGACCGCCGTGGGCAAGCCCGCCCGCGGCTTCGTCTACCTGCCCGCCCCGCCCGGCGACGTCCGATCGGTGACCTTCAACGCCGGCCCGTTCGGCAAGGTAGACAAGGTCCCCGTCTCGTAAACCGCCGCCGAGCCGTCGCGGGGCAGTCGCCGAGCCGTCGCGGGGCAGTCGCCGATCGGTCGCGGGGCCGGTGCCGCGTCGCGGCACCGGCCCCGGACGTCAGCTCCAGGCGAGCATGCGGATGGGGTCT
Source organism: Actinomadura geliboluensis (assembly GCF_005889745.1). GTDB lineage: Bacteria > Actinomycetota > Actinomycetes > Streptosporangiales > Streptosporangiaceae > Spirillospora > Spirillospora geliboluensis. The sequence continues at coordinate 3,841 of NZ_VCKZ01000428.1, forward strand.
TCGAGCATGTCGCCGACGTCGCGCAGGACGCGGGAGCCCAGTTCGCCGTCCACGATGCGGTGGTCGAACGAGAGGGCCAGCGTGGTCACCTTGCGGATGGCCAGTTCGCCCTCGTGGACCCAGGGCATGTCCCTGATCTGCCCGAACGCCAGGATCGCCGCCTCACCGGGTGTGAGGATGGGCGTCCCGGTGTCGACGCCGAACACGCCGACGTTGGTGATGGAGATCGTCCCGTCCGACAGGTCGCCCGGGGACGCCTTGCCCGCGCGCGCCTTCTCCGTCAGTTCCTTCAGCGCGCGCGCGAGGCCGGGCAGGTCGAGGTCCTGCGCGTCCTTCACCTTGGGCACGATGAGGCCGCGATCGGTGGCCGCCGCGATGCCCAGGTTCACGTAGCGCTTGACCACGATCTCCGCGCCGTTCGGGCCGTCCACCCAGGTGGAGTTCACCATCGGGTGCCGTCGCACGGCGGTGAGCAGCGCGCGCGCCACCAGCAGCAGCGGCGACACCTTCACATCCGCGAACTCGGGGAGCTCGCGGAGCCGCTTGACGGTCTCCATCGTCCGCGTGACGTCCACCTGGAGGAACTCGGTGACGTGCGGGGCCGTGAACGCCGAACCGGACATCGCCGCCGCCGTCGCCTTGCGCACCCCCTTGACCGGCACGCGCTCCTCGCGCGGGCCCGCCGCGACGGGCGCCTGCGGCGCGCCCTGCGCGGCGAGGATGTCCTCCCGCGTGATCGAGCCCTGCGGACCCGAACCCGTCACGGTGGCGAGATCGATCCCGAGCTCCTTCGCCATCTTCCGGACGGGCGGCTTCGCCAGCGGCAATCCGTTGTCCACAGGCTGTGGACGAGGAGCCGGCGGCCGCACGGGCGCAACAGCCGCCGACGCGACCCCGTTGGACGACGCCTTGCGCGCCCGCCGCTTGGTCGCGCCCTCCTTGACCCCGTACCCGACCAGCACGGGCTGCCGCTTCGGCGGCTCCTCGGGCGTGACCATGCCCGGCTCGTTCGCGGTCGGCACGCCCTCCTCGCGGAGCGCCGCCGTCTGCGCCGGGGGCTCCGACACCGGCGTCGCCACGGCGCCGTCCCCGCCGGCGTCCACCGCGATGATCGGCACGCCGACGTCCACGGTCTCGCCCTCGGTGGCCAGCAGTTCGGTCACCACGCCGTCGAACGGGCAGGGCAGCTCCACGATCGCCTTGGCCGTCTCGATCTCGACGATGGTCTGGCCGTCCTCGACCGTGTCGCCCGGCTGGACGTGCCACTTGACGATCTCCGCCTCGGTGAGGCCCTCGCCCACGTCCGGCAGCTTGAACAGTTTCGGCTCGGTCACCGGCGTCACCACGCGAAGGTCCGGTCGACCGCGTCCAGGATGCGGTCGAGGTCGGGCAGGTACTGGTCTTCCAGGCGGGACGGCGGGTACGGGGTGGAGAACCCGCCGACGCGCAGCACCGGCGACTCCAGCCGGTAGAAGCACCGCTCGGTGATCCGCGCGGCCAGCTCGGCGCCGAACCCGCTGTACACCGGCGCCTCGTGCACGACCACGCAGCGCCCGGTCCGGTTCACCGACTCCGTCACCGTGCCGATGTCGAGGGGGTTGAGCGAGCGCAGGTCGATGACCTCCAGCGACCGCCCCTCCTCGGCGGCGGCCGCGGCCGCCTCCAGGCACGTCTTCACCGCCGGCCCGTACGCCAGCACCGTCACGTGCTCCCCGGGCCGGACGACCCGCGCCCGGTGCAGCGGCGCCCACTCACTCGAGTCGACGTCCACCTCGGCCTTGTCCCAGTACCGGCGCTTCGGCTCGAAGAAGATCACCGGGTCGGGGGACGCGATCGACTGCTGGATCATCGCGAACGCGTCCACCGGGTTCGAGCACGACACCACCCGCAGCCCGGCCGTGTGCGTGAAGTACGCCTCGGGCGACTCCGAGTGGTGCTCGACCGCGCCGATGCCGCCGCCGCACGGGATCCGCACCACGACCGGCAGCGACAGCGCCCCGAGCGACCGCATCCGCATCTTCGCCAGCTGCGTGATGATCTGGTCGGCCGCCGGGAACACGAACCCGTCGAACTGGATCTCCACCACCGGCCGGTACCCGCGCAGCGCGAGCCCGATCGCCGTCCCGACGATGCCCGACTCGGCCAGCGGCGTGTCGATGACGCGCTCCTCGCCGAAGTCCTTCTGCAGGCCGTCGGTGATCCGGAAGACCCCGCCGAGCTTCCCGACGTCCTCCCCCATCACGAGGACCTTCGGGTCGTTCTCCATGGCCTTGCGCAGGCCCTCGTTCAACGCCTTGCCGAGGGTCAGGGTGGTGCTCACTTCGCCTCCTCCTCGAACGACGCCAGGTAGGCGGCGAACTGCTCCTGCTCCTCGGTCATCAGCGGATGCCGCTCCGCGTACACCTCGTCGAACATCGACAGCGGCTCCGGGTCCGGCATGGACCGGCAGCCCTCGCGCAGCTCCTTCGCGAGCTGCTTCGCCTCGTCCTCGACCTTCTCGAAGAACCCCGCGTCCGCCAGGTCGCCCCGCACCAGGTACGCCTTGACGCGCTCGATCGGGTCCTTGAGCTTCCACGCCTCCTCTTCGGCCTTCAGCCGGTACCGCGTGGGGTCGTCCGTCGTCGTGTGGGCTCCCATGCGGTAGGTGTACGCCTCGATGAGCGTCGGGCCCTGCCCCGTCCGGGCGTTCTCCAGGGCCTTCCTGGTCACCGCGAGGCAGGCGAACACGTCGTTGCCGTCCACCCGGATGCCCGGGAACCCGAACCCCTGCGCCCGCTTGTAGAGCGGGATCCGGGTCTGCTTCTCCAGCGGCTCCGAGATCGCCCACTGGTTGTTCTGGCAGAAGAACACGATCGGCGCGTTGAACACGGACGCGAACACGAACGACTCGTTCACGTCGCCCTGCGAGGTCGCCCCGTCCCCGAAGTAGGCGATCGTCGCGCCCGCCTTCGGCGTCCCGAGGACGCCGTCCCGCTGGACGCCCATCGCGTACCCGGTCGCGTGCAGCGTCTGGCTGCCGATCACGATGGTGTACAGGTGGAAGCCGTGCTCGGCGGGATCCCACCCGCCGTGGTTCACGCCCCGGAACAGCCCGAGCAGCTTCAGCGGGTCGACGTCCCGGCACCACGCGACGCCGTGCTCCCGGTACGTCGGGAACACCATGTCGTGCTCGGACAGCGCACGCCCCGACCCGATCTGCGCCGCCTCCTGCCCGAGCAGCGAGGCCCACAGTCCGAGCTCCCCCTGCCGGGTCAGCGCCACGGCCTCCAGGTCGATCCGCCGCACGACCACCAGGTCGCGGTACAGATCGCGCACGTCCTCGGCGCTGAGGTCCAGGGGGTAGTCGGGATGCTCGACGCGCTCCCCCTCGGGGGTCAGCAGCCGGACGAGCTCGGGCTCGGCGAGCTCGGTGGTACCGGGTGCGCCGCGCACGGAGTCGATCGTCATCGATGACACTCCTCGTTCGGGGCCGGAACACGGGATCGCCGCGTCGCCGGCCGATGTCAACGGCCACTGACCCCGGTAAGGGACAAAAGCCGCAATGCCATCGTGGCAGACATCACACCCTGCGATGCAAGTCCCGCCACCGTGATCCCTACCCC
>NZ_VCKZ01000429.1 GCF_005889745.1 Actinomadura geliboluensis
CTTGAGGACGGCCAGGAGCTGCACCGCCTCGCCCGTCCCGCCGCCGTACATCGCCGACAGCAGCGCGAGCTTGGCCTTGGCGCGCGCGCTGAGACCGCCGTCGCCGTCGTCGTGGAAGGCGTCGGACAGGGCCGCGTAAAGGTCGCCGTGCGCGGCGGCCTCGGTGAACGCGCGGTCGCCCGCGAGGGCGGCGAGCACGCGGGGTTCGAGCTGGGCGGCGTCCGCGACGACCAGCGACCAGCCGGGGTCGGCGACGACGGCCCGGCGCAGCACGCGCGGGATCTGCAGCGCGCCGCCGCCGCTCGTCGCCCACCGCCCGGACACCACGCCGCCGACCACGTACTCGGGGCGGAACCGGCCGTCCTTCACCCAGGTGTCGAGCCAGGCCCAGCCGTGCGCGGTGTGCAGGCGCGACAGCTCCTTGTACTCCAGCAGCAGCGGGACGGCCGGGTGGTCGAGCCGCTTGAGCACGTGCGCGCGGGTGGACGCGATCGGCAGCCCCGCGCTCGCGAACGCCTTGATGATCTGCGCCGGGGAGTCTGGGTTGACGTGGACCCGGGCGCCGAAGGCGGCGCTGATGCGGTCGGCGAGTTCCTGCAGCCTGCGGGGGCGGAGCCCGCCGGTGGGGCGCGGCCCGAGCAGCTCGGTGAGCAGCGCGTCGTGCTCCTCGGCCGACCAGGGCAGCCCGTCGTGCCGCAGCTCGGCCGCCACCAGCGCGCCCGCCGACTCGGCCGCCGCGAGCAGCGCGAAGCCGTCCAGCCCGGCGATGGCGCGCTGCTGGGCGGCGTGCACCGCGACGACCTGCCCGATGTCGTCGGCGGGCGCGTCGCGCCCCGCCCGCCGGCCGAACGGCTCGCCGTCGAACAGCTCGTCGTCGAACAGCGACGCCTGCGGGGCCGGCTCGTCGGGGGGCGGCGGTCCGGCGGGACGGGCTCACCGCGCAGCCGCGCCCAGGCCGCCCGCACCGAGCGCGGCTCCCCGTACCGCCCGGCGTGGCCGAGGAGCAGGCTCTCCACCAGTTCGAGGTCGTGGCAGCGGGCCACCCGCACGCCCGCGTCGAGCAGCCGCGGGTAGAGCCGGGCGGTGGCCGGCCACACCCAGCGCGGCGCGGCGGCCCGCTCCTGCTCGGCGATGGCGGCGACCAGGTCAGGGACGTCGCGCGCGGGTGCTGCGGGCGCCCCGTCCTCGCCGAGCGTCCGCAGCGTGCCCCCGCCGCCGGAGCCGGCGGCGACCGCGATCCTCACCCGCTCATTGTGCTCGCCCCCACCGACAGAACCGCGCACGCGGAACCGCGCACGCGAAGGACCCCTCCGCGACGGGTGCGCGCGAAGGGGTCCCGCGAGTCTCGCCCGGACGGCCAGGGCCGTAGCCGTCCGGGTCCACGTGCTTAAGCGACCAGGGAGACCTGCTGGCCGGCCGGGGTGTCGCCATAGCGGTCGACGACCTTGTTCAGCTGGATCTGGTAGTACAGCACGCCGAACCCGAAGATGCCGAGCAGGAAGCCCATGCCGCCGCTGCAGCTCGGCTGGAGGCCGGCGGCGCGCTGGGCCTCGGCGATGCGGCCGCCGAGCTTGACGTACATGATCAGGGGCCAGATGCCGAGCGTGATGGCGCCGAACAGCATGGACAGCAGCGCGTTGGTGGCGGCGTTGTCGATGCGGCGGTCGAAGCGGTGCAGCTCGTCGTGGACCTTGAAGAACCAGACCAGGCCGTAGATGCCGAAAGTGATGATGGGCAGGCCGAGCCAGGCTCCGACCGGGTTGCGGCGCTTCATGTTGAGGCCCGCGCCGACGGCGGCGGGGGCGCCGCCCTGCTGCGCCGGTGCGGGCGCGTAGCCGCCCTGGTAGGCCTGCTGCTGCGGCTGGCCCTGGCCCTGCTGGGGGTAACTCATCGAGTTCGCTCTTCCTGTGGGACGCGGTCGTTTTCCGGCCGACCGTCCGTTACCGTTCACCCGTAAGGCTGAGCCCAAGACTGTAACGGCATCGAGCCACGTCGCGGGAGCAAATCGCCGACTTTGGCCACTTTGCGGGCGACTTCTCCAGATTTTTGGGCTACCGCAGCGGAATCGTCACCTCGTCCTCGCACGGCGGATCCGTCTCGTGGTCGCCGCAGCCCGTCGCGGCGAAGCAGCGGATGCGCAGCCGCGACTCCGTCACGTCCAGGCGCAGGAAGCTCTTGAAGAAGGGCGGCCTGTCCCAGTCGGCGAGCTCGGAGCGGAAGCGCTGCGGGAGCCGGTGCACCGGCAGCCGCAGGATCCCGGGGCGGCGGCGGCCGTCGCGCGGGACGCCGAGGACGGCCGCGACGAAGCGTGCGCGGCGGGGCGGCCGAGCCTCGTCCTGGGCGGCCTTGTAGCCGCGGCCCGGCCTGATGCCGAGCCGGTACCGGACGGCGGCGGTGGCCTCCTCCGGAGTGAGCTCGAACAGCTTCGGCAGCCGCAGCCACCGCCCGTAGAGCTTGCTGTAGCGGGAGAGGGAGTCGCCGCGCAGCGGGTAGCAGCGGAACTCGTTCTCCTCGACGACGTGCGTGCGCGGGATCGTGTGGGTGGCGTGCATGAACGCGCCGCCGCCGCCCGAGACGATGTACTGGATCGTGCGGCCGTCGCCGGTCCGCAGCGGGTAGCGCTGGTAGTTGTGGATGTCGCCGCCGATCGCGGCCACGTAGTGGTGGGCCGGATCCCGGACGATCTCGTCGACCGTCCCGCCGCCCTCGATCGCCCCCGGCCGGTGGTCGTCGTCCACGTACAGCGGCTTCCCGGTCACCAGCAGCTTGGGCTTCGGGCCGCCGGAGACCTCGCGCAGCCAGCGGCCCTGGTCGCGGTCGAGCGCGCCGGTGATCCCGGTGTCGATGCCGATGATGCGCAGCGACGGCGTGTCGATCGCCCAGTACGGCCCCGGCTGGACGGCGTGCTGGCCGGGCGCGCCCCGGTACTCGCGGCGGGCCGCGGCGACCGCGGCGGCGTCGACCTCGCCGGGGCGCCGCCACAGCAGCCGCGGGACGAACCCCAGCGCGCCGCGCCAGGGCGGCGGCGTGCAGTCGGCGTCCAGGCCGCAGAAGACGTGCAGGAAGCCGCGCAGGCCGTCGTACCAGTCGTGGTTGCCGGGGACGGCGAAGATCGGCGCCGGGTAGTCGCGGTAGGGGCGGAAGAACTTGTCCGGGTACTGCGCGCAGTCGCCGGTCGGGTAGATCACGTCGCTGGCGACGATCATGAAGTCGGTGCCGGCGGCGGCGTGCAGCAGCGGGGGCACCACCGCGTACTGCGAGCGGTCGCCCTCCCCCGTGTCGCCGAGCAGCGCGAACGAGAACTCCGGGGCCGAGCGGTGCACGGTGAACGCGGCCGGGGTGCCGCGCTCGCGCAGCGCGGCGACGCAGCGCCGGCGGATCGCGTTGGACGGGTCGCCGAACAGCTTCGCCAGCACGTCGTTGCGGGACCGCCACAGCACCGAGGGGCGCCGCCAGGAGAAGTCGGGGACGCGCTCGGGCAGCAGCTCGTTGAAGGTGCCGGGCCTCCCGCAGACCCACCCCGCGCCCGCCTCGGACGTACGCGAGTTGTCGGGCACGGGGGATTCCTCGGACACGAAACGCCTCCGGCAGCGGTGAGGGGATCCTCACAGCCTGTCCGGAGGCGGTCGCGGCGTCAAGCAGACGCGCGCGTGCGCGTGGTGGACGCCGGCGCCACCCCCAAGGACGCCGGCGCCACCACGTCGGGGGCGTCCGCGAACACCATGAGTCCCCCCAGAACGGCGAGCGTGCAGTCGCCTCTCATGATGCCTCCGCAGGACGGCCCCAAGGTCCCGAAAGCGGGACGTAACTGACGCTATACGGAGAGCCGTAATGCGGGCGTAAACCGCCCCAAACAGCAGGCAAAACCTCAGGGAGCCAGCACGCGCAGCGCGCCCGGCATGACCCGGGCGGTGACCGGAAGCACCCCGGGCAGCTCGCCGTCCGCCCCGTACGGCAGCCGGCGGCCGGGCCCGCCGGCCAGCTCGATCCGCACCTCCCGGCCGCGCATGACCTCCACCTCGGGGCGCCGCACGTGCGAGCCGTCCGCCAGCTCCCGCATCACCGCGAAGAACAGCGTCCGCGGCGCCCGCCGGATGAGGACGACGTCGAGCAGGCCGTCGTCGACGCGCGCGTCCGGGGCGATGTGCTTGCCGAACCCGTAGTAGCCGGAGTTCGCCGCGACGACCGTGTAGCCCTCGCGCCGGTGCTCCGCGCCGTCCACGGTGATCAGGTAGTCGGCGTGCCGCCAGGTGAGGACCGCTCGCAGCGCGCCCACGTAGTAGGCGGCGGAGCCGCGCAGCAGCCGGGTCCGGTTGGCGTTGTCGTTGGCGATCGCGTCGATGCCCGCGTAGACGCTGCCGAGGACGGGCGTCCCGTTGGCCTCGATCGCGTCCACCGCGCGCGGCTCGCCCTCCAGCAGCAGCGGGGCCAGCTCCGCCGCGTCCGACGGGACGCCGAGCTGGCGCGCGAAGTCGTTGCCGCGCCCGGCCGGGACGATGCCGAAGACCGCGTCCGTCCCGGCGAGGGCGCCGCCCACGCAGCCGACCATGCCGTCCCCGCCGACGCCGAGGACGACGCGCCCCGCCTCCGCCGCCGCGCGGGCGACGTCGGCGGCGTGCTCCATGCCGCGGCTGTACTCCACGTCGAGCTCGGCGCCCGCCTCGCGCAGCAGCCGGCCGAGCGGGATCAGGCAGGAGGCGGACGCGGACCCGCCCGCCGCCGGGTTCACGATCGCGGTGAAGGCGCGCATGGCGGTCACGCCTCCGGCGCCGGCGGGACGAGGACGCCCGGATTGAGGATGCCCGCCGGATCGACCCGTTCCTTGACGGCCCGCAGGACGGCCGCGCCGAGCGGCCCGATCTCCTTCGCGTACCAGTCGCGGTGGTCGGTGCCGACGCCGTGGTGGTGGCTGATCGTGCCGCCCGCGTCCACGATCGCGTCGTTGGCGGCGCGTTTCGCGCGCGCCCAGTGCTCGACCGGGTCCTCCCCCTGCGCCGACACGACGGTGAAGTACAGGGACGCGCCGGACGGGTAGACGTGCGAGATGTGGCACATGACGAGCGGCGGCGTCCCGGCCTCCGACAGCGTCCCGGTGAGGGCGGTCCGCACCGCCTCGTAGAGCTCCGGGACGTCCGACCAGAACGCGGCGGTCTCCAGCGTCTCGGCGAACGCGCCCGCGTCCAGCAGGGAGTCGCGCAGGTAGGGGGCGTTGAACCGGCCGTGCTCCCACTTCTCGCCCGGCCCGGCGCCGAGCGGCTCGCCGCCCGCGTCGCGGAGCACCTCCGCCGCGCCCGCCCGCCGGGCGGCCACGTCCGCCGGGGTGCCCTCGAAGCCGAGCACCGCCAGGCAGCCGGCCGAGGAGGCCCCCTCCCCGATCGCCGAGGGGTCGGCCAGGCCGACCATGGTCTCGGTCTCGTCCGAGAGGCGCAGCACGGTGGGCAGCGGGCCGTCCTGGGCGAGCCGGCGGAGCGCGGCGGCGCCCGCGTCGAAGGACGCGAACCGCCAGCCCTCGTACTCCCGCGCCTCCGGGACGGGCCGGATCCGCACCGTCACCGACGTGATCACGCCGAGCGCGCCCTCCGAGCCGAGGACGAGCTGCCGCAGGTCCGGCCCGGCGGCCGACTTCGGCGCCCGGCCGAGGTCCAGCGCGCCCTCGGGGGTCGCCACGGTCAGCCCGACCACCATGTCGTCGAAGCGCCCGTACCCGGCGGACGCCTGCCCGCTCGACCTTGCCGCCGCGAACCCGCCGATCGTCGCCCACTCGAACGACTGCGGGAAGTGCCCGAGCGTGAAGCCGCGCTCGGCGAGCAGCGCCTCGGCGTCCGGGGCGCGCAGGCCCGGCTGGAGGACGGCGGTGCGCGACACCTCGTCGATCTCGACGAGCCGGTCCATGCGGCGGAGGTCGAGGGCGATGAACGCGTCCACGCCTCTCGGCGCCGCGGGCGCTCCGTGGGGCGTGGAGGTTCGCCCCGCCTCGGACAGGACGGGTTCGAGGCCCCCGACGACGGACGTCCCGCCGCCGAACGGGACCACCGCGATCCGGCGCGCGGCGCACTCGCCGAGCACCGCGAGGACCTCCTCGTGCGAGCCGGGCAGGACGACCGCGTCCGGCGCGTCCGAGGTCTCCCCGGCGCGGATGCGCAGCAGGTCGGGAGTCGACTTGCCGCGCGTGTGCCGGACCCGCGTCTCGGCGTCGGCGCGGACGTTGCCGTCCCCGACGATCGCGGCGAGCGCGGTCAGGTCCGCCCCGGACAGCCGGGGGTCGGCGACCTTCAGCGCCCGCAGCGCGGGGGGCGCCGCGGCGGCGGGCCGCACGCCGAGCAGGTCGCGCAGCAGCCCGGCCGTCCCCTCGGGCAGCGGCGCGGCCTTGGCCGGATCCCCCCAGCCGCTCCACAGCATGTCCCGCGTCTCCACGCCGCCTCCTCGTCGTCCGCCCGTCCCCTGTGTGCTTACACTGTGACACATGACGTCGAATCGTCACAACAGGGCGGCGGCGCGGACCGCCGACGACACCGTGCTCGACGCGGCGCGCGACTGCGTGCTCGCGGTCGGCGTGCGCCGCACGACGCTGACCGACATCGCCCGCCGCGCGGGCGTGTCCCGGATGACGCTGTACCGCCGCTGGCCGGACGTCCGCACGATCGTCGCCGACCTGATGACCCGCGAGTGGACCGCGCTCGGCGCGGCGCTGCAGCCGCCCGACGACGGCCGGCCCGTCCGGCCCCGGATGGTGGACGGCCTGGTCACCGGCGTCCGGACGTTCCGCGAGCACCCCCTGCTGCGCAAGATCATCGAGGTCGACCCGGAACTCCTGCTGCCCTACCTGCTGGACCGCTGCGGCGCCAGCCAGCGGGCGTTCCTGGACTGGTTCGAGCAGGGGATCGCCGCCGGCCAGCGGGACGGCACGGTCCGCGCCGGCCATCCCGGCCGGCAGGCGCGGGCGCTGCTGCTGGTCGTCCAGTCCTTCGCGCTGTCCGCACCGATCATGATCGACGCGGCCGAGCCCGGCTTCGACGCCGACGCGTTCGACGCCGAGCTCCGCCACGTCCTGGAGAGGATGCTCGCCCCATGAACACCTCCGCACCGGACCCGCGCACGTCGCTGACCGCGGCGCGCCGGGAACGCGAGCTCGCCGCCCTCCCGGACGAGGTGGTGGACGTGCTGGTCGTCGGCCTCGGCGCGACCGGCGCGGGCGCCGCGCTGGAGGCCGCCTCGCGCGGGCTGTCGGTCGCCGCGGTCGACGCGCACGACCTGGCGTTCGGCACCTCCCGGTGGAGCTCGAAGCTGATCCACGGCGGGCTGCGCTACCTCGCGTCCGGGCAGCTCGACGTCGCGCACGAGAGCGCGGTCGAGCGCGGGACGCTGATGCGCCGCACGGCCCCGCACCTGGTGCGCGCGCTGCCGTTCGTGCTGCCGCTGACGCCGCTGGTGTCGCG
>NZ_VCKZ01000430.1 GCF_005889745.1 Actinomadura geliboluensis
GGGGGTGGGACGGGGGCTGACTCTCTCAGCCCCCGTCCCACCCCCTAGGAGGGACGGGGCCGAGCCGTCCCGTGGCCTAACGAGCGTTGCTCGGGACGTACAGGCGGATGTCGTCGACGTATGCCTGGCCCTCGTAGTAGTTCAGGTGCGGGTCGCCGATGATGAACGAGTCGGGATAGGCCGACCCCTTGGGCCACGTGTGCTTGGTGATGTACGTCCCAGCAGGACCCTTGTGGACGAGCCTGCGGTCGAAGCGGCCGTCGTACTCGCCGGGCGTCTGGTTGTAGTGCCAGATGGGACGGCCGTCCTCCACGAAGTCATGGTGCACGCGCAGCGTCGTCTGCCCGGTGTGGAGGAACGGGCCGCTCATCTCCAGCGTGTAGCCGGTTGAGTCGCGTTCCACGGCGAACCGGTAGGACGCCTTGGGCAGCAGCTGCGGTTGGAGTTCGGCGCTGGTGAGGTGCTGCTTGAAGCGTCCACCCGGCCCGTAGGGCTTGTCCATGGACACGTTCCCGCAGGCCGTCTTGATGTAGTACTCGTTGCTGATGTTGTTGTTGGCGGCCTCCCGGAACATGTCGCCGCGCACGAACAGCGCGTTGATCCCGTTGAAGGTGCCGTCGAACGTCCGGTAGATCTTGCCGGTCCTGGGGTTGCAGGTCCCGGCGTTCTTCCAGCGCTCGTCGTCGCTGTAGTAGCCGTCCATGATGACCTTGCGCCGGTAGTGGATGCCGGGGTTGCCGTGCGGCGCCGGGTTCGCGTAGTCGAGGATCGTCAGGTAGTAGAACCCGTTCTCCTTCGTCACGTCCGGGTACTGGCAGCGCGTCTTGCCGGGCAGCGCGCCCTGGAACGTCCACGGGTACCGGGTCTTGCACGGCTCCCGCGTGTAGCCGTTGTGCCTGCCGTTGTAGTCCCACGTGCCTTGCCGCTTGCCGCCGAAGTCGATGCCGCGCAGCGTCATCTCCACCCGGTAGCGCGGCGGCAGCGGGCGGGTGGGCCGGATCAGCACGCCGGCGTCCCAGCTCGGCTCGGAGATCCGCGCGACCTTCTGCCCGCCCGGGAGGGACGCGTTGGACAGGCCGGGCCGCGAGTCCGGACGGCCGTCGCGGTCCTTGTCGACGGCGGCGACCTCGGCGGTCAGCCACCCGTCCCGGCCGAACGCGACGCGCTTGCGGAACACGTTGAGGGTGTCGAGCTGCTTCTTGAACAGCGGCCCGCTGATCTTCGTCCAGGCCTCGCCGTCGTCGTCGAACGCGTCGACGTGCCAGGGGCTGCGCGGCCCCTGCGGGTCCAGGCGCCACGGCTCGCCGTCGACGCGCAGCGGCCGGTCGAAGTTCTCCTGGGCCATCAGGACCCACGGCCCCGTGCGCTCGGACGTGCTTCCGGCGGCGGCCGGCAGCCCGGCGGACAAGGCCGCCATGGCGGTCGCCCCGGTGACCGCCGCGGTGATCCTCCAACGTCCCGTCACAACGTGCCCCCTCGCTCCGGTGAACGGCGGCGCACCGCGTCCGTCCGCGCGGCGCACCCGCACGGACCCTACGGCGATCAACGCTCCGAGCTGGGACGATGCGCTCCCGGCCACCGCTTCTTGCCCACCCCTTGACGAACTCCAAGCAGACGCGCGGGCGTCGCCGCTCTCACCGCCCGGATGCCGGGCCGACGGGCGCGCTCACAACTCGGGGACGGTGACCTTGGCCACCCCGACCTGGGAGGGAATCGCCGGTGCCGTCGCCCCGAGCACGCTGCCAACGACCGTGTTCCAGACGGCATGCAACGGGCACGTCGCCCTCTTGCGGCGCGGCCGACCGACGACGCCATTGGCGATACCGCGACGATCAGTACCGGCTTGCACAAAATGACTGCGCCGTCGGTCCGAAAAGGCGAAATCGGCGCGTGATGTGGTGTTCATGCTTCACTTCGCCGCCCAGAAGAGGCAACTCCGTTGCGAAGCGACAGTGCTGACCAAGCCCATCAGGGACGCGATCGGCAACGGCGCAGGCGGCGCCGCGTCGCGCATTCGAGCGCAGATGACCACCGGCCGGTGCGCACGCGCAGGCCGACGTGCACTCGACGCACGGAAAAACCTCCTCCGCGAGCTGATCGCCCTATTGCCGCCGCCCGGCGCACGAAGCAGCGCAGCGGCCGCACGGGAACCCGCGCGGAGGCGGCATCTACCGCCGCAGGTGGACGATCAGTGAGAGGGCAGAGCATGTGGCCGCGGCCCGCACCGCGAAAACGGTGCGGGCCCGCGGCCACGCTCTCATTGGACCGTGCCGGTCCCTAGAACCAACCTCTGCCGGACGCCTGGACGGGCCGCTCGCGGCCCGCCGAGGTCAGCTGGCGACGAGCTCCTGCTCGTCCGCCTCGACCGACCGCTCGTACTCTTCCTTCGCGGTCTCCAGCAGATCGCGCCACGACCGCACATCCGGTCGCCGCCGCAGCAGTGCCCTGCGCTCCCGCTCGGTCATCCCGCCCCAGACACCGAACTCGATCCGGTTGTCGAGGGCGTCAGCGAGACACTCCGTGCGCACCGGGCAGCCGCGGCAGATGAGCTTGGCTCGGTTCTGCGCCGCTCCCTGCACGAACAGGGCATCAGGATCCGCGTTACGGCAGGCGGCGCGGGCGGTCCAATCCGTGATCCACATCTTGGCCCCACTCCCCTAGGGTCTGTGTCGATTTGCGCTCCTTGGCCGGACGGGCGCGGACGTCAGGCCGCCAAACGAAAGCCGTGGGGAAGAACTTACGGAAGCGAGGGACGTTTCAACAGCCCCCGATGGGCCCATTCTCGATATAGCCCACCGGGGCCATACCGCCGGAACGGACTAGTTACCTGTAGTTGACGCGCCAGACACAGCGCAGGTTGTCATCATGAGGGCATAACGGACGAACGTCCGGGAGAACCGAGACCGGAACGTGGTGACGCAGGGGACCTGTCCCTAATGCACTGCTCGTCCCGCGTACCCTAGACCACGTGCGCGTTGTGAAAACCGATCGGGTCAAGTCCGCTTCCACGCTGTTCAGGCTGCTCGGGGCCGGGGTGGTGGCGGGTCTCATCGTCGCCCTCATCGCACTGCCGGCCGTCGGCAGCGCGGGGCTCACCGCGCGCGACGCCGCGAACAACTTCGACGACATGGACAGCCAGCTCAAGACGTCGCCGCCGTCCGAGAAGACGGTGATGTACGACGCGAACGGCAAGCCGGTCGCCACGTTCTTCGACAAGTACCGCGAGTCCGTCCGGCTGGACCAGGTCGCCCCGATCATGCGCAAGGCCATGATCGACATCGAGGACTCGCGGTTCTACGAGCACGGCGCGCTCGACCTGAAGGGCACCATCCGCGCACTGGCGTCCAACGTCGAGTCCGAGCAGACCCAGGGCGGGTCCACGCTCACGCAGCAGTACGTGAAGAACCTCCTGGTCGACAGTGCCCGCACGCAGGAGGAGTACCAGGAAGCCACCGCGCCCACGGTCGGACGCAAACTGCGCGAGCTCCGCTTCGCGCTCGACATCGAGCAGCGCATGACCAAGGACCAGATCCTTGAGGGCTACCTGAACATCGCCTACTTCGGTGCGGGCGCGTACGGGGTGCAGGCCGCCGCCAAGCGCTACTTCAGCGTTCCGGCGTCCAAACTGACCCTCGGCCAGGCCGCCCTTCTGGCCGGCATCACGCAGAACCCGACCGCGTACGACCCCATCCGCAACCCGAAGGACGCCCGTCACCGGCGTGACGTCGTCCTCTACCGGATGGCCCAGCTCCAGCACATCACCAAGGCCCAGGCCGACCAAGAGGCCGCCAAGCCCATCCAGCTGAATCGCACCGACCCGGTCGGCGGCTGCCAGTCCAGCAAGGCGCCGTACTTCTGCGAGTACGTGAAGTACGACATGCTCAACATCCTGTCGGAGGGCAAGTACTGGCAGCTCAAGCCCAAGGAGCAGCAGAACGTCGTCAACGAGCTGAACCGGGGCGGCTACACGATCCGCACCACGCTCGACATGCAGGACCAGAACGCCGTCGACAAGACCCTGCGCGGCACCGTCCCGCCCGGCGGCAACCGCGTCGCCGCCCAGGCGATGGTCGAGCCCGGCACCGGCAAGATCAAGGCGATGGGCGTGAGCAAGCGGTTCGGCCCCGGCAAGGGCCGGACGACCATCAACCTCCCCGCAGACGCCCACCACGGCGGCGGCAACGGCGTGTCGGCGGGCTCGACCTTCAAGGTCTTCACGCTCGCCGCCGCCATCGACCAGGGCATCCCGGTCAGCACGACCATCAACTCCCCCCAGACCGTGACGGTCGGCGGCTTCCAGCCGTGCCGCTACACCGGGACGTGGCAGGGCAAGAAGTACGAGAACGACCTCGTCGGCGGCGGCGCGCCCTGGACGGTGTCCAACGCCGGCGACAGCGAGCAGGGCAACTTCAACCTCAAGACCGGCACCTGGCACTCCGTCAACACCTTCTACGCCTTCCTGGAGAAGCGCGTCGGCGTCTGCAACGCCGTGAAGATGGCCGAGAAGTTCGGGATGAAGCAGGGCAACGGCAACGCGCTGCTGCCGACCCCGTCCCAGGTCCTCGGCGTCAACGACGTGGACATGGTGCACCTCGCCGCCGCCTACGCCGGGTTCGCCGCCCGCGGCAAGTACTGCTCGCCCGTCTCCGTCACCGAGGTCGTCGACCCGCAGGGCAAGAAGCTGAAGCTGCCCAAGCAGGACTGCCACCAGGCCCTCGACCCGGACGTCGCCGACAAGGTGAACTCGATCCTCCAGGGCGTCCTCACCAAGGGCACCGCGGCCGGGCTCGGCATCGGCCGCCCCGCCGCCGGCAAGACCGGCACCTGTGAAGAGTTCACCTGCGCCGTGTTCGCCGGCTTCACCCCGAACCTCGCGTCCGCCGTCGCCTACTGGGACTTCCGCGGCCCCTGGCAGTACAAGGTCTACGGCATCTACGGCGCGACCATCCCCGGCCCGCTCTGGCGGACGTCCATGCAGCGGGCGCTCGCCGGCGAGCCCGCCCCCGGCTTCCAGACCCCGTCCCGCGACTTCGGCGACACCACCAGCGTCCCGGACGTTAAGGGCCAGACGGTGGACGCCGCCAGGGCCAAGCTCACCGCGGCCGACCTGAAGGTCCAGGTCGCCTCCGGCTCCGTCGACTCGGACAAGCCACGCGGAACCGTCGTCTCGACGTCACCGGACGCGGGCAGCGAGGTCCCGCCCGGCACCACCGTCATCCTCTACGTGAGCAGCGGCAAGAAGCCCGACTAAAGACCGAGGGCCCGGCGCGACGCCGGGCCCTTCGTCATTCCGCGAGCTGCCGTTTGACCTCGGCCGCGACCCGGCCGCCCTCGGCCCGCCCGGCGACCTTCGGGTTCACGACCTTCATGACCTGCCCCATCGCGCGCGGCCCCGCCGCACCCGTCTCCGCGATGGCGTCGGCGACCAGCGCGGCCAGCTCCGCGTCGCCCAGCTGCGCCGGAAGGTACTCCTCCAGCACCGCGCCCTCGTCCCGCTCCGCCTGCGCCTGCTCGGCGCGCCCCGCGTCGGCGAACGCCGTCGCGGCCTCGCGCCGCTTCTTCGCCTCCCGGCCGAGCACCTTGACGACGTCGTCGTCCGACAGCTCGCGCGACTGCTTGCCGGCGACCTCCTCGGTCTTCACCGCGGTGAGCGCCATGCGCAGCGTGCGCGTGCGCACCTCGTCGCGCGCCTTCATCGCCGACGCGAGATCGGTCTCCAGCTTCTCCTTCAGGGTCATGCCAACATCATGCCCGTCCCGTACCTTCTGCCTCATCAGGATTACCGCGCGGTGCCCATGTCTGAAAGCATGGGACCCTGAGAAGGGAGAGTCGTGCGAAAGATCTACGCCGTGCCCCTGGGCCTCCTGGGCGCGGGAGCCGCGACCTTCGGGTACGCATCGGTGATCGAGCGGAACTGGTTCCGGCTGCGCCGCGTCGACGTGCCCGTGCTGCCGCCGGGCCGCCCCTCGGTGAAGATCCTGCACATCTCCGACGCGCACCTCACCCCCGGCAGGACGCGCCTCATCCACTGGGTCCGCTCGCTGGACGCCCTGGAGCCCGACCTCGTCGTCAACACCGGTGACACCCTCTCCCACCGCGACGCCATCGGCCCCTTCCTGGACGCCCTAGGCCCCCTCCTGGACCGCCCAGGCGTCTTCGTGTACGGCTCCAACGACCTGTACTCCCCGGTCCTCAAGAACCCCCTGCGCTACGTCTGGCGGACGAGCAAGTCCGACTACGAGGGCCGCCGCCGCGAACCCGACCTCCCGTACCGCGAGCTCGGCTCGTCCCTCCAGGCCGCCGGCTGGCTCGACCTCAACAACCGCATCGGCCGCCTCAAGGTCGGCGAGCTCGACGTCGAGTTCGGCGGCATCGACGACTCCCACATCGACCGCGCCCGCTACGACAAGATCGCCGGCCCGGTCGACCCGCAGGCGGACGTCCACCTCGGCGTCATGCACAGCCCCGAACCCCGCAACCTCGACCGCTTCGCCGCCGACGGCTACGACCTCCTCCTCGCCGGCCACACCCACGGCGGCCAGGTCTGCGTCCCCTTCTACGGCGCCCTCGCCACGAACTGCGGCATCGACCGTCCCCGCGTCAAGGGCCTGCACCGCCACCGCGGCTCCTGGCTCCACGTCTCCGCTGGCCTCGGCACGTCCCCCAAGGCCCCCATGCGCTTCTGCTGCCCGCCCGAAGCGTCGCTCCTCACGCTCATCCCCCGCGCGTGACCCGCTGGAAGACCGACCGCCTCTCCGTCGCCGCCTACGACTACGGCGTCCACAACCCGTTCATCTCCCGCGTCGTGGCCCGCCTCCTGTGGAATTACGACATCCGCCACCTTCACCAGGCGATCGCCGCCCAGGACCCGTCCGCCCTGACCCTCGACGTCCCGTGCGGCGGCGGCATAGCCGTCCGCGACAACCCCCGCCACGTAGGCGTCGACCTCTCCTGGACGATGCTCACCCGCGCCCGCCGCAAGACGAAGCCCCTCCTCCAGGCGGACATCTACGCGCTCCCCTTCCGAGACTCCACCTTCGACGCCTGCGTGACCTACAACGGCCTACACTGCCTCCCGGACCCTGCACGGGCCATCACCGAACTGACCCGCGTCCTCCGCCCAGGCGGCACTCTCCGCGGCACGACCCTGGTCCGGAAGACGACCCGTCGCACCGAGGCCCTCTACACCTTCATGCACCGCCAGGGCGTCTTCGGCCCTTCGGGCACCCTCACCGATCTCCACACCTGGCTGACGCAGGCCGGCCTCTCCGACATCCACCTGACCCCCAACGGCGCCGTGACCGGCTTCACCGCCCGTAAATAGGGGACGCACCACCCTCCGGCATCCGCTAAGGTGGACAAGGCGCCGGGAGACCGTACGACTCCCGGGCAGCCACCACCGGGGTGT
>NZ_VCKZ01000431.1 GCF_005889745.1 Actinomadura geliboluensis
TGACGAAGACGTCCAGGCCGGGCTCCAGCGACTTCTTGGCCCTCGGGGTGAACCGGAGATGGCCCTTCTCGCCGCACCGGGCCCCGGCGGGGGAGTCCAGCGCGCCCGCGCCGAAGCTCGCCTCCGGCTGCCCGATTACACCTGGAAATGTCAGCTTCTTGCGGCCGATCACGCGCTGCTTGATGGCCTCGTCGAGCGCGCGCTCCTCCGGCGTGACGGCCCGGTTCTGGTTGTCGGCGACGTTCGGCAGGTCGCGGCGCACCTCGTACAGCGAATGCTCGTACGACGCCACGTCGTCGATGGAGCGCAGGTGCAGCCGCAGCTCGCCGATGTGCCCGTTCGGCATCCGGATCGTCAGCTGGACGTCGCGGTAGCCGCTCGGGACCGGGTTCTGCATCCGGTCCTTCACCGACACGATCTGGACGCCGTGCTCCCCGGCGATCCGCTGGATGTTGCCGAGCGCCTGGTAGAGCCCGTCCACGGAGCGGAACTGGATGCGGGCGCCGAGCAGGTCGTTGAGGCGGCTCGCGTCCCCCTCGTAGTCGCCCATGATCTTGTCGAGGGCCCGGACCCGGTCCTTGTCGCCGGGGCGCAGCTTCGGGTCCGCGCCCATCTCCGCGAGTTCCGGGTCGTGGACGAGCGCGTGCAGCAGCGCCTCGGACTCGTGCTTGGCCGCGTAGAGGCCGTCCAGGTACTCGTTGAGGTACGGGTCGTCGCGTCCCTGGTCCGGGTCGACCCGGGACGGGTCGAAGTCCGGCTGGTCCGGCGCCACCCGCGCCTCGCGGCTTTCCCCGGGCCGCCGCTCGTTCACGACGGAGTCGGCGAGGTCCCGGCTGATCCGCTCCTGGTCCGGGGTGAGCGGGGTCGGCTGCGCCTTCACCCGGTCCCCGCCGAGGATGGCGTCCGCGCCGCGCTCGTTGACGTCGTGCACGGCCCCTTCGAGGATCCGCACGGCCTCGGGGTGGGTCAGCACGCTGTTCAGGGTCTTCGGCCTGGCGAGCAGCGACTCGCGGAGGGATGTCTCCACGTCGTTCAGGCCGTCGCCGGCGATGATGCGGGCCAGCTCGGGGTGGTTCGGCAGCGTGTCGCGCAGCTGGGTGCGGAGCTGGTCGCCCAGCGGCTCGCCCGCCTGGTCCAGCATGTCCCGGACGGCCGGGTCGTCGTGGATCGTGCGCATGACCTCGTCGGACGCCCGCTGCGGCGTCTCCGAGGTCTCCGGCGTCTCCGAGGTCTCCGGGTTCCGCTGCGCCTCCGGGTTCCGCTGCGCCTCCGGGGACTGCTGTGTCTCCGGGGTCTGCGCGTCCGGCCGGTCGGGGCGCGGCGCGTCCGCCGGGTCCGGGCGGGAGGCGGCGTCGTCGGGCGGCGTCGGGTCCGCCGAGCGGGCCATTGGCTCCGGCGGCTCGCCCGCCGACCTGGGCGCCGGATCCGTCCAGCCGAACGGGCGCGCCGGGCCCTTCGGGTTGCCGTTCGCGTCGGTGGGCAGCGTCGGCGCCGTGCCGTGCTGGTTCGGCGGCAGGTTGTAGAACGACCGGTAGTGGACGGTCGTCGTCGGCGGGGTGGTGTTGAAGTCGGTCTCCGACCACCGCGCGTGGATCACCCGCGGCGTGTAGGCGAGGTCGCCGTCCACGGTGCGGTTCGGTTCGGCGAAGAACTCGAACCGGCCGATCCGCCGGTTGTTCAGCGGGTCCTGGTCGAGGGCGGCGAGCCGCTCCTCCAGCCCGAACCAGCTTTCGGGGCGGGTGACCTGGTGGGCGTTCTGGCCCTGGTTCTCGACCTCCCACTGCGGGAAGTAGTTGATGCGCTCGCGCGGGCCCTGCCCCTGGTGGCCGAAGATGTGGCCGCCGTTGAACCGGGTGCCGGAGTACTCCTTGTTCCCCATGTGCCCGACGTGGCCCTGCGCCCCGTAGCGGGCGCCGCCGCCCACCGCGTAGTCGGGCCGGCCGGTGGCCATGTCGGTCTGGCCGTTCTCGTCGGTGTGGAACAGGAACGTGCCCGGAGGGACCTGGTGCTGCGGCCCGTTGGCGCCGGCCGTGGTGGTCTGCCCGGGGATGCCGTTCGGGTCGTCCTCGCGCAGCGCGCCGAGGTCGCCGCGGCGGACGGCGTCGCTCGGGTCGAAGTCCGCGGGGTCGAGGGTCGCGAAGCGGTCCCGCGGCTCGACCATGTAGTTGACGTTGGGAAGCGGGACCCCGTCGTTCTTGTGTGAGAGGAGCCCGAGCTCCGGGTTGTAGTTGGCGACGCCGTCCTTGTCGCCGAACCACGTCCGGACATGGGTGATGTTGCCGTCGCCGTCCGTCCAGAAGATGCCGTGCAGGCGGCCGTCCCCGTCGCGGACCTCGATCCTGGCGTCCGCGTCCAGCGGCTGCCTCGCGCTGTACGGCCCGTCCGAGGGATTGTGGGTCCGGGTCACCTCGTTGAGCGGCTCGCCGTCGGCCGTGTGAGTCGGCGGGTCGAACGGCGCCGCGGCCGGCGACCGCCCGTCCTCGCCGCCGACGAAGACGTGCGGGTCCCCCTGGCCGAAGTCGATCTGGTGGACGACGCCCGGCCTAGGCTGCGTCAGGTCGATGTTCTCGTTGGGATCGCGGAGCGCTCCGGGCTCGCCCTCCGCCTGCGGGTTCGTGACATGGGTGACCTGGCCGTCGGCGTTCGTGTACACGATCGACCGGACGACCGGCTGCCCGCTCGGGTCCAGGACCGGGTCGCCGTTGCCGTCCAGCGCCAGGATGCGGTGCCGGCCCTCGCGCTTCGGGTAGTCGACGTCGGCGGCGTGCTGGTCGGGCCGCAGCGCGTGGTCCTGCGTGGCGGCCCTGTCCACCTGCGGCGGGTTCCACGGGTCCTGGGAGGGCGAACCGCGGGTCGCGTCCCCGTCGCCGGGCCGCGCCGGGCCGCTCGTCCCGCCGTCCTGCACGGGATGGCCGGGCGCGTAGCCGTCGCGTCCGGCCGGGGCGGCCGAGCCGTCCGGGCGGTGGGTCTGCCAGCCGCCGTTCGGCGGCAGGTCGGGACGCGTCCGCCCGTCCTCGCCGGGGCGGCCGGACGAGGCGTACACGTTCCCGTCCGAGTCGGACCAGGCGAGGCCGTGCGGCGCGGTGACCGGCACGCCGAGCCGCTGCGCGAGCTGGGCGGCGAACTGGCCGTCGCCCGTCTCGCACGACAGCAGCAGCACCTCGCGGCCGTCCCAGTTCGGGTCGTTGCGGATCAGGTCGGCGACCTCGTCGACGCTGAGCCGGCGGTCGCCGACCCGCATGCCGTCGGGGTCGCCGTGCCCGTCGACGATGAACCGCTGGGGGTCGGCGGGCACGCGCGAGGCGAGGTCCCGCATGGAGCCCTCGCCGGGGCCGTAGAAGGCGCGCCCGGCCGGGGTCTCCTGGCTGCCGCGGTAGACGTCGTGCAGGTGGTCGGGGAGGCCCTCGGGCGGGGTCTCGCCCGTGTCGCCGTCGTGGGCCGGGCCGTCCTCGTCACCGTGCCGGGTGCCGTCGTCGGAGCGCGGCGCCGCGTCGTCGCCGCGCGCGGCGGGCTCGTCCCCGCCCCGCGCCGCCGGACCGTCGTCGCCGCGGGCACCGGGACCCTCCCCGCCGCGTGCGGCGGGGCCGTCGTCCCCGCGTGCCGCCGGCCCGTCGCCGCCGCGTGCGGCGGGGCCGTCACTGCCGCGTGCTGCCGGGCCGTCGCTGCCGGGGCGCGGGCCCGCGTCGCTGCCGCCGGGCGTCCCGGGCGCGGAACCCGGGTCGGACGGCGGCGTCGAGCGGAACCGCGGCGACGGCCCCGACGGGGACGAACCGGGGTCGGCCGACCCCGGACCGGCCGGGCCGGGGTTCGGCGCCGGTCCTGGACTGGGCGCCGGGCCCGGGTTGGGCGGTGCGCCGCCGGGCCACGAGCCGTCGCCGTTCGGCGCCGGCGTGCCTCCCGTGCCGGGCGCGCCCGGGTCCGGGTCCGGCGGGATCACCGTGGCGCGGATCTCGACGATCGGGTTGCCGTCGGCGTCCCGGGCGTCGGGGTCGACATGGGTGATCTCGTAGCGGGTGCCGCGCGGCAGGACCAGTTCGCGCTGGTCCGGGTAGGCGCTCTCGCCGCCCATCCACACGCCGCGCGACCCCTCCGGCAGGTCCATGTGGATCCGGTAGCCGAACGGGTTGTTGTCGACGACGGCGGGGTCGCGTCCGAGGGACGTCGACATGTACCCCGGCTCGGTCTGGACCGTCCCGACGAGCAGCTGCGCGTCGCGCGGGCCGAGCGCCGTCCCGTCGGGCAGCCGCATGAAGCTCACGTCGTGCAGGCCGCGCTCGGTCTGCACCGGCTCCGGCAGCGGCTGGTTCAGCGCCTGGTCGAGCTCGCCGACGCGCGCGTTGAACGCGTCCACGGTGGGCGTCTCACCGAAGTACCCGTGCAGGAACGACCAGTAGTTCGCGTTGCCGGCGATCTGCGCGAGCCGATCCGCCGGATCGGGCGCGGACATCACGTGGTCGACCAGCGCGCGCTGGTCGGGCGTCAGGTTCGGGTTGGACGCCCACTGGTTCAGCGTGTCGAGCGTCGGCAGGCCGTTGCCGCCGTTCATGTTGTTCAGCGCCCACGCCGTGCCGTACTCGCCCTGCAGGTGGTTCAGGTAGCCGGGCAGGTCGGCGCCGGGACGCAGGAACGCGTTCGGCATCGACTGCACCGTGTACTGGTACAGCGCGTTCCGCAGCTCCGGCGGCAGGTTCCGGTACTGGTCCCCGAGCCGTTCGTCGCCGTACCGCTGGCCCTCGTCGTTGGTGTCGAAGCGGCGCACCGGGTCGGGCGCGACGCGGCCGCCGTCCGGGTCGTGGACCGTCCAGCCCGTCGACTCGGGATGGCCGAGCGCGTTGAGGTCGACGGCGCCGATCGGGGCCGTGACGCGGACGCCGAGCTGCTGCGCCACGTCGGCCGCCAGCCGGCCGTCGCCGCTGTTGTTGGCCAGCAGGAGCAGGTCGCGCCCGTTCCAGTTCGGGTCGCTGCGGATCAGCGCCGCGAGGTCCGTGGCGTTCATCCGCTGGTCGCCGACGATCAGCCCGTTGCGGTCGCCGTGCGCGTCGAGCACGAACCGGCCCGCGGGATCGGGCGGCACCATCGCCGCCGCGCCGCGCATGTGCGGCTCGTCGGGGCCGTACAGCGCCCGCCCCGCCGGGGTCTCCGCACTGTTGCGCCAGGTGTCGTGCAGCCGGTCCGGCAGCCCCTCGGGGACGTCCCGCTGCCCGGGCTGCCCGTCGGCGGAGTCCTCCGGCTGCCCCTCCCGCGCCCGCGGCTGCCCTTCCCCGTCATTGCGGGGCTGGCCTTCGCCGTCGTTGCGCGGCTGGCCCTCGCCGTCGTTGCGGGGCTGGCCCTCGCTGTCGTTGCGCGGCTGACCCTCGCCGTCGTTGCGGGGCTGGCCTTGGTCGGTGTCGCGCGGCTGCCCGTCGCGGGGCTGGCCTTCGCCGTCGCGTGGTTGGCCTTCGCCGTCGTTGCGGGGCTGGCCCTCGCTGTCGTTGCGCGGCTGCCCGTCGCGGGGCTGGCCCTCGTCGGCGTCGCGCGGCTGCCCATCGCGGGGCTGGCCTTCTGCGTCGCGTGGTTGGCCTTCGGCGTCGTGGCGGGGCTGGCCTTGGTCGGTGTCGCGGGGTTGGCCCTCGTCGGTGCGGGGCTGTTCGTTGTCAGTGCGCGGGCTGCCCTCGTCCGGCTGAGGGTTGGCGTCGTCCGTGCGGGGCGTGTCGCCGCCGGGTGCGTCCTGAGTCGGGTCGGAGCCCGGCTGGTTCTCCCCGATGCGGGGCTTGCCCTCGCCGTTCTGCGTGGAGTCGCCGTTCTGCGTGGTGCCGTTCGTGCCGTCCGGCGCGGGCGTGTTGCCGCTGTTGGCGCCGAGGTGGCGGTCCATGACCTGGCCGATGGCCTGGGCCAGCGGACGGGGGTTCTCGGAGAGGCGGTACTCGGTGAACGCCTCCGCCATCATCTCGTGCGGGTCGCCGGACCCGTAGTCGGACAGGGCGTTCTCCACGCGCTGCTGCGTGGCCGGGTCGTGTGGCTGGGTCGCGTCGTAGGGGATGCCGAGGGAGTTGGAGACCGCCTGGTTCAGGTCCGCGAGCATCTGCGGGTCGTTGAGGAGCTGCTCGCCGAGGTGGTGGCCGAACTCGTGGGTGAAGACGCCTTCGGTGGAGCCGCCGCCGGGCACGGTGAAGCCGGTCGCCTCTTCGTCGGCGCCGTCCTCGGCCCGCTGCGCGTTGTCCGCGAACGCGTCGTCGTTGAGGTAGATGCCGGGGTCGTTCGACTCCGGCGTCGCGTAGGCGAGGACGTCGTCGTTGCCCGGCCCGAGCGACTGGTTGAAGTCCTCCGACCCGATGTGGGTCAGGCCCTGCATGGTGCTGGGGTAGTCCGCGGAGAGCGCCTGGAGGGCGTTGTTGACCTCACGGACCGCGGCCGGGTCGATCGGGCTGGACGTGAAGTCCACCGTGGGCGCGTCGTCGCCGAACTGGGCGAGGATGTCCCGGGCCTGCTGCTCGGCGTCCGCGAGCTGCTGCGCCTCGTCGGCCGGGTCGGTCTTGTCCGGGGTGCCCTCGCTGGACGAGCCGTCGTCGGAGGAGCCGTCGTCCGGCTTGGTGCCGTCCGCCTCCTTCTTGTGGGGCGCGTCCCCGTCCTGCTGCGTCGACTCGTTCGCGGGCGGAGCCTGCTCGTTGCGGACGACGCCGTCGGAGTCCACGGGGGCGTGGGACTGGGAGTCCGGCTTCGGGCGCGGAGACTCCAGGTTGGGGTTGCCGTCCCCGGCGGGACGTTCCGGCGCACGGGACGTGGACGGCGACGTGGAACCGGGGGCCCGCTCGGACCCGCCGACGGAGGGTCCGCCGGAGGAGGGCCCTCCGACACCGCCCGCCGACGCGGTGCCGGCGGGGCCGCCCATCATGCCCATCGGCATGGGCGCGATGAGACCGGGCTGCACGCCGGAACCGTCCTCGGACGGCGAGGCGGGGTCCCTCGTGCCGTCGGACCCGTCGGATCCGCGAGGCGCCTCGGAGGCGGTGTTCGTGGTCCCCGCGCCGCGAGGGGCCGGCTCGCCACCGGGCGCGGGCTCCTCGGCGGGAGGCGTCCCCTCGTCCGGTGTCGTGCCGTCGTCCGGCGTCGCGCCGGTGCCCTCGTCGGGCGCCGCGTCGTCCCTGGGGGTCGTGCCGTCGCCGGGCGTTGTCCCGTCGCCGGGAGTTGTGCCGTCCCCAGGTGTTGTGCCGACGCCGGGTGTCGTGCCGTCGGTCGGTGCTCGGCCGTCGCCCGGCGTTGTGCCGTCGCCCGGTGCCGTGCCCTCGTTCGGGGTTGTGCCCACAGGCGACCGGGACCGGTTTACGGCGCCCGGATGGGCGAAATATTCCCCGATTCGGCCCGGCGGTAAAGACGACAAGATTCTTTATCGAAATCGAGATGATCTTGCGTGACTGTTCGATAACAT
>NZ_VCKZ01000796.1 GCF_005889745.1 Actinomadura geliboluensis
GGCCCCTGCTGCTCCGGCGCGGGCGGCTGCTGTTCCGGCGCGGCGCCCTGCTGCTCCGGCGCGGCCGGCGGTGGCCCCGGCGCGGCGGGCGGCTCGGGCGCGGCCGGCGGCTCCGGCGGGGCGTTCTCCTGCTGGGCGGGGGCGGTCCGCGCCGCCTGCTCACCGTCCCGGGCCGGTTCCGCCGTGTCGCCGCTCATCGCGTCCAGAGAGGCCAGCCGCTCCTCCAGGGAACGCCCGTCGTGCTCGTTCCTCGCCACCGTTTATCCCCCTCGGGCACGCCTCTGATGATCAACACGGTGCAGGTGGGCAAAATGGCCCCCACGCAGGATACCCATCACCCAATACCACGCATCCCGCGTGTAGATCGACCTTGGGGCGGGACTCCGGGGG
>NZ_VCKZ01000432.1 GCF_005889745.1 Actinomadura geliboluensis
ACCGTGGAGATCAGGTCGACGGGACGGCCTGCTCGCCGACCCCGACCCCGGCGACGGGCGGCGCCCCGCCCGTGCCCATGGTCTTGGCCGCGGTCTTGCGGCTGCGGCGGCTGCGCGCCTCCAGCCACGTCGCCAGCCGGCTCACCGACATGTTGATCGCGATGTAGATGATCGCGACGACGATGCCGGCCTGCAGGAGGTTGTTGCTGTAGTTGGCGGGGACCTGGCGGAAGCCCGCGGACAGCAGCTCGGGGTAGGCGATGATGAACCCGAGCGCGGTGTCCTTGAGCAGGACGACGATCTGGCTCACGATCGCGGGCATCATCACGGTGATGGCCTGCGGCAGCAGGATCAGCCGCATGACTCCGTTCTTGCGCAGCCCGATCGAGTAGGCGGCCTCCGCCTGGCCCTTCGGGATCGACAGGACGCCCGCCCGGACGACTTCGGCGAGCACCGAGCCGTTGTACATGGTGAGGCCGAACACGACCGCGGCGAACGCCGGGACGGTGACGACGCCGGCGTTGCTCTCCACCCCGAAGATCGAGAAGAAGTAGTCCACCGAGACGCGCTGCAACTGCCCGAACTGGGACTCGGCGATCTGCGGGCTGATCTTGTTCGGGACGAAGAACGCCAGGAAGATCAGGATCAGCAGCGGGATGCCGCGGAAGAACTCCACCACCGCGCCCGCCGGGACCCGGATCCACCAGTGCTCGGAGAGCCGCGCCAGGCCGAACACGATGCCGAACAGCAGCGCCAGCACGGTCGCGACGGCGGCGGCCTTCAGCGTGTTCAGCAGGCCGGGGATGATCAGGTGCCGCCAGACCGTCCACTCGGTGAACGGCGTCCAGTACTTCCCGGCGAACTGGTCCTTGGCGGCCAGCCGCCAGACCAGCGCGGCGAGGATCGCGGCGAGCCCCACCGTGACGGCGATGCCCAGCGCCCTGTTCCGCGCGCGCGCCCGCGGCCCCGGAATGTCGAAGAGAACAGTAGCTTCCTTGCTCATCGGGCCACCGCCATCCGCTTGGCCAGCCAGCCGAAGAAGTACCCGGTGGGCAGGGTGAGGATCAGGAAGCCGACGGCCACGCCGAGGAACAGCGGGATGACGCCGTTGGAGAACGTGGGCTTGTCGACGATCGTCTTGGTGACCAGTGCGACCTCGGCGTAGCTGGCCGCCGCGGCGACCGTGGTGTTCTTGATCATCGCGATGAGGACGCTGCCCATCGGAGCAATGATCGCGCGGAACGCCTGCGGCAGAATGATCATGCGCAGCGACTGGGTGAAGGTCAGGCCGACCGACCGCGCCGCCTCCGCCTGGCCCAGCGGGACCGTGTTGATCCCGGACCGGAGCGTCTCGCAGACGAACGCGCCGGTGTAGGCGGACAGGCCGAGGACGGCCCACCAGTAGTAGGTCACCGACGGGATCGAGGAGAACTGCAGCGCGAGGGTGTCGTTGAGGCCGAAGCTGCACATCAGCAGCACCAGCGTCAGCGGCGTGTTGCGGACGATGCTGACGTAGCCCGTGCCGAAGGCGCGCAGCACCGGCACGGGGGCGACGCGGAAGCTCGCCAGGACCGTGCCGATGATGAGGGAGAGCACCGCCGCGGCGGCCGCCAGGCGGATCGTCGCCCAGAATCCCTGGAGGATCTCGTCGAAGCTGTCGAAGAACGGGCTGAAGTCAAACATTGCTCAGCTGTTTCATGGCGTTCCAGCGGTGTCGGGCCAGCGGTGTCGAGCCCGGCCGGCGGTGTCAGGCCGGACCGGCGCGTCCCCGGGAGCCGCTCCCGGGGACGCGCCGGCGCGGCGGGCGTCAGGCGCGGCCCCCGGTCAGGAGCAGCCCTCCATCTGCGGGGCGGTCGTGACGAGCTTCAGCCCGGTGCCGGCGAAGTGCTTCTCCAGCAGGGTCTTGGCGGTGCCGTCGGAGTACATCTCGGTGATGGCCTTGTTGACGGCCTCGCAGGTCTCGGTGTCGCCCTTCTTGATGCCGACGCCGTACTTCTCGTCGGTGAAGGGGTCGTTGATGACCTTGAAGGAGCCCTTCTGCTGGTTGGCGAAGCCGGCCAGGATCAGGTCGTCGGTGCTCACCGCGTCCAGCGCGCCGGACTTCAGCTTGCTCACGCACTCGGAGTAGCTGCCGGCGTCCACCAGCGTGACGCCCTTGATGTTGAGCTTGCCGTCCGGCGGGCCCTCGGTGATGCGGCGGAACGAGTTCGACCCGGCCGCCTTGCAGAGCTTCTTGCCCTTGAGGTCGGCGGCCTTCTTGATGTCGGTGTTGTCGGCCTTCACCATCGTGTCCTGGTGCGCGACGTAGTAGGGACCGCCGAAGGTCACCTGCTGCTTGCGCGCCTCGGTGATGGAGTAGGTGGCGAAGATCAGGTCGACCTGCCCGCCGCCGATGAACGACTCGCGGTTCGCGGAGGTCGTCTCCTTGAAGGTGATGCCGCTCTCCGGCACGCCCAGCTTCTGCGCGACGTACTTGGCGACGTCCACGTCGAAGCCGTCATAGGTGCCGTCGGGCTTCTTCAGCCCGAGCGCCGGCTGGTCGAACTTGATGCCGATGGTCAGCTTCTTGTCGTCCTTGGCCTTCTGGACGACCGTCTTGGCCTCGGTCTTCTCGGTGTCGCTGCCACACGCGCTGAGCGCCAGGGACAGCGCCATCCCCGCCCCGATGAGGGCGCCGAAACGACGTACTCGCATTTCTCGTCCTACCTCTGCTCTCTGCCGGAGCCCCGCGGCTCAGTGCGTGAGGATCTTGGAAAGGAAGTCCTTCGCGCGGTCGGTGCGCGCATTGGTGAAGAACTCGTCGGGGGTGTTCTCCTCGACGATCTGACCGTCCGCCATGAACACGACCTTCTGGGCGGCGCGGCGCGCGAACCCCATCTCGTGCGTGACGACGATCATCGTCATGCCCTCGCGGGCGAGCCCCGTCATGACGTCCAGGACCTCGTTGACCATCTCCGGGTCAAGCGCCGAGGTCGGCTCGTCGAAGAGCATCACCTTGGGCTTCATCGCCAGGGAGCGCGCGATCGCCGCCCGCTGCTGCTGCCCGCCGGACAGCTGCGCCGGGTACTTGCCGGCCTGGTTGGCGATGCCGACCCGGTCGAGCAGCTCCATCGCGTGCTTCTGCGCCTCCTGCTTGCCCTGCCTGCGGACCTTCACCGGCCCGAGCGTGACGTTCTCGAGGATCGTCTTGTGGGCGAACAGGTTGAACGACTGGAACACCATCCCGACGTCGGCGCGGAGCTTCGCGAGCTCCTTGCCCTCCTGGGGGAGCTCCTTGCCGTCCACGAGGATCTTCCCGCCGTCGATGGGCTCCAGCCGGTTGATCGACCGGCAGAGAGTCGACTTGCCGCCCCCGGAGGGGCCGATGACGACGACGACCTCGCCGGAGTTCACCGTGAGGTTGATGTCCTTGAGGACGTGCAGCTCGCCGAAGTGCTTGTTGACGTTCTCGACCACGACGAGAGCCCGGTCGCCCGCCGCGGGGGCCGGCTCCGGAACGGAGTCCTCGGGCTCGTCCTTGGTGAGGTCGAGCTCGCCTTCGCTGTCCGTCATGCGGACGGACTTTACGTCATGGCCGGGCGCCTGAAAGTTGCCGAGCGGTACCGATCCGATCACGAATCCCCATGTCGGACGGGGTCCATCATGGCGGAGAGTGATCATCTGGGCTGGTCGGAGCGGGGTGTCCGCGGGTGCGCCCCGGCCCCCGGAAGCAGGCCGTTCGCCGGGGCCGCCGCGGCCGGACGTTCCATCGCGGCGGGACGGGCCCGTACCCTTGGTTACCGTCATGAGTGCGCCAATGGAGACGGCCGCCCGCACGTACGAGATCCGTACCTACGGGTGCCAGATGAACGTCCACGACTCCGAGCGGCTGTCCGGGCTGCTGGAGGCGGCCGGGTACGTCCGCGCCGGGGACGCCGAGCCCGATGTGGTGGTGTTCAACACCTGCGCGGTGCGGGAGAACGCCGACAACCGGCTCTACGGCAACCTCGGCCATCTGCGGCCGGTCAAGGACGGCCATCCGGGCATGCAGATCGCCGTCGGCGGCTGCCTCGCGCAGAAGGACCGCGACACCATCGTCAAGCGCGCCCCCTGGGTGGACGTGGTGTTCGGCACCCACAACATCGGGTCGCTGCCCGCGCTGCTGGAGCGGGCCCGCGTGCAGAGCGAGGCGCAGGTCGAGATCGAAGAGTCGCTGGTGACCTTCCCCTCGACGCTGCCGACGCGCCGGGAGTCGCCGTACGCGGCGTGGGTGTCGATCTCCGTCGGCTGCAACAACACGTGCACGTTCTGCATCGTCCCGTCCCTGCGCGGCAAGGAGAAGGACCGCCGCCCCGGTGAGATCCTCGCCGAGGTCGAGGCGCTCGTCGGCGAGGGCGTCCTGGAGGTGACCCTCCTCGGGCAGAACGTCAACGCCTACGGCTCGGGCTTCGGCGCCCTGTCGGCGGCGCCGGACGAGGTGCGCGCCATGACCGAGGGCGGCCAGTCCGCCTTCGCGGTCCTGCTGCGCGCCTGCGGGGGCGTCGAGGGCCTGGAGCGGGTCCGGTTCACCTCGCCGCACCCCAAGGACTTCACCGACGACGTCATCGCGGCGATGGCCGAGACGCCGAACGTGATGCCGTCGCTGCACATGCCGCTGCAGTCCGGGTCGGACGCGGTGCTGCGCGCGATGCGGCGCTCGTACCGGCAGGAGCGCTACCTCGGCATCATCGACAAGGTCCGGGCGGCGATCCCGGACGCGGCGATCACCACCGACATCATCGTGGGGTTCCCCGGCGAGACCGAGGCCGACTTCGAGGAGACCCTGCACGTGGTGCGGGAGGCCCGGTTCTCCTCGGCGTTCACGTTCCAGTACTCCAAGCGGCCGGGCACCCCGGCCGCGACCATGGACGGCCAGCTGCCGAAGGAGGTCGTCCAGGAGCGGTACGAGCGGCTCGTCGCCCTCCAGGAGGAGATCTCCTGGGCGGAGAACAAGAAGCAGCTCGGCCGCACGCTGGAGGTCCTGGTCGCGGAGGGCGAGGGCCGCAAGGACGAGGCGACCCGGCGGCTGTCCGGCCGCGCGCGCGACAACCGCCTCGTGCACTTCGGCGCCCCGGAGCAGCCGGTCCGGCCCGGCGACATGGTCACCGTCGAGGTCACCTACGCGGCGCCGCACCACCTGGTCGCCGACAAGCCGGTGCTGGACGTCCGCCGCACGCGGGCGGGCGACGCGTGGGAGGCTCGCCAGGGGAACGGCGGCGGTCCGAAGGGCGTCGCGCTGGGCATGCCCTCGATCGGACGGCCCGCGCCGGCACCGGCCGCGCCGTCCGGCCACGGCTGCTCCTGAGCGCGGCTCTCACGGCCGTTCGCGGTCTACCGGTCCCAAGGCGCGGTGTTACCCCGTCCAAGGAGGCAGTGTGCTCGTAGCGGCGGCGGTGTGCCCGCACCCGCCGGTTCTCGTCCCGGAGATGGCGGGGGAGGCGGCGTCGGAGCTCGACGCGCTGCGCACCGCCTGCGACCGGGCCGTCGGGCTCCTCGGCGACGCGGGCGTGCTGGCCGTCGTCGGGGGCGGGGCGGAGACGCGGCCCTACGGCCCGGACGCCTACGCATCCCTCAGGCCGTACGGGCTCGACTGGACGAGCCCACGCGAACCCGTGGACGGGGCGGATGCGCTCCCGCTCTCCCTGACGATCGGCCGGTGGCTGCTGGAGCGGCAGGGTTTCGCCGCCCGCGCGCGCTATCACGCCGTGGCCTTCGACGCCGAGCCGGAGGCCTGCCTATCGCTCGGCAGGGAACTGGCAGGGGCGGCCGACCGTGTGGCGCTCCTGGTGATGGGGGACGGGTCGGCGTGCCGTTCAGAGAAGGCACCCGGGTATCTCGATGTGCGCGCGCGCCCGCACGATGAGGGCGTGGCACGTGCTCTCGGCACAGCTGACGCCGCCGCCCTGGCCGCGCTGGACCCCGGGCTCTCCCGGGACGTCCAGGCGGCAGGGCGTGCGGCGTGGCAGGTGCTGGCGGGCGCGGCCTCGGACTCGCCCGGTCTCGGCGGGGAACTGCTCGCCGACGACGCGCCCTACGGGGTCGGCTACTTCGTGGCGGCCTGGTCGCGGCCGGACCGCCGCGCCGGCTAGGAGGGGCCCTGGCCCTGGCCGGGCTGGCCGCCCTGCCCCATCTGACCGCCCTGGTCGCTCTGGCCCATCTGACCGCCCTGACCGCCCTGGCCGCCCTGGCCCTGCCGGCCGGTGCCGCCGCCCTGGCCGCCTTCCCGGTCTAGCATGTCGCCGGCCTTCTCCTGGACCTTGTCGACCTTGTCGGCGTACTTGCCGCCGGTGCGCTCGTCGATCATGTCCCCGGCGCGCTCGACGCCGTGCCTGGCCTTGCCGGAGTGCTGCCCGAGCATCTGCTTGACCTTGTCGACGATGGACATTCCCGATCCCCCTGGATCCCTCGTCTCGATCGGTGCGGCGCGGTTGGCACGCACACCCGTACCCCCCGCCCATACCCGTTCTGTTGCCACAATCAATCCCGTGACCTCACCCAATGCTCCCTATGTGATCGCGGTCGTCGGGGCGACGGCCGCGGGGAAGTCCGACCTCGCCGTGGAACTGGCGCTGCGGCTGGACGGCGAGGCGGTCAACGCCGACTCGATGCAGCTCTACCGCGGCATGGACATCGGCACCGCGAAGCTGCCCGCGGCCGAGATGCGCGGGGTCCCGCACCATCTGCTGGACGTCTGGGACGTGGTGAAGACGGCCAGCGTCGCCGAGTACCAGGCGCTCAGCGCGGACGCGATCGCGGACGTCCGGGGCCGGGGCCGGCTGCCGGTGCTGGTCGGCGGGTCGGGCCTTTACGTGCGCGCGGCGCTCGACGAGATGGAGTTCCCCGGGACGGATCCCGCCATCCGGGCGCGCCTGGAGGTGGAGCTGGCGCAGGTCGGCCCCGGTGGGCTGCACGAGCGGCTGCGCGGCCTCGACCCGGCCGCCGCGGACGCCATCCTGCCGAGCAACGGGCGCCGGATCGTCCGCGCCCTGGAGGTCATCGAGATCACCGGCCGCCCGTTCACCGCGACGCTGCCCGAGCACCGGTACCGGTACGGCTCGGCCCTGCAGATCGGCGTGAGCGTCCCGCGCGACGCCCTGGACGAGCGCATCGCCCTGCGGGTGGAGCGGATGTGGGGCGCGGGCCTGGTCGACGAGGTGAGGGCGCTGGAGAAGCGGGGCCTGCGGGACGGCCTGACCGCCGGGCGGGCGCTCGGCTACGCGCAGGTGCTCCGGTTCCTCGCGGGGGAGTGCACCGAGGAGCAGGCGAAGGAGGACACCGTCCGGACGACGCGGCGCTTCGCCCGCCGGCAGGAGTCCTGGTTCCGCCGCGACCCGCGCGTCCACTGGCTTCCGTACGACGCTGTCTCTTATACACCT
>NZ_VCKZ01000051.1 GCF_005889745.1 Actinomadura geliboluensis
GGGGCGGCGGACGCGGCGGGCCGCGGCGCGGGCGCGCATGCGCGACGCGGCGCGGCCGCGGACGCGCGGCAGGGTGCGGGTCGTCTCGCGGCGGGCGGCGGCCCCGCCGCGGGCGGCGAACTGGCGGCGGACGCCGCGGGCCGCGCGGCGGGCGGCGCGGCGCTCGGCCCGGCGGTCCGCGCGGGCCCTGGCCTTGCGCTGGGCGCGGGCGGCGGCGCGGCGCTCCGCCCGTTCGAGGCGGCGCAGCCGGGCGCGCTCGGCGGCGTCGGCGCCGCGCTGCAGCAGCTCCGGCGGGAGGAGGTCGTGCCGTCCCGCGATGAACTCCTGCACCCAGATCTTGCCGCGGATCAGCGGGCGGCGGAACTGCCGCTCCCGCCGGACGGCCCGCTGGTAGCGGCGCGAATCGGGGGCGTAGCGCCAGCGCGCCCACGGCGAGCCGGGCCGCGCCACGCGGATCGCGCCGACGATCAGCAGGGCGGGCATGAACAGGCCGATGAGACCCGTCCAGATCTTGCCCTTGAGCAGGGTGATCACCGCGAACACCAGGTTCACGACCAGGGACGCGACGTAGACGCGGGTGAGGATGCCGGTGCCGGGGTCGGGCGCGATGCCCTCGTAGCCCAGCGGGCGGATGCCGAGCAGCAGCAGGCCCGTCACCGCGATCGCGACGAACACCGCGTCGACGGACGCGCGGCCCTTCTCCGTCCAGTACACGTCGCTGAGGTGCAGGATCAGCGCGAACTCGTCCAGCACGAGGGCGGAGCCCATGCCGAACACGACGGCGGCCGCCACGTTGAGGCCGGTGTAGGCGTCCGGGACGGCGAGGCTCCCCACCCCGCCCGCCAGCATCAGGACCACGCCGAACACGACGTGGTGGATGTGCAGGTCGCCCGCGGTCACGTTGCGGAACCACCAGCGCACGTCCGCGCGGATGAGCCGCACGTTGACCCGCGTCAGCACGAACGTGACGAGGAACGCGACGAAGAAGCCGAACAGCGGCAGCCGCCCGGCCGCCGTGATCCGCTCGTCGAACATCTCGATCATCTGCCCCCCGCTGCCTCCATCATGCACCCGCGACATGCACGGATATCGTGGGACCCGGCCGATCAGCGACGATCGAGGGGAAGGCCGCCGTGAGCCGCACCGTGGACCGCTGCGATCCCGGATACCGGGCGTGGATCGCCGAGGCGATCCGGCTCGTCGACGCCGACGCCAACCGCAGCGCCGACACGCACCTGCACGTGTTCCCGCTGCCGCCGGAGTGGGGCATCGACCTCTACCTGAAGGACGAGTCCGTCCACCCGACCGGTTCGCTGAAACACCGGCTCGCCCGGTCGCTGTTCCTGTACGGGCTCGCCAACGGCTGGATCCGGCAGGACACGACGATCATCGAGGCGTCCAGCGGGTCCACGGCGGTGTCGGAGGCGTACTTCGCGCGGCTGCTCGGCCTGCCGTTCATCGCGGTGATGCCCGCCTCGACCAGCCCGGAGAAGATCCAGCTGATCGAGTTCCAGGGCGGCCGCTGCCACCTGGTGGACGACCCGTCCTCGATCTACGACGAGTCGCGGCGGCTCGCGGCCGAGTGCAACGGCCACTTCATGGACCAGTTCACCTACGCCGAGCGCGCGACGGACTGGCGCGGCAACAACAACATCGCCGAGTCGATCTTCGAGCAGATGCGGCTGGAGCGGTTCCCGGAGCCGTCCTGGGTCGTGGTCGGCGCGGGCACCGGCGGGACGTCCGCGACGATCGGCCGGTACGCCCGGTACCGGATGTTCCAGACGCGGCTCGCGGTCGTCGACCCGGAGGGCTCGGCGTTCTACGGCTCGTACGCCGACGGCGACCCGGTGCGGACGGCGGCGGGCTCGCGGATCGAGGGCATCGGCCGGCCGCGCGTCGAGCCGTCGTTCCTGCCGACCGTCATCGACCGGATGATCCAGGTGCCGGACGCGGCGTCCGTCGCGGCGATGCGCTGGACGGCCGAGGTCAGCGGCCGCAGCGTCGGCGGCTCGACCGGCACGAACATGTGGGGCGCGGCGGAGCTGATCGCGCAGATGCGGGCGCGCGGCGAGCGCGGCAGCGTCGTGACGCTGATCTGCGACGGCGGCGAGCGCTACGCCGGCACCTACGGGTCGGACGCGTGGCTCGCCGCACAGGGCCTCGACATAGCGCCCTACCTGGCCGCGCTGGACGCGTTCCTGAAGACCGGCGAGCTGCCCGCTATCCCGTGACGGTGACGGGGTTCACCAGGTCGGCGTAGATCAGCAGGCCGCCCATGACGATCAGCACGACGGCCATCACGTACGTCACCGGCAGCGCCTTGGCGACGTCCACGTAGCCGGGGTCGGGGCGGCGGAAGACCTTCGCGAACGCCTTCTTCACCGCCTCAAGCAGCGCGCCGGCGATGTGGCCGCCGTCCAGCGGCAGCAGCGGGACGAGGTTGAACAGCCCGACCGCGAGGTTCAGCGAGCCGAGCAGCATCACGAAGAAGGACACCTTCTCCGCGTTGGTGTAGTCGCTGGAGGCGGCGACCTCGCCGCCGATCCGGCTGACGCCGACGACGCCGACCGGGCCGTTCGGGTCGCGCTTCTCGTCGCCGAAGGCGGCGTTCCAGACGCCGACCATCTTCTGCGGCATCCGCACCAGCGCGCCGGTGGTGCGGCTGGTCAGGTCGACCATCGTGCTCGCGACCGCGCCGGGGCCCTGCCGCTCGATCGCGCTGGTCGGGGTGATGCCGAGGAACCCGACGTTGACGATCTTGTCCTGGTCCTTCAGGTCGTACATCTGGTTGCGGGTGACCGGCACGCTCAGCTGGACGTCCCGCCCGTCCCGCTCGACGGTCATCGGTACGGTCTTGCCGCCGTTGTCGCGGATCAGCACCCGCAGCTTCTCGTAGTCGTCGATCTTCTTGCCGCCGAACGCGACGATCTTGTCACCGGGCTTGAGCCCCGCCTGCGCGGCGGGGGTCGGGGCGGCGTTCTTCGGGCACTCCGTCGTCTGCGACTGGCTCGCGGGCACCATGCATTCGAGGACCTCGCCGATCACCGGCTGCGCCCGCATGGTGCCGATGCCCATCAGCAGGATCGCGAAGAACATCACCGACAGCAGCAGGTTCATCGCGGGCCCGCCGAACATGATGAGCAGCTTCTGCCACCACTTTTTGGCGTAGAACACGCGGTCCTCGTCGCCGGGGCGGATCTCCTCCAGCGCCGCGCCGCGCGCCGACTCGATGAGGCCCTGCCACGGCCCGGTGCTGATCTGCCGCACCTGCCCGGGGGCGTCGCCCTTGCGCGGCGGCAGCATCCCGATCATGCGGATGTAGCCGCCGAGCGGGATCCACTTCACCCCGTACTCGGTCTCGCCCTTGCGCTTGGACCACATCGTCGGGCCGAAACCGACCATGAACTGGGTGGTCCGCACCTTGAACAGCTTGGCGAACGAGAAGTGCCCGAGTTCGTGCAGCGCGATGGACACGAGCAGGCCGAAGAACAGGATCAGCATCCCCGCCAGGTAGACCATCCGGCATGCCCCTCAGCTCGTCCCCCCGCGCCCACCGCGGGTGATCTCCAACGACCAACTCAGAGTACGCGACCCATCCTGTCCCGGTTTAAGTCAATCAAGGAACCGGTGCCGCGAGAGGAGCGCTCGGGCCGGGCGGATTTGAGGAGAGGTGCTAAGTCGCGGCAGCGGCATTGGCATGCGCCGTGATAGCGGCGGGGCGGCGAACGCGCGCATTATGAGCGGTCTCACCCCGGTCCTTGGAGGTTGTCACCTTGAAGCGCGGTCTTGTAGCGGTGCTGGCGCTGGGTCTGGCGCTCAGCGGGTGCGGGGGCTCCGACGACGGCGGCGGGGACGCGGGGGCGTCGGCGCCGCCCACCCCGGCGGCCTCGGCACCGGCCTCGGCGCCGTCCGGGACGGCGACCGGCAAGCCCAGCACGACGGCCGCGCCCGTCCCGCCGGGGGTGTCGCAGGCGACCCAGGCGTTCAACGACTGCATGCACGAGCAGGGGGTCGAACTGCCGTCGCCGAACCCGACGTCCACCCCCGCGAAGAAGGACCTGGAGAAGATCAAGGCGGCGCTGCGGACCTGCGTGAAGTCGATGTCGGCGTCCCCGCCGCCCACCGGCTGAGGGCGGGCGGCCGGCGGGTGGTCGCCGGGCGGGGCCGCTGCTAGATTTGGCGGACAGCCGTTGACCCCGTGCGGGAGAGTCCCACGCAGCCGGTGTGGGACGCCGAAGGAGCAAATCCTCCCCGGAACCTCTCAGGCCCACGGACCGCACGGGCAAGGCGACCTCTGGAAAGCGGGGACCCGGTCCCCCGCCGAAGGTGAAAACCCGCCGCCCGCCGGCGGGTGAAGCTCTCAGGCGCCGATGACAGAGGGGGAGGCACCGAAACGCCCGGTGCGCGAGTGGGACGATGGACCACGCGCGCCCGTGACGAAGGAGCCGAACCCATGTCCGCCGATCCGAAGACCACTCCGCTGCACGACGTCCACCGCGACCTCGGCGCGAACCTCGTCGACTTCGCCGGCTACCTGATGCCGCTGCGCTACAAGAGCGAGACCGCCGAGCACCAGGCCGTCCGCACCGGGGCCGGCCTGTTCGACCTGTCGCACATGGGGGAGATCTTCCTCTCCGGGCCGGACGCGGGCGCCGCGCTCGACTACGCGCTGGTCGGGAACCTGTCGACGATGCCGGTCGGCAAGGCCCGCTACACGATGATCTGCGCGCCGGACGGCGGCGTCCTCGACGACCTGATCGTCTACCGGCTCGCCGACGAGACGTGGATGGTCGTGGCTAACGCGGCGAATTCCGACGTCGTGCGGGACGCGCTGGCCGAGCGCGCCGCCGGCTTCGAGGCGGCCGTCGACGACCGCTCCGCCGCGTACGCGCTGGTGGCCCTGCAGGGCCCGCGCTCACAGGGAATTCTCGAAGAGTTCACCGACGCGCCCGTGGGCGACCTCAAGTACTACGCGATCCTCGCCGGACGCGTCGCGGGCGTGGACGCGCTGATCGCCCGCACCGGCTACACCGGCGAGGACGGCTTCGAGCTGTTCGTGGACGCCGCCGACGCCGTCGCGCTGTGGCGGGCGCTCGCCGCGGTCGACGGGGTCGTCCCGGCGGGCCTCGCCGCGCGCGACTCGCTGCGCCTCGAAGCGGGCATGCCGCTGTACGGCAACGAGCTGACCGCCGAGACGACGCCGTTCGAGGCGGGCCTCGGCCGGGTCGTGAAGCTGGACAAGACCGTCGATTTCGTGGGCAAGACCACCCTGGCGGCGCAGGCCGCGACGCCGCCGGGCCGTAGGCTCGTGGGACTGGTCGCGCGCGGGCGTCGCGCGCCACGGAAGGGGTACCAGGTCGTCACGTCCGGCGGCACGCCGTGCGGCGTCGTGACGAGCGGGGCCCCTTCCCCCACACTGGGCAAGCCGATCGCCCTGGCCTACCTCGACAGCGGCGTCGAGGAGACGGAACTGGCCGTGGACGTCCGCGGCCGGCCCGAGCCGGTGGACGTGGTGGCCCTGCCCTTCTACAAGCGTTCCTGAGAGAGAAGAGAGATCGTGAGCGTTCCGGAGCAGCTCCGCTACAGCGAAGAGCACGAGTGGGTGTCCGGCCTCGGCGGTGAGGACGGGATCGTCACCGTCGGCATCACCGCGCACGCCGCCGACGCCCTCGGGGAGATCGTCTACCTCGAGCTGCAGCCCTCCGAGGGCGACACCGTCGAGGCGGGCGAGCCGTGCGGCGAGGTCGAGTCCACCAAGTCGGTCAGCGACCTCTACTCTCCGGTCAGCGGCGAGATCACCGCGATCAACTCCGCCGTGGTGGACGAGCCGAAGGTCATCAACGACGACCCGTACGGCGAGGGCTGGATCTTCAAGGTCCGGATCAGCGACGAGCCCGGCGACCTGCTCGACTCCGCCTCCTACGAGAAGCTGATCGAGGAGTCATGAGCCTCTACGATTCGCTGGCCGCCGCCGACCCCGAGGTCGCCGAGGCCGTCGGCGCCGAACTGCGGCGCCAGCAGTCCACGCTGGAGATGATCGCGTCGGAGAACTTCGCGCCGGTCTCGGTGCTGGAGGCGCAGGGCTCCGTCCTGACCAACAAGTACGCCGAGGGCTACCCCGGCCGCCGCTACTACGGCGGCTGCGAGTTCGTCGACGTCACCGAGCAGCTCGCGATCGACCGCGCCAAGGCCCTGTTCGGCGCCGAGCACGCGAACGTCCAGCCGCACAGCGGGGCGCAGGCCAACACGGCCGTGTACTTCGCGCTGCTCCAGCACGGCGACACCATCCTCGGGCTGGACCTCGCGCACGGCGGCCACCTCACGCACGGGATGCGGCTGAACTACTCCGGCAAGACGCTGAACGTCGTGCCGTACCACGTCCGCGCCGAGGACGGCCTCGTCGACATGGACGAGGTCGCCGCCCTCGCCGCCGAGCACCGGCCCAAGATGATCGTCGCGGGCTGGTCGGCGTACCCGCGGCAGCTCGACTTCCCCGAGTTCCGCAAGATCGCCGACTCGGTCGGCGCGCTGCTCATGGTCGACATGGCGCACTTCGCGGGGCTCGTCGCGGCGGGGCTGCACCCCTCGCCCGTCCCGCACGCCGACATCGTCACCACGACGACGCACAAGACGCTCGGCGGCCCGCGCGGCGGGCTGATCCTCGCCCGCGAGGAGTACGGCAAGAAGATCAACTC
Organism: Actinomadura geliboluensis; assembly: GCF_005889745.1. GTDB lineage: Bacteria > Actinomycetota > Actinomycetes > Streptosporangiales > Streptosporangiaceae > Spirillospora > Spirillospora geliboluensis. Next base: position 6,696 of record NZ_VCKZ01000051.1, read on the forward strand.
GGCGGTGTTCCCGGGCATGCAGGGCGGCCCGCTGGAGCACGTGATCGCCGCCAAGGCCGTCGCGCTGAAGATCGCCGCGTCGCAGGAGTTCAAGGCCCGGCAGGCGGCCACCGTCGAGGGCGCGAAGCTGCTCGCCGACCGCCTCCTCGCCGAGGACTCCGCCAAGGCCGGCGTGAAGGTGCTGACCGGCGGCACGGACGTCCACCTCGTCCTGGTCGACCTGGTCGACTCCGAGCTCACCGGCCGCGACGCCGAGGACCGGCTGCACGAGATCGGCATCACGGTGAACCGGAACGCGGTGCCGAACGACCCGCGCCCGCCGATGGTCACCTCCGGGCTGCGCATCGGCACCCCGGCCCTCGCCACCCGCGGCTTCACCGCCGCGGACTTCGCCGAGGTCGCCGACGTCATCGCGCTGGCCCTGCAGCCGTCCTTCGACAAGGACGCCCTCGCGGCCCGCGTGAAGGCCCTCGCCGAGAAGCACCCCCTGTATCCGAACCTGTGACGTCCCCGCGCCCCCTCCCCCGGGAGGGGGCGCAGCTACAACGAGGTAGCAATGGCCATCAGCGTGTTCGACCTGTTCAAGATCGGTATCGGCCCGTCCTCGTCCCACACCGGCGGCCCCATGGCCGCCGCGCACCGCTTCGCCCGCGGCCTGGAACGCGACGGGCTCCTGGAGAAGACCGCGTCCGTCCAGGTCGTCCTGTACGGCTCGCTCGGTCTCACCGGCAAGGGCCACGGCAGCGACAAGGCCGTCATCCTCGGCCTGGAGGGCGACAAGCCCGAACTGGTCGACGTCGACACCGTGGACGAGCGCCTGGCGTCCATCCGCGAACGCGGCGCCCTCCGCCTCTTCGGCGACCACGACATCCCGTTCGTCGTCAACGAGCACCTCCACTTCGAGCGCAAGAAGTCGCTCCCCGGCCACCCGAACGGCATGCGCTTCACGGCCCTCGGCGAGACCGGCGCCGAACTGCGCACGAAGGTCTACTACTCCGTCGGCGGCGGCTTCATCCTGGACGAGAACGCCACCGGCGCCGACCGCATCAAACCGGACGACACCGTCCTCCCCCACCCGTTCGACACGGCCGCCGAACTCCTCGACCGCTGCCGCGAGACGGGCCTGTCGATCTCCGCGCTCATGCTGGAGAACGAGACGGCGTTCGGCCGCACCCCCGCCGAGATCCGCGCGGACCTCCTCGACCTGTGGCAGGTCATGCGGGACTGCGTCACCCGCGGCTGCACCCGCGAGGGCCTGCTCCCCGGCGGCCTGAAGGTCCGCCGCCGCGCGCCCCAGCTGCACCGCCAGCTCTCCACCGAGAAGCCCGCCGACCCCCTCCACGCGATGGACTGGGTCACCCTGTTCGCCCTCGCCGTCAACGAGGAGAACGCCGCCGGCGGCCGCATCGTCACCGCCCCGACCAACGGCGCCGCCGGCATCATCCCGGCCGTCCTGCACTACTGCGACCGCTTCCTCCCGAGCGACGACGAGGGCGTCGTCCGCTTCCTGCTGACCGCCGGCGCGATCGGCGTCCTGTTCAAGCAGAACGCGTCCATCTCCGGCGCCGAGGTCGGCTGCCAGGGCGAGGTCGGCTCCGCCTGCTCCATGGCCGCCGCCGGCCTCACCGAGGTCCTCGGCGGCACCCCCGAGCAGGTGGAGAACGCCGCCGAGATCGGCATCGAGCACAACCTCGGCCTCACCTGCGACCCGGTCGGCGGCCTCGTCCAGGTCCCCTGCATCGAACGCAACGCGGTCGGCGCCATCAAGGCCATCAGCGCCGCCCGCATCTCCCTCCGCGGCGACGGCCGCCACTTCGTCACCCTCGACAAGGCCATCAAGACCATGCGCGACACCGGCCGCGACATGCTCGACAAATACAAGGAAACAAGCCGAGGCGGCCTAGCCGTCAACGTCATCGAATGCTGAGGACCTCGTGCTATGCACAATGTGCTGACCGCCAAGACCGGCTTGACGCGGCCCCTCGAGCGAGAACCCCTCGTGAAAAGATGAACCGCTCGCCCCCATCCAGGTGCAGCAGGCGGCGGCCACGAACACAATCGCCGCTAAGACGCTGCGATCCATCCGCACGCCGCCGACCACCACCCGGTGGCCGCGTCGGCGCGGGCGGAACCACCAGCTGGAACAACCTCCATAACTCGTCCGGCACCAGCCGGTCCTCGAAGCTCGCTATGCCTGGTTCAACGGTTCATCACCATCAGGACACGTCTTAGATGTCCGAGGAGCTCCGGTGGCTCCACAGCTTGGTGCACCTGCGCGTACTCTCCAGCAACGTCGCCAGGTAAGCAAGATCATTCCGTATGTGCTCCGGTTCTTGCTTGTGAGGCCGTGCCCTGTCGGGAGCCTCCACGTCTGACGGGGGCCACCGGTAGATTGGACGTCATGACCGCTCAGTCCGAGGAACCGACCGCGCCGCGCGATCCTGGTGAGGATCCGGCCGCGATCTTCGATGCGCTCCCGCCGGCGCATCGTGACCAGTTCCGGGCCGAGTATGACGAGGCGCTCGACGCGGCGCACGACCTGGCGCGGTTCAAGCAGGTCCAAACCCTGCTGCGTCAGTGGCGCTTGCGGGCCATCGCCTACGGCCGTCCCGGCTACGAAGAGGCGGTGCAGGACGCCCTGCAGGGCAGGGAGGACAGCTTCGTTCGCTACACCCCTCCGGGCTGGGAAGGCCGGGTGTGACGTACCGCTGGGACGGCTTCCACGGACGTGCGCTGTACGAACTGAACGGGCTCCCCAACGAAGTCCGTCACGGCCTACTACTTGAGCGCCTCCTCGACCTCTTGGAGACGCCGTGGGACGCAGTGCCGGAACGGCCGGGCCAGACCGCCATCAGACACGCCTTCTTCGGTGCGAACGGTGAGGGCATGCTCACGCTGCTGGTCGACGACGATGCTGAGACGCTGCGCATCATCGACATCCTGTGGATGGGGTAACGGCGCTCATGCAGCGCTGTGGAAACGGGGGCAGACGCTGGCCTGCGTGGTGGCCGCGTAAGTCACGACCAGACGCCCGTCCGCGAGCCGGTCCGACTCGGCGAGGGAGGACGAGCGCTCCGCAGTGCCCAGTCTGCTCCAGCAGTTCGCGTTCGGGCTCGGACTCACTCGTTTCTCGTTCAGGTGTGTCCGACCACGGCCAGCGACGTGGTGTCGAGCACGTCCGGTCCCTCGTTTTCTACGGCGGCCCGGAAACGGTCGCGCACGCGCTCGACGGCGTCCTTGGTGAGGTCGTCCAGCATGGCACGGAAGCCGCTGCCCAGGACGAACCCCCAAGCGTCGTCGGCGGTCAGGTCGACCTCGACCGCGAAACGGTGTACAGCGACCTCACGCAAACCCAACTCCGAAGCCCACGCAGCGAGCTTTTCGGCGTCGTTGATCCGGGCGGCGGCCCGCCGCGCGAGAGGCTCCTGGCCGGTTGTCGATGGCCGCCCGTCCGTCACGATCGCGTGCAGCAGGCCGCCGAAGCGTTCCAGCGCGCCCTTGGCCCAGACCGTCGCGGAGAAGCGGCCTCCCGGGCGCAGCAGGTCGGCTAGGCGGCGCGCCGACCGGTTCATATCAGGGAAGAAGAAGACCCCATAGCCGCATTGGACGAGATCGTACGGCTGGGACGGGGACCAGGTGTCCACGTCGCCGACGTGGAAGCGAGCGAACGCGAGCCCTTGTTCGGCGGCCCGGTCACGCGCCAGTTCCACCAGCCCGCTGGCCAGGTCGACCGCGTCGACGCGGCCCTGCGGGCCGACCGCGTGGGCCGCGGGGATCGCCGAGGAACCTGCACCGCAGCACGCGTCCAGAACGCGTTCTCCGTCGGAGGGGGCCAGCCAGCGGACGTACTCCTCCCCCAGCCGGTCCCACAGCAGTTCGGCGGCCGCGCGGTAGTGCGGTGCGCTGGCGTGGAACACCTCGCCCGTCGATGCCATCCCGTCACCTCTCCGATCAGCCCGCGAGTTCACGCAGGTACTTCCCGAACTTCTCCAGACCGTCGATGTTGCGCGGTCCGCTGATGCCCTCGTTGTAGTCGAGGATGAAAATATTGTTCTTCTTGACGCCGGGCAGGTCCCGAGTGTGCGGTGACTTCCGCAGGAAGTCGATCTTCTTCGCGGCGGGCAGGTCGCCGTAGTCCAGGACGATCACGACCTCCGGCTGGCCCTGCGCCACGGCCTCCCAGCTCACCTGGGTCCAGCGCTGATCGAGCCCGTCGAAGATGTTGCGGCCGCCGGCCATCTTGATGATGTCGTTGGGCGGCACCTGGTTCCCTGCGGTGAACGGCTTGTCGGTGCCGGAGTCGTAGAGGAAGACCGGGACCGGGTCGCCCTGGGGCGCGGCGGCGCGGACGGTCTCGGCCCGCTTGCGCAGGTCCCCGACGAGCTTGGTCGCCCGTTCCTCGACACCGAAGATCTGGCCGAGCCGCTCCAGGTCGGTGTACAGCCCTTCCAAGGGCGGAACGCGTTCAGGGTGGCCAGGATAGTTGTAGCAGCTCTCGGTGTGCATGAAGCTCTGGATGCCGAGGCCGTCGAGGATCTGCGGTGTGATGCCGCGCTGCTGGCTGAAACCGGAGTTCCAGCCGGCGACCACGAAGTCGGACTTGGCCTGCACGACGAGTTCCTTGTTGAGCAGGTCGTCGCTCAGCATTTTGACCTTCGCGTACTCCGCTGCCCACGGCGACTCGCTCACCGGCGGGTTCGCCGGCGGCATGACATATCCGTGCACGTGGTCGGTGAGGCCAAGACTGAACAGCTTGTCGGCGCTCCCTCCTTCGTAGGCGACGGCACGCTTGGGCACCGTGTACTCGACCGTCTCTCCGCAACGCTTCACCTTGCGGTCAGCGGCCGAGCCGCCCTCGACCTCGGCGCCGCACGCGCTCAGCAGCAGCGCGGCACCGGCGGCCATCGCCAAGGTTCGTTTCATGCCTGGGGTCCTTCCGTGGGGAGTGAGTAGAGCAGCTGGGGTGAGCCGGTCAGCGGGTGGGGCACGACGGTGGCCTCCACGCCGAAGACCTCTCGGACCAGGTCAGGTGTGAGAACGTCCCAAGGGGTGCCGGTGGCGACGAGCCGCCCCTGCGACAGCACGCCGAGCCGGTCGCAGACGGCCGCGGCCAGGTTGAGGTCGTGCAGCACGACGAGCACCGTCAGCCTGGTTGAGCGCAGCAGTGCCAGCAGCTCGACCTGATGCCGGACGTCGAGGTGGTTGGTGGGTTCGTCCAGCACCAGGACCTCGGGCTCTTGGACCAGCGCCCGCGCCAGCAGGACGCGCTGCCGCTCGCCGCCGGACAGGTTGAGCACGCCGCGTCCGGCAAGGTGGGTTATGTCGAGCCGTTCCATTGCGGCGACGCACAGATCGCGTTCGCGCCGCGTGAGCGGCTGGTTGGCGCGCTGATGGGGCATGCGGCCCATGGCGACGACCTCGGCGACGGTGAAGTCGAGGTCCACGACGCCGTCCTGAGTCATCGCGGCGACCAAGCGGGCGCTGTCGCGGGCCGTCATCTCACGCAGGTCGCGTCCACCCACCCGGACGGCGCCCGAGGTGGGGCGCAGGGCCCGGTAGACGCAGCGCAGCGCAGTCGATTTCCCGCTGCCGTTGGGGCCGACCAGACCGACGATCTCGCCGCTCGGCACCTCAAGCGACAGTCCCGTGACCAGAGCCCGGCCGGCAGCCGTCACCGTCAGGTCGTCCAGCACGGCGTCCATCAACGACCACCGAAGACGTAGGCCCTGCGGCGCATCAGGACGATGAACACCGGGACACCGATCAGCGCGGTGATAGCGCCGAGGGGCAGTTCGCGCGGCGCCACCAGCGTCCGCGACGCCAGGTCGACCCACACCATGAAGACCGCTCCGGCGAGCGGGACGACGGCGAGCACCCGGGCATGCACGGCACCGACCACCATGCGGACAACGTGCGGCAGCACCAGACCGACGAAACCGATGGCCCCGCTCACCGCGACCATGGCCCCCGTGAGCAGCGAGACGAGGACGAGCAGCCGCATCCGCTGCCGGTCGGCGTCGACACCGAGGCTGGCGGCCGTCTCGTCACCGAGCGCCAGCGCGTCCAGCACTCGGCTCCGGCGGTACAGCAGTGGCAGCCCGGCCAGCACCACCGCCGAGACCGCCGGCAACGCGCCCCAGGACGCGGCGCCGAACCCGCCTATCGTCCAGTACAGGATCGTGCTGGTCGCCTCGCCGTCCGGGGCGAAGTAGATGATGACGCTCATGAGCGCCTGGAACCCCAGGGACATCGCCACGCCCGTGAGCACGAGGCGCAGCGGCGACAGCCCGCCCACGCGCGCCGCGGCGGCAAGGTAGACCAGTACCGACGCCGCTAGTGCACCGGCGAAGGCTCCGGCGGACACGGCGTAGACCCCGAAGGCTGTCAGCCCGCCCGTCACCGTGACGGTGACCGCGCCGACGGACGCGCCGGAGGAGACACCGAGCACGAAGGGATCGGCGAGAGCGTTGCGCACCAGCGCCTGAATCGCCACGCCGACTGCGCCCAGACCCGCGCCGACGATCGCGGCCAGCAACACACGGGGGGTCCTGATCTGCCAGATGATCTGGTACTCGGTGGCCTGGGCGGCGGAGATCCGTCCGCCAGTGACACCGGCCCACAGGTAGCGGGCAGTGTCGGCGGGGCCGATGACCGCCGTGCCGAGCCCGATGGCCACGACGATCGAGGCGCCCAGCACAAGGGCGAGCACGGCGCAGGCCATCGCAGTTCCCGTGCGCGTGGCTAGGTGGTCATGCAGAGCCGACGGCGCGCCGACGGCGGGCGTCTTAGTGAGCACAGGAGCACTTCTCTGCTGAAAACGATTTTCGTTCCCGAACGCTACCATGCCGATGCGTTCGGCCTGCAAACCAGCAGGAAGCGCCTTCTGGCATGTCCGCGCCAGGGCGCGGCGCCGTTCCGGCCGAGGTCGGCGCACCCCGGCGAGGCCCCGGCAGGGACGGGGCGGCGAGCGCCCTACGCTTCACCGCCTGCAACGCCGCGCTGCAGGACGCGAGGATCGCCCGGACCGCGGCCGCGAACAGGACGGTGCGTCAGCCGCAGGTCCCACACCGGGGGTTGGACGCGCCCAGCCCGCATGCCCGGCCAGTGCAGCCCGTCCAGCAGCACCTGGAGCGTGGTGACGGACTGGCCGCTGGGTCCACCTCGATCGCGGCCTCGCTCACGGTCACGGTCGTCCCGGATCTCAGGAAGCTTGGAGACGGTCGGGTGTGCGCATCGCGGCGAGTTTCTCGGTGTTGCCTGCCGGCTAGGGCGCCCGCTCAGTGATGTCGCCGATGACGATGATGTCGGGCTTGCGGTCCGCAGCGTCCTCTCAGGTGGCCTGGGGCCACCGCTCGTTCACGCCTTCGAAGACGTTGCGCACGCCGGTGAACCTGCCGATCTCGCTCGGAATGCCGCCCCGTTCCGCGACGTGGAAGTTCGTTGAACATCGAGTACAGATAGGCGACTTTCGACTGCCTCTGAGCAAGTCCCGGGAGCGCGCCGACGCCGCCAGGGGCAGTCCATGGCGGAGCGAGCGGTGGGCGGGCAGGTCAAGCCGGCGTGATTCCCTCCCACGTTCCGCCCGGCTATAGAGAGAAGAGGGAAGCGAAGGACGCCACCGCCACCACGGGCCCGAGCGCGGGCCCGTCTCGGTCGCGGACCGGTCGAGCGCTACTGCCCGCAGTGGCGGCCGGTCGAATGGGAGCCGCTACCCGCAGCCGTCCACCGCCACCTGAACCGGTCCGGTCCCTCCCTCCGGCTGCGCAGGTGCACCGCACGCCGTGAGCGCCGTCGCTGCCAGCGCGACACCGACCGCGAACCGAGCGTCGGCGCGGACGACCGCGCCAGCCGACCTGACCAGGCCCCCGACAACCACTATTGCGCCAGTCTGCAATAGCGCACTACGGTTATGATAATCATTTCCGTCATCTGCGCAGTGCGCAGTCCAGCGATCAAGAGCCGGGGGTTGTGGAGATCATGACGTCCTCACCGGCCGGAACGGTGACGTCCGCCCGGTCCGTCCTGCGCGAGCGCAGGTTCCTGCTGCTGTGGACGGCTACCACGGCGTCGGGTCTGGCAACGTGGGCGCTCCCGTTCGTCCTGGGCCTAGCCGTGCTGGAACGTACCCTCTCTGCCGCGGAACTCGGGATCGTGCTGGCGGCCCGCACGGTGGGGTTCCTGGCGGCGGTGCCGGTCAGCGGAGTCCTCGCCGACCGTTACTCCCGCCGCTCCGTGGTCCTGTGGGCGGGGCTGGCCGCCGCCGTCGCCTCACCTCTGATCGCGGTGGGGCTCGGCCGGTCGGTGGCACTCATGGCTGCCGCCGGCGCGCTCGCCGGCGCGGGACAGGGAGCCTGCCGTCCCGCCTTCCAGGCGATGGTCGCCGAGGTCGTCCATGCGCGGCGGCGTCAGGAGGCCAACGCGGCCGTCACCTTCGCCGTCCGCATCACGACGCTGGTCGCGCCCGCCGGGGCAGCGCTGCTCGCCACCGTCGCCGGGGCGAGCGGGCTGCTTCTGCTCATTGGCGCGCTGTGGCTTGTCGCGGCCCTCGCACCGACGGCGAGCGCGCCCTCCCCCGCCCGTGCCGCCGAACGGACCAGGTTCGTGCCGGAGTTTGCCGACGGCCTGCGCGAGGCCGGGCACCACCCGTGGTTCCTCGCCGGACTGGGTGCGCTCACCGCCGTCATCGCCACCGGCTACTCAGCGACCGGGGTTGCACTGCCCCTGATCAGCCGCGACAGGTACGGCAGTGAGGCGGTGCTGGCCGGGGCCGCAACCGCCTACATCGTCGGTGCGCTCCTCGGCGCGCTGGTCATCGCCCGCTGGCGGCCCCGCGCCCCGGGCTGGGCCGCCCTCGCCGGGCTCGCCGTCTACGGCGTCGCCCCGCTGAGCCTGCTCTGGCCCGTGCATCCGGCCGTCGTGATCGCCGCCTACGTCCTCACCGGAGCCGGCATCGAGTTATTCAACGTTCCGTGGTTCACCGCCATCCAGCGCGAGGTCGCCCCGAACAGACTGGCCCGCGTCTCCGCACTGGACTTCCTACTGTCCTACGGGCTCGCGCCGCTCGGCCTCGCCCTCATCGCACCCGCCATGACCGCCTTTGGCGCCACTCCCGTCCTGGGTGCCTGCGCGATCGTCTGCTTCACCGCCCCGGTGCTCGCAGCCCTCGCCCCCGGCGCCCGCCGCTTCTCCCGGAGCTGACGCATGACCGTGTACACATCCGCACCGACCCTCGCCGTCGTCCCCGCCCGGGTCGACGCCGCCGACCCCGCGTCCGCCCGGGCACGCCTGGCGCAGCACCAGCGACCTCGGCAAGGTGTAGTCGATTCCGACATTCCCCCTTCCGGCTCTTGCCGCTGATCACTGCGCCCCCCTTTCCGGCTGCGCCCAGCTCTCAGCAGGGCGGCCCTCCGATCAGGAGGCTCCGCAACAGCGCTGTGTCCGGTGGCGGGCGCCCGCCACGCCGAGGCCCATGGCGAGCATGCGATCGCGCTCGAGCGCACCACGCGCAACCCACGTCCCGCGGCGGGATTCAGCCGCTTCGGATGGCTGGGAGCCCGGTGAACTGGACCACCCTCATCGCGTCTGTGCTGGCCGGCCTCGCGCTCAACGAGTGAGCCGACGTCGCGCCATGGGCCGTGAAGAAGATCGTTCGCCGAGCCGCGCATCGCATGTACGCCGACAACCCCGAGCGTGCGGAGATGCGCGCGAATGAATGGGCGGCCCACGTCGACGACCGTCCCGGCAAGCTGCTCAAGCCCCGGACCGCAGCCACCTACGGCGTCGCCGCCCCTGCTGCGGAGCGCGACCCGCCGCATCGCCGAGCGGGGGTTCAAGGGCCTGCTGTCCGACTTCTTTGTCGACATGGGCCAGGGCATCAAACTGACGGAGATCTACGTCAGGCACGTCCACTGCTCGGGGCGCAAGGTCGCCTCAAGGCCTGTACTCGCGGTCTACGTGCTCGCGGTCGGAGTGCTCGGCGGCGGCAGCGGCTTCATTCTCATGGCCCTCGGTATCCCCATCTACGTTACGTTCCCCGCCTCCGCTACGGCCCAGTGGCTGTGTCTGCGGGCCGTCGGCAGGTTCGCCGTAAGGAGCATCGACCGACACGTCTTGAAGCTAGAACGCCAGGTCGTGGCGATCGACCTGGAGGACGCGCGGTTCACGGTCGATAGCGGAGAGTTGCTGGCCGCTACCGCTGTCGAGTTGGCAGCTATCGTCGACTGCGCGACTGGATACGCCAGGCTCCTCTACGTGGCCGCCGACCCGCCCGCCCTTCACGGCACCACATACAGGGTCGACCCTTCGCCCAGATTGGAGACGTACGACCCGACCCGCCGATGAGCTGACCGAGTTGCTCATCCTCGACGATGCCGCGCGCATCGCCGAGGTGAGCAGTCGGACGCTCAACGGCTGGATCGCGTCCGGGCACCTGGCGGTCGTCGAGGTGCGACCTCGACAACCCCGACAGTGAGGCCCTGTCCCCCACAAGTTCGGGCGCCTGACCAGCATGTTCGCCAATCCCAAGCGTGTCCACGCGGTCTGCCAGGACATCGTGGACCATTCCCTGGCCGGCGCCTACCGCCATGGGCTCAAGGCCCAGGTCGTCACCCAACACGGCATAGATCCATTGGGGTCGCCTGTTGGTGAGCGGGCACAGGCGACCTCTGACGCGGAAAACCCAAGGACCGAGTGAAGGCATGCCTCGCTATAGAGGCGCGCCTCCACCCAGTTTTTGTCTTCTTTTCCTTACCCCGACCTCGGCTCACCTTGAGATGATTGGTGATCCGGGAAGGCAACTTCCACGGCGTCACTTACTTTGACGACGCTTAGCGGTGTACTTGAAGGAGACCGTTCCTGCCGAAAAGATGACTACGACCACCCCGATCACGATGAGGATCTGGACGAGTGCCGGTACTGCTGAAGGCATTTGAGGTTCCTTTCTCGGCGGAACGGCGGAAGCGAGCTCGTCAGGAACCGCCCCGGAGGGATACCTTCCCGCTGGGCCCCCCGTCGATCCTAAGCCAGTAGGACCTGCCGATCTGCTTCATGTAGCGGACCTTGGTGTTGAAGCCGATGCTCATGTACTTGGTACGTCCGCTGGCTCCGGCGCCGTTGTTCCAGTAGCCACACCACGTCTGGGTGATGTCGGCGAGGGAGTTGCAGCTGTGGGGCGCAGTCGTACCAGTTGACGTAGACCCGGCTGCAGTTGTACGTGAACTCGCCGGTCATCTTCGACTCGGCGACCGAGCACTTCCAGCCTGTGCCGCTGCCCCACCACTTGGGCTTACCGTTGGAGAAGCAGGATGAGGCGACTACCTTGCGGTACTTCCGCTCGGCCGCGGCGACGGCCGCGCTCTGGCCCTGAGGGGCTGAGTCGGGCGAAGGAACCACTTCGCCCTCGGGTGTGGAGGGGACGTCGCTCTCAGGGCCGATGCTGAGTTCGGTGCCGTCAGGCACCGGGCGGGCGGTCACGTCTGCTGCAGCGGGCGGAGTGGCTCGTTGTCGAGGCTGGCTGCGAGGGTCGCCGGTGATGCGGTGCGGCGTGGCCAGTTCCAGGCGGAGCGCAGGATGAAGGCCAGGAGAAGCACCTCGAGTCCGATGGAAAGGCCGTAGAAATAGGAGTAGGACCACGGCTCCCCTGCCGCGTTGAACACCGAGACGGGGATGTAGAGCGTTGCCACGGCGAGATTGATGGTGCGGTTGACACGGGCGGGCAGTGTCGCGGAGAGCAGGATCATGAGGATCGGTATGGCCATGAGCGTGAGTGCAATGGCGACGAAGGTCGGGCCTAGGTCGAACTCGTGGACGATGCCGGCCAGAAGGTCGTCCACGAAGCCGGGCTTGTACAGGGCGAGGTAGTCGACGTAGATGTAGAGGAACATGAAGCTGGTCCATGCTGCAGCGAGTTTGGCTTGCACGGGCAGGCGCAGATCTTCCAGCGTGCTCTGAGACGGCGGATTCTCTGGTGCGGTGTGGGATTGAGGCGTTCTCATCACAATGCTCCTTGACTCGATCAGGTGGGTGCTTCCACCTTCACGGATGCCGGCGGCGGGCGCATCAGCCCCGGAGCCTGATCCGACCTGGTCGTTGGCACAGCCGACCTCTTGTACTTTCGGCGGATGCACCGAACACGCGGGCTGCCTAGGCTGATCGAGATGGCCACCAACGCACTCCGCTCGCTGTGGGCCGAACCTCGACCCACGAATCCCCCGGACCGGAGGCTGTGGGATTGGGCCCTGGTCGCGGTACTGATCTGCTGGTCCGTGCTTGAAGCGGTGCTCCGTGAGGACATGGCGCCGCTCCCGCTGCTGCTCATCGCTGCGCTCGCGGTCGTCGCCCCCCTTCCGTGGCGACGTACGCACCCGCTCGTCGCGGTCGCGGTGGCTTTCGGCACGGTGACGGTGGTCGACATTGTCCGAGTCCTCACCGGATCGCCAGGCACTCTGCCCTCGAGTGTCTCGGCCACCCTGGTCATTGCCTACGCTCTGTTCCGGTGGGGTTCCGGTCGGGAAGCCGCTATCGGCCTCGGCGTCATCCTGCTCTGGCTGGCCATCACCTACGTCGCCGAACCGGGCAGCGTGGCGGAGACGGTCGCCGGATACGCTTTCTTCCTGTTCGCCGCCGCGCTCGGCTCCGCGATCCGCTATCGCACGAAGATCCGCATCCGCGACATCGACCAAGCCCAGGCCCGCGAACGCGAACTGCTCGCTCGTGAACTCCACGACACCGTCGCCCACCACGTCTCGGGCATCGCCATCCAGGCCCAAGCAGGACGTGCCATCGCAGCCTCCCACCCCGAGCGTGCCATCGAGGCCCTGGCCATCATCGAGGACGCGGCGACCCGCACCCTCACAGAGCTGCGCGCCATAGTCGGCGTGCTCCGCTCTGCGCAGGACACCGAGTTCGCGCCGCAGCCCGGCGTGGCCGAGGTCGAGCAGCTCGCCACCGATGGCCGGACGCGTCCCTGCGTCGAGGTGACACTGTTCGGCGAGCTCGACGACCTCAGTCCGGCGGTCGGGGCCGCGATCTACCGCCTGGCACAGGAGTCCATCACCAACGCTCGACGGCACGCCCGCCACGCGACCCAGGTCACCGTCGCCGTCATAGGCGATGCCGACCAGGTACGGCTGACCATCGACGACGACGGCTCCGCCGCTGGCGGCCGCGCCCCGGCAGGCTACGGCCTGGTGGGCATGCGGGAACGCGCCTCACTGCTCGGCGGCACCTTCCACGCGGGCCCCGCCGCCGAGCGGGGCTGGCGGGTAGAGGCGGTCCTGCCCCGAACCGGGACACCACGATGAGCATCAGGGTCCTGATCGCCGACGACCAGCCCATCGTGCGCACCGGGCTGACCATGCTGCTCGACGTCCAACCCGACATCGAAGTGGTCGGCGCGGCCGCCGACGGGCGCGAGGCAATCCGCCTGGCACTCCAACTGCGCCCCGACGTCGGCCTGTTCGACATCCGGATGCCGCTGATAGACGGCATTGAAGCCACCCGACACCTCGCCGGTCCCGACGTAACTGACCCACTGCCGATCGTGGTCATCACCACCTTCGACCTCGACGAGTATGTCCACGGGGCGCTCAAAGCCGGCGCCCGTGGGTTCCTGCTCAAGGACGCCGGACCCGTCCTGTTGACCCAGGCCATCCACGCCGCCGCCGACGGAAACGCACTGATCGCACCCAGCGTAACTGTCCGACTTCTCACAGCGTTCGCCCACGCAGAGACCTCGCCACCGAGGCAGCCGATAGAACCGCTCACCGCCCGCGAAGAGGCAGTCCTCGTGCCTGTAGCCCAAGGCCGCACCAACAATGAGATCGCCAACGAGCTCTACATCACCCCAAGCACCGTCAAAGCCCACCTCGCCAGCATCATGCGAAAGCTCGGCGCCCGAAACCGCGTCGAGGTCGCCATGTGGGCCCACGAGACCGGCCGCATCTGACGCCGCAAAGGCTCCCGCCGCCGTTAATCGCCGGGTCGTCGGTCTGTTGCTGCAGCACGGCCATGCCCGAGACCAGCCGCTTCCGCCGAAGCCGTCAGCACACCCAACTCCGCCACGCCGTCGACCACGCCGACCTCACCGCAGTGAACACCACTACAGACAAGATCGACCGTAGTGCACAGGAGTACAGGAATCAGGACTTTCTGAATCCCCCCGAAAACAGCCCTATCACCGCAGGACGGCAGTGAACACGACTACGAAAATCGACACCCGGCGTGACGAATTCCATCCCCCAAGGAGAGAGGGATTGCTTCTTCCCCGCTGGTGCAGGGCAGGGAAAAGGCCCGTCCCTTTGCGTTCACGGACGGAGGGCCATCTCAATGCGCTGCCTGGTACTGCTCGATCACGGCGGCGGGGATCCGCCCGCGCTCGTTGATCTTGATGCCGTGGACCTTGGCCCACTGACGGATCTCGGCGCTGCGCTCCCGGTCAACGGTGCCGCGGGCCGCAAGGCTGCCTCCTCTGGCGGCTTTCAGTCGACGACCGCTGTCCATGTAGCGGTGCAGCATGCCGCGAAGCCTTCGGGCGTTGTCCTCACTGAGGTCGATCTCATACGCCTTGCCGTCGAGGGCGAACGACACGGTCTCGTCAGCCTCGCCACCGTCGAGGTCATCGGTCATGATGATCTGAACCTTCTGGGCCATGTGTGTTCTCCGCCTTAGAGTTCTGCTGAACGTCCCTGACCGTAGCCGATTCGGGCGCACAGTTGCCCCGGGAGGGCGGTATTCGGCTCCGGCTTTCGGTCACGGGCGCATGGCCGGAGGCAACGACAGGCCCTCGGCCAGCTGCACCGCCCCTCGGCATGACCTCCGCAGTCCTTTCGGTGTCGGCCGCAGGGCTCTTCGGCCTGGTCACCGTCCACGCGTTCAGGGCTCAATACACGATTCGACCGCACCGCTCGGGCCGCGTCGCCGAGGCGCTCCCCCCGGTGGGCGATCACCTGCACGCCGCTGAGTGTCGGCCTCGCCATCACCAGCCCCATCGACGGCACTCCGAACAGCGGTAGGACGCGCCGCAAACTCGGCAGCACAGCAGACCTTCGGCCCAGCGCCTTCCCCGCGTCCACGCCTCCGGGCGAGCTGGCACCGCTAACCACGATCCCTGCCCAGTCCTCGCAGAGCCCACGGCCACTCCCCCGTGGCCACGCCAACACCATCGCAGACCAGAATGAATGCACAATCGTCGCCATGCGGCAGGAAATGGCTCACGACATAACCAATATTGCATCTTATTGGCCCGTTATCCGACAAAGCGCCTCCGCCTTTTCGAGGGTCGGTAGGGATATCATCAATGCGAACCCGGAAAAAGCATGGAGCGGGGTACGAGATTTCCACGATGGCCAGAACCGGTGGGCACCGATTAAATTCCGCCTTGCCTTGTTCTCCAAGTCACGGAGGTTACTTTGAAACGTCAACGAATCGGGACAATTCTTGCGGCCGGCGCGGCTGCGATCGTGGCGGTCCCCGTCCCCGGTGCCATGGCCAATGCCGCACTGGGCCCCGGCGAGCAACTCCAGGTCGCCCTGTCCCCTGCCCGCCCGCTGGCGGCCGCCGACGGCGGGGTGAGCGCGGCGGCGGTCTGCAACCGCTACAACCGCACCCAGGTCTGCCAGAGCGTCACCTTCCGGGTGAACGTGCTGCGCAACCGCCGGCCCGTCGGCTACCTGACCGGCCATATCACCCAGGCCATCGTGTTCAACACCAAGTCCCGCTCATTCCGGGAGAACTTCGCGCTCAAGACCACCGGCGTCCACGGCCAAGCCGGAGGTGTCCGCGAGACCCTGGCCGTCTCCTGCGGCGGCGGCTGCAAGGCCAGGAGCGGTGTGCCTGCGGGCCGCGTCCTGCACACGGGCGCCACGATCAAGGGCAAGATCACCTACGCCGACGGCGTCCGCCCGGGCAAGGTCCACTCCACCGCCAGCCGGTACACGCTCACCTTCACCAAGCCCGGCTACACCCCAGGTGCCGTCTCCTGGACGTCGATCGGGTACCGCTGCGACGACACCATCAAGACCCAGCGGCCCGGGTGCGTCATCCCACGCTACGCGCCCACCATGACCGCGATGAGGAAGCTCCCGCACATCGCCGCCAACATCCGCCGCATCCAGACCCGCGGCCCCGGCCACTACGGCCGTCCCGGATCCGGCCACCCGCTGCACCGCCTCACCGACAAAAAGCAGCAGAACGACAACCGCCGCGCGGTCTGCGGCCGCAAGGTCGTCGGCCCGCCGCCCCGCCCCGGCGTCAGCTGCGACGAGTACCCCTTCGCCAGCAGCCGCGAGGGCGGCACCAAACTCGGCAAGAAAGACCGCGGCACCGCCTGGGTCCCCAGCAGTGAGCAGAACAAGCAGGCCGGATACATCACCTCATCGCACAACGCCCAGCGCGTCCTGAACGGCGACGCGTTCTACGTGTCAGTCTGACCCGATGACGACCTCGAACCTGCGGGTCAGCGCCGGCTACCACCAGTACTGGCTCGAATGGGCCGAATGGGACCCCGACGCCATACCGTTCACCGGCGGCAACGGCCTGGTCTGGGTCTCGCCCGGACGCCTGGTCGTCATGACCGGCGTCGACTCCGGCGACATCGCTGTCGAGATCGAGGTCACCGACCAGCCGCCACCGCCCGACCTCGACGACTGGGACGACGCCGTCGAGGTCAGCGCCGACATCACCGGCACCACTGTCGGGCTGTCGGTCCCGGTCGGCATCCCGGTCACCGAACTCCGCCTGCCGGCCCCCGGCCCCTACCGGTTCCGGATCCACGCCCGCGGCCGCGACGCCGGCCAGGACGCCGAATACATCGACGCCGACGAAGGCGACGCAATGGTCGAACACCACAAGATCCAGATCTGGCCGGCCCCACCCGCCGCCGAGACCAGACTCAAACTCACCGACACCGTCGGAGCCGACAACCGAACCCACACCCGAACCTGACCACCACAAAGACACAAGCAGGAGACGCTCCACCGATCTGCCGGAGCGCCCCCCTGCATCCGTGCTGCATCTCAGCCTCCGGTGACGCGGGCCGCGGTCATTCCGACGTGGTGAGGGCCGCCGCCGGTCGGGTCCGGCCGCCGCTCCGGGTCGCCGTCGACCTCCCAGGGGTGGTCGTCCCACTCGATCCGGTCGGTCGCGACCATGTCGGTGCCGGCGTGCAGCCACACCCGGATCCGCGTGGTGACCCGGTCGCGGCCGCTGTCGGTGGCCTCGTTGGGCCCGGCGGGCTGGACGTTCGCCTCGACCCTGGTCCGGGCCGCTGCCGCACCCCAGTCCCAGCACGATCGCGTTGCCGCATACGACCGACATGGTGGCGCGGACGATGGTGACCAGATCAGTGACGATCACAAGCAACCGGTTCCCCCTCTCCAGGCCGAAACTGGCCGGTCAGGCACCACGACACGTCACACCGGTGAGCGCTGTACTACAGTGCGAAGCCGTAAGGGGGCGCGCCCGGTCCCCGTCGCGGGGGGCGCGCACTGGGGAGGGGAGCGCGGTGCCTGCACCCGCCGTGGGCACCGCGAACCCCAGCAGCTCGCCCCGTGCAGCGGCCGCCGGTGCCTGGCACGGCTGAGGTGTCGCTAAATGCGAGGCGCGAGGGTAGTACAGCGCTCTACGCTCGCGATGTGAGTGACGAGACTCCGCGCGACGACGCATCTGAGGCTGAGACGTCCTCTCTTCGCGGCAGGTTCCCCTGGCACTTCGGGTCGCCGACCGACGCCCAACTCGAACGGTTCCTGACCAAGGGAATGGTGGTGTTCGACACCAACGGCCTATTCGACGCCTACCGCCTGAACCCGCAGGGCCGCTCGGAGTTCCTCCGCACCCTTGGCTTGCTCGGCGACCGGCTCTGGGTACCGCACCGCGTCGCCGACGAGTTCGGACGAAGGCGGCTCGACGTCATCCGCGAGTGCGCCAGCGCCGTCGCCGACCTCACCAAGTCACTCGCCGCGCACTTCCGCAAGATCAAGGCTGAGATCGAGCACTTCGGTGGCCGGCGCGGGCTGAAGAAGGAAGACGTCGACGAGCTCGTCAAGCTCCTCAACGAGAACGAGAAGCAGGTGGCCGACAGGATCGGGGAGGCGTACCGCTTCGACCTCAAGGTGGCGGACTGCGCGGCCGAAGATCCGATCCTTGCGGAGATCGAAGTGCTGCTGGATGGTCGGGTCGGGCCGCCACCGAAGGACATGCGGCAAGTCAGGGAGGACGCCGCATATCGATACGAGCGGCGCATCCCTCCCGGCTACGGCGACACAAAGAAGCCGCCCGAGGAGGCCATCGGCGACTATGTCCTGTGGGTCCAGATCCTCCAGGAGGCAGCCCGGCGACAGGTGCCTGTCCTGTTCGTCACAAACGAGAGCAAGACCTCCGAGGACTGGGTGATCAAGCCGCCGGGTGCCCGCTCGCCGTTGCCTCGCCCGGAACTGTGCGCCGAGATGTGGGAGCACGCGCAGCAGCCGTTCCACCTGGTCAGCGTGCGCCGATTCCTCACTCTTGCGAACAGGTACCTGGGCGCGGACGTCAGCGACGAGACTATCGCCCAGGCCAATGAGATCGTCGAAACTCCGGAGCTCGCGCTCTCCGCGGTGCAACGCATTCTCAAGGACATGTACGAGGCGCAGAACTACCGGAGCGGCAGCGTGGTCAGAGTCACCCGTCTCGGCTCGGTCTCAAAGGAACTCTTCGACGTTGTACCGGCCCTGGAAGGGGCAGGCCCCAAGATATGGATCGTCGGCGACGCGGAGGATGAACGCCCAGAGCCCTCCGCTGATGAGGAAGGCGATCAGTAGGTTCGTGCGTTGACGGGCAGGAGTCGTTCGGTCTTCACAGTCGGAGTACTTCGAGTTCCGCCGCCCTCGCGGATGATCTTCGTACAGGTGGCGATCCCGAGCGGGCCTCTCGCGCCGCCGAGGAATCCCGCCACGACACGACTCCGATCGACGGCGGGCTGAGGGGCGCCGTGCCTCCTGGCGTCGGCATAGCCCTTGGCGCTTGGGCGCAGGCCGTGCCCGCAAGATGGGCTCGGTTTCGGCCGGGGCGGGCATCATTGGAGGGCGCCATCACGGTCGCCGAGAACGAGGCGGCAGACTTGCCGCCGGTGGTGGCCGATTGGATCGCGCAGCGACTCTCCGCCCGGCCGTTACCAGGATGACGATCGCCACGACGCCGAACACGGAGTTGCTCATCAGGTCGACTCTGAGGGAGCCACCGGCCTCCGGGCGTGTCGGAAAAGCGGTCCACACGTACGTCAGCGTGGCACCGGCGGCGAGCGCGAACGTGTGCCGCCCGTCCCAGCCGCCCTGCCGCGACCAACGGGACACCAGCAGCACACCACAGGCGACCACAACGCACCACACCACCACGCCGATCCACTCGTACCATTCAGCCGTGACCAAGGTCGACGGCCCCATGTACGCGCTGGTCAGGGCCAGCGCCGCCGCGCCGATCAGCCACGGGGACGGCGCCTGCCCATCAGCCCTGGGCAGCCGTCGAAGCGGCATCAGGAAGGCGAGCACGATGAGCCCGACGATGATGACGGCCATCCCGATGAGCTGGGCCGGTGAGGCCAGGAAGTGCTCCTCGCTGTAGTTGCCGAAGAACACCAGCACCGCGCCCAGCACGTAGAGCACGGCCGTGACCACCAGCCCGGTGCGGCCCAGCCACGGGCCGCGCTCCTTTGCGAACGCCTCCACGATCGCGATCGGGACGCAGATGCTCCACACCGTGTGCAGCGCGAGGATCGCTTGGGTGAGCTCGACGCTCATCCCCAGCGCCGGGATGTAGGAGTCGCCAGCAAGATAGTTGTGGCCGGCGTAGTCGTCGTTCCAGAGCAGTTGGTCGACCGGCCCCTCCTCGATCAGCGCGTACGCCGCCGCGAGGAGCGCTATCGTCGGCCAGCCGCCACCGCGTTGGCCCAGTTCGCGCGCCAGCAGGGCGCCACACCCGTACAGGGGCGCCAGGATCACCCCCAAGGCCAGATCGGGACCAGTGAGATTGCCCAACAAAAATTCCCCGACGAACGGGGCTAGCAGGAACAGCCCTACTGCCGGTCCAGCTGGTGGTCGCATGCCCGGAATGTAACGACGCCGAAACCGCCCGCGCGTCGTCCGATGGTCGGTCGCCCGGCGGACCAAGGTCGTCGGCGCCAACTGCGGAAGTCGCGCCGGCCTCCCTCCCAAGGCCTGGATGGTGCCGCTCCAACCGTCGCGGTCGCCGGTAAGCCCTCCTGGCGCGGAGGACGCTGCGGCACATCGTCGCCCCATGACGCACCTGCGCACGCTGAGCGGGCCGCCAAGGTGGGTTCGCCGGCACCCGGTGTCTGCTTGTTCGCCGGGGCGGCCCAGTTCGGGGCCGGATAGGGGATGACTACCGTGGAACTTCGCCAAAGATCATGCGGTGCCCGCGAGCTGTGTCCACGTACTCGCGGGCTCGATGGATCAGCCCGTCCCGGAGTTCGAATACGAAGCAGTAGTCGTTGTCGTAGTGGTTGCCGTTGGCGAGCGTCGCCGTCATGGTCGCCTCCACGATCCCCCATTCACCGTCGGCGTGCGACCGGTGAAAAGCGAGGTTGACATCACGCACAAACAAGCGCGGGAAGTCCTCGGCGAAGAAGCGCACGATCGCCTTCCTGCCCACCATGTGGTTGGTCGCCTCGAGCGCGACGGCGGTGGCGTTCCCCGGGGGCGAAAGCCATTCGGCGTCCTCGGTGAGGACCGTAGAGATCCGGTCAGGGTCGCAACTGGCGAGCGCCTGGAAGGCGCTCTGGATGATGCTGTGGCTCATGAACCCACTGTCACTGTCAGCGGGGGCCGGTGTATTGGACAAATGTTCCCGTCGACCTGCTCATAGAATGAGACGATGCGATCCGCAGTGCGCGAGGCTGGGACTGTGGCCGGGTGAGAGGTCTTGAGGCTGCCCAGGCCTGGCCGGGTCGCCGGCGTCAGCATGGCAGGGTTCCGCGACCGCTGTCCGGGTCCGGTCGAGGTACGGGTGGTTCCGCCCCCCCGCCGTCACGCTGGTTCTGGAGTTCGGTGACGGCCCGCTCGTCGTGGATCACGCTACCGGCCGGCAGCAGCGGGGAAACCTTGTCGCCGGGTTCATGCACGGCGCTGTTCGCGTGCGAGGCGAGAACATCGAGTGCGTGCAGGTGCGCTTGTCCCCGGTGGTGGCACGCGCCGTGCTGGGCGCGTCCCCCGCGGAGTTGGCCCACGTCGTGGTCCCCCTCGAGGACCTGTGGGGGCGGGACGCAGCACGGATCCGGCAGCGACTGGGCGATGCCACGTCGTGGCTGGAGCGTTTCGAGCTGGCCGAAGCGCTGCTCGCCCGCCGGGGCGAAACGGGACCGCCGGTGGACCCCCAGGTGGCCTGGGCTTGGGACCGGATCGTCGTCAGCCACGGCCGGGTCCGGGTGGAGGAGTTGACGGCCGAGGTCGGGTGGAGCCGCAAGCGCATGTGGTCTCGGTTCCGGTCGCAGATAGGCCTTCCTCCCAAAGGTGCCGCTAAGCTGGTCCGTTTCGACCATGCCGTCCACCGCCTTGCCGCGGGCGAAAGCACGGCGCGGGTCGCGGCCGACAGCGGCTACGTCGACCAATCTCACCTGCATCGAGACGTTCTAGAGTTCACCGGAACCACTCCGGCGACCGTGGCCGGCGAGCAATGGTTGGCGGTGGACGACATCGCGTGGGCAGGGCACGGCGTCGGCGAAGCCGCGAGCACCGCCCAGGCAAGGCCGACGAATCACAAACACGGCACGCACGGCCAATCGTCGCACGGGTCAGGCCCGGTCTGAGGTAATACGTCCCGGATCCTCGCAGTCGTCCTACGGAGACATTCAGTACGGCCACCCCCTGCACCGCTCCGACCCCATCACCCACGACCAGAACCGCGCCACGATCTGCACCCACCGCGTGCCAGCAGAAAGCGTCATCGCTCGGGCTGTCATGCGACGAGTACCCGTACGCCTCCAGCGAAGGGGGCGGAACCCAGAACCCGCGGTTCTCGTGCGTGTTCCTCCCCTTGCCGAGAACACCGCGCACGGCAATGCTCTGAACAACAGGCTGTTCCGCGAGAACCGGATCCTGCCGGCACTCAACGAGGGCGGTACCTACATCCAGGGCGACCCGTACTGGGTGTGGGTCACCAACGCCCCGGCCGATAGCCAGATCCCGACGACGAAACAGTGCTCCCAGTACTGATCTGAGTGCACCGCATGGCCGCGGTCAGGGTGTCGTCTACGCGCGGTACCCGGGCCGCTGCTTCCTGCTGCCCAGCAAGAGGAGTGTGAACTGCATGTCCTCCGCTCACGGCGACACGCTCGCCGTCATCCTCTCTCCGGCGCAGGCCAACACGATCTCCCTGGCCCTGGACTCGGGCAGCACCACCGAACCGCAGTGGGGTGACCCGCGCGGGATTGCTGAGGACTGCCTGGCCATCAAGAGTGTCCTCGGCTGGCATGACGCCGCCGACCAAGAGGTACAGGTGGAACTCACTACCCGGCAGTGGGACGTGGTCGTCGCCGAGCTCGATAAGGATGCCCTGACCAGGCTGCAGACGCAGGAAGTGGACGAGGCAACCGAACGCATGCAAGCCCGTGACACTGTGCTCACCCAAGTCGGTCACGACTTGCCTGCATATTCTGGGCAGCAGCCCCCCACCGTGTAGCAGCACTTGGAGCCCGGTGAAGCCGGTTACTACACACTGTTCCAGCCGCCCCCCCCCGGAGGCTGGCGCACCGGCTTGGCCTACGGGCGTCCCGACGCCACCACCGGGCTACCGATCCGCGCCGCCGTGCCTGGCCGGGGCCTGTCCATCGCCGCCGGCACCCCCGCCGTGGACGTGACGATGCAAATCCTGGCCGCCGCCCCAGAGATGGACCTCACAGCGTGGGCATACGTCGCAGAGGTCAGCCAGCAGTGGATCAGCCACCCCTACGCAGAACTGATCCTCGCCGTCCCCGACCAGGAAGGAACCGTGCTACCAGAGCTGTCCACCCAGGTATGGCCGAACGTGGTGTACCGGGTACGGCTGAGCGTGCGCAGCTCCGGCAACGCCGAAGAAGAACACAGGGTGCAGCTGTGGCCGGGGCACACGGCCCCATCGGTCGAACTCAAACGCCCTTGATCGCCGCCGATAGATTAACAAGTACCTGGCTGACCGACCGACCCCGCCTGCGCCCGCGCGGAGCGATTCTTCGGCACCCCACCACGTCGCGCATCTGCGGGGCGAGCACGTACACCGGACCAGGATCAGACAGCTCACCGGCCAATGAACGTACGGGCGGGCCGGACCGCCCCGCCGCCACGAGCCCCCAGCACAGCCC
>NZ_VCKZ01000433.1 GCF_005889745.1 Actinomadura geliboluensis
GCCGATAAAGGCATTGGCTTTTAACACGCTGTTGAGTTCTCAAGAAACGGACACCCACCGCGCCGAACCCCGCTCTCGCGGACCCCGGCTCCGGGGCAACCCTTCTAACTTACCTGTTCCGCTCCCGCTGTCAAGTAGATCCGCGAAGATCTTTTTGACGGTCGGAGGCGTCCCAGTCCCCCCGCGGCGACGAGTCACCCCCAGGCCGTGAGCCTGGCGATGGTCGATCCGTAGGAGTCGCCCCTGCGGGCCGGCCACCTCGCGGCGTCCTGCATCCCGTCCGGGCTTGCCATTCGAGAGTACCTCGGTTCGAAGCAAGCCGCGAACCGTTTTCCTCTTTCGGCTTCCCCCGGGGCCGTCCGCCTCTCGGCGTCCCGCATCCCCTTGGGGCACGACAGACATTAGGCAGCCTCGGACAGCCCGTCAAATCGACACGACCCGCTGAACGCTCCGCCCACAAGGGCTTTGCGGCCCCTCGACCGTGGCCGTTCCGACGCCCGGGGGCGAGGGCTCGCTGGTCGACACCTCCCGCAGGCGCAAGAAACCTGCAGGTCACTTGGGGTTCACGGCGGCGACATCAGTCCCGTGTCAGCGGCGCGTCAGCGGGCGGGCGCCGATGTCCGCGCCCTGTCAGCGCCCTCCCCCACCGTGGTGACCGTCACAGATGACGCATGGCGAAAGGCGGGACCGATGGACGAAGTGATCCGCGCAGAGGGGCTGCGCAAGACGTTCGGCGATACGAAGGCGCTGGACGGTGTGGACATCGCGGCGCGCCGCGGCACGGTGCTCGGGGTGCTCGGGCCCAACGGCGCGGGCAAGACCACCGCCGTCCGCGTGCTGGCGACGCTGCTGAAGCCGGATGCCGGACGGGCCGAGGTGTGCGGCTACGACGTGGCCGGGGACGCGGCGCGCGTCCGGGCGAAGATCGGGTTGACCGGGCAGTACGCGTCCGTGGACGAGGAGCTGACCGGCACCGAGAACCTGGTGATGATCGCGCGGCTGCTGGACTTCGGCCGGCGGGAGGCGAAGGCGCGGGCCCGGCAGCTGCTCGACCGGTTCCGGCTGACGGACGCCGCGTCGCGCGCCGTGAAGACCTACTCGGGAGGCATGCGCCGGCGGCTCGACCTGGCGGCGAGCCTGATCAACCATCCCGAGGTCATCTACCTGGACGAGCCGACGACCGGGCTGGATCCGCGGGCCCGCAACGAGGTGTGGGAGACGGTCCGCACCGTGGTGGCCGACGGCGCGACCGTGCTGCTGACGACGCAGTACCTGGAGGAGGCCGACGCCCTCGCCGACCGGATCGCGGTGTTCGACCACGGCCGGGTCATCGCCGAGGGGACGTCCGACGAGCTGAAGGGGCGGGTCGGGCGGCAGACGCTCGCGGTGCGAGCCGCCGAGCCGTACCGCGCCGCCCAGCTCGCCGCGATCGTGGCCGAGCTGACCGGCGAGCGCCCCGAGGTGCAGGAGGCGACGGGGCTCGTCACGGCGCCGGTGAACGACCCCGGGCTGATGTCCGCGCTGGTGCGGCGGCTGGACGAGGCGTCCATCACGGCGGCCGAGCTGGCGCTGCGGATGCCGAGTCTCGACGAGGTGTTCCTCACACTCACCGGCCACCTCGCCGACGAGGCCGGCCTCGAACTCGAAAGGAGCGTGGCATGACCACGATGACCGTCGACTCCCGTCCGCAGGCGCCGGCCGAGCCGCCCGGGCGCGTCAGCCCGCGGCGGACGCTGCGGCACGGCCTGACCCTGGCGTGGCGCAACCTCGCCCAGCTGCGGCACTCCCCGGAGAAGCTGCTGGACACGACGCTCATGCCGATCGTGTTCCTGGTGCTGTTCCTCTACGTGTTCGGCGGCGCGGTGGCGGGCGGAACGCACGCCTACCTGCAGGAGCTGCTGCCGGGCCTCGTCGCGATGATGACGATGTTCGCGACGATGGGCGTCGGGACGGCGCTGAACGAGGACATCCACAAGGGCGTGTTCGACCGGTTCCGCAGCCTGCCGATCGCCCGGTCGGCGCCGCTCATCGGGACGGTCCTCGGGGACACGGCGCGGTTCGTCACCGTGATGACGATGCTGGTGGGCTTCGGGTCGATCCTCGGCTTCCGGTTCCACACCGACCCGCTGTCGGTGGTGGCGGCGTTCGCGCTGGCGTACGTGTTCTACCTGGCCGTGTGCTGGTTCTCGGTGCTGGTGGGCCTGATCGCGCCGTCGCCGGACACGGTCCAGGGCCTGTCCTTCCTCTGGGTGATGCCGCTGACGTTCGGCAGCAACATCCTCGTCCCGAACACGGCCACGATGCCGGGGTGGCTGCAGGCGTGGACGGACATCAACCCGGTCACCCATCTGGCCGCGGCGGTGCGTGCGCTGACCGTCGGCGGCCCGATCGGGAACCACGCCTGGTACACGCTCGCGTGGGCGGCGGGGATCACCCTGGTCACGTTCCCGCTCGCCATGCGCATGTATTCGCGGCGGGCCTGACGGCGGCCCGGCCCGTCCCACCGCCGCGCGCGCCATCCCGGACGCACAGTCCGGGATGGCGCGCGCAGCCGTCCCCACTCGGTGCGGCACCCGTGCACGAGCCCGTCCCGCCGCATCCGTCAGATGGACGCGACGAGGTCGGCGCTCTGCTCGAAGACGCCCTGGCGGGTGACCAGGCGACCGCGTTCGTAGGCGGCGGCGAAGGCGTCGTCGCCGAGGGCGCGGGTCACCGCGGGCAGCGTCCGGCGGACCTCGTAGGAGGTGTCGTCGCTGTAGCCGTTCAGGGTGTGCGCGGTGCCGAGCAGTTCGGCGGCACGGACGAACGCACCGCGCGCGGCGGCGTAGGCGGCCAGCCCCTCGATGAGGGACGCCACGGTCGGGTTGCCCATGAGGACGTCGTCGTGCAGGTCGCGGAACGCCTCGGTGTGCCGGCGCCGCGCCTCGTCGAGGTCGCCGTCCTCCTCGGCGAGGCAGCCGAGGCGGCTGTGGGTGCGGCGGGCGGTCTGCACGAAGTCGGGCCGGTGGCCGCGCGCCTTGACCCACTCGTGCGCGCGCTCGGCGTAGGCGCGCCCGGCGTCCCGGTCGCCCTCCTGGAGGGACAGTTCGCACAGTTGCAGGGACGCGCCGGCCGCTTCGGCGAACTCACCGACCCGCTCGGTCTCCGCCATCGCCCGGTCGAGGTCCGCGCGCGCGCCCTCGACGTCGCCCTGCCGGGCGCGCGCACGGGCGAGCTGGATGAGGATCCCCGCGCCCTGTTCCGGGCTGACCTGGGCGGTGGCGTAGCCGTGCGCCTCCTCGCCGAGCCGGATGGCCTCCGCCGCCTCGTCCCGGGCCAGCGCGACCTGCATCATCCCGCTCAGCGCGACGATCATCCCGAACCGGTCGCCCATCTCCCGGAACCGCGCGTAGCCGTCGGCGGTCTCCGCGGCCGCCTCGTCGATGTCCCCGGTGTGGATCGCCATGTGCCCCAGGCAGACGCGGACGATGGCGCGGAGCCACGGGTCGGGATGGTCGTCGATGTCGTGCAGCCGCCGGCGCATCGCCTCCATGTCGCCGGTGAAGATGCTGGACGCGCACTGCGCGAGGGCCAGCACGGGATGCCTCGGCCTGTCGGGGATGACGGAGGCGATGTCCGCCAGGGCGGCGTTCAGCGACTCCCGCGTCGGACCCTGGTCCTTCTGCATCTCGGTGATGAGGCGGGACGAGATGACGCAGAGCGCGTGCTCCTCCTCCAGACCGGGGGGCGGGGTGTCGCCGGCCATGGCGTGCACGGCGACGGCCCAGCCGGACGCCTCCGTCTCCATGTCCCGCAGGATGAAGAAGAACACCAGGGCCGCGAGGAGCCGCAGCCCGGTCTCGACGTCGCCGGTCTCGGTCACGTGGCGGAACGCCGCCGCGATGTTGCCGCGTTCGGCGGAGATCCGCTCGGCCCAGCGCAGCTGGTCGTGGCGGCGCAGCTCCGGTTCGGCGCGCTCGGCGAACCCGACGAGGTAGCCGGCGTGCGCGTCCCGGACGCGCCGGGCCTCACCGGACTGCTGCAGCCGCTCCCCCGCGTACACGCGGACGGTCTCCAGCAGCCGGTAGCGGACCTCGGCGTCGCCGTCCGCCATCACCAGCGACTTGTCGACCAGGGCGGCGATGACGTCGATGACGTCGTGCGGGTCGGGGGCGTCGGGGGCGTCCAGCCCGCACACGTGCACGGCGCCCTCGGGGGTGGCGCCGCCGGCGAAGACCGAGAGCCGGCGCAGGACGGTGCGTTCGGCGTCGTCCAGCAGGTCCCAGCTCCAGTCGACGACGGCGCGCAGCGTGCGGTGCCGGGGCAGCGCGGCGCGGCTGCCGCCCGCCAGCAGCCGGAACCGGTCGCCGAGCCGGGCCGCGACCTGGCCGGGTGTGAGGGAGCGCAGCCGGGCGGCGGCCAGCTCGATCGCGAGCGGGATGCCGTCGAGCGCCCGGCAGATCGCGACGACGTCGGCGACGGTGCCGGCGTCCACGGCGAAGCCGGGGCGGACGGCCGCGGCCCGGTCGGCGAACAGCCGGACCGAGGCGTAGCCGAGCGCGGCGGCCGGGTCGGCGGCGTCCTCGTCCGGCAGCGGCAGGGACGGGACGGGGCACAGCGACTCGCCGGTGATGCCGAGGGGTTCGCGGCTCGTCGCGAGGATCCGGACGCCCTGCGCCTGCGCGAGGACGTGGTCGACGAGCCGCGCGACCGCGTCGATGAGGTGCTCGCAGTTGTCGAGCACGATGAGCATGCGCTTCGCGGCGAGGAAGTCGGTGAGCCGTTCGACGGGCCGCACCGCCATGCGCGTCTCGCCGGGCCGGACGGTCTCGGGGACGCCGAGCGCCGACAGCACGGCCTGCACGGCGTCGCCGGGTTCGCTGACCGGGGCGAGCGGGACGAACCAGGCGCCGTCCGGCATCTCGTCGACGAGCGCGGCGGCGCTCTCACCGGCGAGCCGCGTCTTGCCCGCTCCGCCGGGGCCGGTGAGCGTGACGAGCCGGGTCTCGCGGAGCAGCTTGCCGACGCGCCGCGACTCCTCCTCCCGTCCGACGAAGCTGGTGAGCTGCGCGGGCAGGTTGGTGCGCGGCGCGGGTGCGGGAACGTCCGGGACGGCGGCGGGCGCGGGCGCCGGGGCCTCCCGCCGCAGGATCGACAGGTGGACGGCGGCCAGTTCCGGGGACGGGTCGACGCCGAGCCGGTCGGCGAGCGCGCGCCGCGTCTCCTCGTACACCTCCAGCGCCTCGGCCTGCCGCCCCGCCGCGCACAGCGCGCGCATCAGCTGGCCGCGCAGCCGCTCGCGGAGCGGGTTGGCGGCGGCGAGCGGCTCCAGCTCGGCGACCGGCGGGACGGGCAGCCCGGCGGCGAGCTCCGCCTCGACGCGGTCCTCGACGGCGGCGACCCGCAGCTCCTCCAGCCGCGCGGCGAACGGGCGGGCGAAGTCGGCGTCGGCGACGTCGGCGAGGGCGGGCCCCCGCCACAGCGCGAG
The DNA here is from genome assembly GCF_005889745.1 of Actinomadura geliboluensis. Lineage (GTDB taxonomy): Bacteria > Actinomycetota > Actinomycetes > Streptosporangiales > Streptosporangiaceae > Spirillospora > Spirillospora geliboluensis. The sequence goes on from NZ_VCKZ01000433.1 coordinate 5,468, forward strand.
CGCGGCCCGCAGCCCGGCGGCCCGCCGCGCCGGGTCGTCCTCGGCGCGGGCCGCCGCGGCGCCGCGCTCGAACGCGACCGCGTCGACCTCCGCCGGGTCGATGCCGAGCCGGTAGCCGGCCGGGCCGTGCTCGACGACGTCCCGTCCGGCGACGCCGCGCAGCCGGGAGACGAGCGCCTGCAGGGCGTTGCCGCCGGGCGGGGCGCCGTCCCACAGGTCGTCCAGCAGCCGCTCGGCGGACACGGGCCGGCCGCCCTCGGCGGCCAGCCGGACGAGGAGGGCGCGCAGCCGCCGGCCGCCGACCTCGACGGGCCGGGCGGCCTCGTCCCGCAGGTCGAGCGGGCCCAGGATGCCGATGCGCACGAGTCCCCTTTCCGGGTGCCATTCTCGCCGATGTGTGGACTTCGTGTGCCGGGTAGTTGTTCCGCTATGCCTAGAGCACAGATCAAGGACGAGAAGACGTACCAGAAGCTGCGCGACCAGGGCGAGAGCAAGGAGAAGGCCGCGCGCATCGCGAACGCCTCGGCGAACCGCGGCAAGAAGAACGTGAGCCGCAAGGGCGGCAAGAACCCCTCCTACGACGACTGGACGAAGGACGAACTGCTCGACCGCGCACGCGAGATCGGCATCGAGGGCCGCTCTTCGATGACCAAGTCCGAGCTGGTCAAGGCGCTGCGCGACCATTAGATGGAACTCGTCTTCGTCCTGGACTGCCGCGACCCCGACGCGCTCGCCGACTTCTGGGCCGCCGCCCTCGGCTACGAACGCGGCGATTACGACCCCCCGTACGTCCATCTGACGGACCCGTCCGGGCGCGGCCCGATGATCCTGCTGCAGCGCGTCCCCGAACCGAAGTCCGGCAAGAACCGCATGCACCCGGACCTCCGCGTCAGTGACATGGACGCGGAACTCGCCCGCGTCACCGGGCTCGGCGCCACCGTCGTCCGCGGCCCCTTCGTGGACGACGGCTGGCCGACCACGGTGCTCGCCGATCCGCAGGGCAACGAGTTCTGCCTGATCGTCGACCCCCGGAAGGAGAAGCGATGAACGCGGTCGTCGACACCGCGCGCAAACAGAAGGAGGAGTACACCGCCGGAGCGGACCGCCCGCTCGGCTCCTACCTCGGCACGCTCGGCGTCTACGCGCTGACGACGGCGGCGATGGCGCTGCTCGGCCGCAGGCTGCGCGACCGTCCGCCGGTCATCGGCGCCGCCGACCTGGCACTGATGACGGTCACGACGCACAAGGTGGCGCGGCTGATCGCCAAGGACCCGGTGACCAGCCCGCTGCGCGCCCCGTTCACCCGGTACTCGGGGACGGCGGGCCCGTCGGAGGTGGCGGAGGAGGTGCGCGGCAAGGGCGTCCGGCATGCCGTCGGGGAGCTGATCACCTGCCCGTTCTGCACGGCCCAGTGGGTCGCGACGGCGTACGCGGCGGGCCTGGTGTTCGCCCCGGAGGCCACCCGCCTCGCCGGGGTCACGATGACGGCGGTCGCCGGCTCGGACTGGCTCCAGCTCGCCTACGCGCGGCTCCAGCAGTCGGCCGAGGGCTGACCAGGAAACCCCCAACAAAACCACACGAACCACCCCGTCTTTACGTTTGTCCCAGCTGCAACGGGTACGGCCGTCCCATGGATCTGGCATTCCTCAAGACGCTGTATGAACGTCCGGGCCCGTACGCGTCGGTGTACGCCGACCTGACCCGGACGACCGAGGACGCGGCCAAGGCCGCGGAGCTGCGGTGGCGGGCGCTGCGCGCGGAACTGGAGGACCAGAACACCCCCAAGGCCACCGTCCGCGCGATCGCGCGGACCATCGAGGAGGAGCTGGCGATGCGCCGCTCCGAGGGCATCGTGGTCTTCGCGGCGGACGGCGAGGTGGTGTACAGCGAAC
>NZ_VCKZ01000434.1 GCF_005889745.1 Actinomadura geliboluensis
GCCCACCACGCCCCCGCCGTCCTCGGACGGATGCTCGGCCACCCTGCGCACCGACAACGCCTGGAACAGCGGGTTCACCGCCACGGTGACCGTGACCAACGACGGCGACGCGCCGCTGTCGGGATGGTCGGCGGACTGGGCGTTCTCCGGTGACCAGCGCGTCGTCAACGGCTGGAACGCCACCGTGACGCAGAGCGGGTCGTCCGTCCACGCCGTCAACGCGGGCTACAACGGCGCCGTGCCCGCGCACGGCTCGACCAGCTTCGGCTTCCAGGGCACGGGGTCCGCCCCCGGCGCCCCGGCCATCACCTGCACGGCCCGCTGACGGACAGGGAAGAGGAGAACGATTCATGACCGGGTCCTCCACGGCCAAGCGCGCACTCCTGATCGCCATGGCCGCGCTGCTGGCACTGGTGTTCGTCCCCGCACCGGGCACGGCCCGCGCGGCGGGCACCGGCTACTGGCACACCAGCGGCCGGCAGCTGCTCGACTCCAACGGGCAGCAGGTGCGGATGACGGGCATCAACTGGTTCGGCGCCGAGACGTCGAACTTCTCCCCGCACGGGCTCTGGACGCGCGGCTACAAGGACATGCTCGACCAGATCAAGAGCCTGAAGTACAACACGCTGCGGCTGCCCTACACCAACCAGCTGTTCGACTCCGGCAGCGCGCCGAACAGCATCGACTACTCCAAGAACCCCGACCTGCAGGGCCTGACCGGGCTGCAGATCCTCGACAAGATCATCGACTACGCCGGGCGGATCGGGCTCAAGGTCGTCCTCGACCGGCACCGCCCCGACGCCGGCGGCCAGTCCGCGCTCTGGTACACCGACGCCTACCCCGAGTCGCGGTGGATCTCCGACTGGGAGATGCTCGCCCGGCACTACGCGGGCAACACCACGGTCATCGGCGCCGATCTCCACAACGAGCCGCACGCCCCGGCGTGCTGGGGCTGCGGTGACCAGAGCAAGGACTGGCGGCTCGCCGCCGAGCGGGCCGGGAACGCGATCCTCGCCGTCAACTCCAACTGGCTGATCATCGTCGAGGGCGTGGACGGCTACAACGGCGACAACTACTGGTGGGGCGGCAACCTGCAGGGCGCCGCGCAGTACCCGGTGCGGCTGAACGTCCCGAACCGGCTCGTCTACTCCGCGCACGACTACGCCACGTCCGTCTACCCGCAGCCGTGGTTCGACGACCCCGCCTTCCCGTCCAACATGGCGGCGATCTGGGACAAGAACTGGGGCCACCTCTACAAGAACAACGTGGCGCCCGTCCTGCTCGGCGAGTTCGGGACGACGCTCACCGACCCGCGCGACCAGACCTGGCTGCGCACGCTCATGGCCTACCTCGGCACGGGCGCGAGCGGGATGTCCTTCACCTTCTGGTCGTGGAACCCCAACTCGGGCGACACCGGCGGCATCCTCAACGGGGACTGGACGACCGTCAACACCGCCAAGCAGTCCTACCTCGACCCGTACCTGCTCGGCGCCTTCGACTCGGGCGGCGGCGACCCCGGCCCCGGGGACCCGCCGGGCGTCTCCTGCGAGGTCGCCTACCAGGTGCAGAACAGCTGGCAGGGCGGCTTCACCGCCCAGGTCACCATCACCAACACCGGCTCGGCCGCGCTGAACGGCTGGACGCTCGGCTTCGCCTTCCCCGGCGACCAGAAGATCAGCCAGGGCTGGAGCGCGACCTGGACCCAGTCCGGGTCCGGCGTCACCGCGAAGAGCCTGGACTGGAACGGCGCGCTCGCGGCCGGCGCGTCCGTCACGGCCGGGTTCCAGGCGACGGGGTCGTCGGCCGGCGCGCCCGCCGCGTTCGAGCTCAACGACCAGCCCTGCGAGTCCTGACCATGGCCGCCAGGAGCAGGACCCTGCTCGCGGGCGCCCTCGCCGCCGCGCTGCTGCCGTGGGCGGCCCCCGCGGCGCGGGCGGCGGACGGGCCGGCGCTGACCGTCGACCCGGCGGCGTCCCGCCACGCGATCAGCCCGGACGTCTACGGGATGAACTTCGCCGACGAGGCGCTCGCCAAGGAGCTGCGGCTCCCCGTGCGGCGGTGGGGCGGCAACGCCACCACCCGCTACAACTACCTCTACGACGAGACGAACCGGGGCTCGGACTGGTACTTCGAGAACGTCCCCGGCCCGGCGCCCGACCCGGCGGCGCTGCCGGACGGCTCCGAGACCGACCAGTTCACCGAGCAGGACCGCCGGACCGGCACCGGCACGATCCTGACCGTCCCGCTGATCGGCTGGACGCCGAAGGGCCGCGACTACACCTGCGGCTTCAGCGTCGAGAAGTACGGGCCGCAGCAGGGCGCCGACGCCCAGTGGCGCCCCGACTGCGGCAACGGCGTCAAACCCGACGGCACCGACGTCACCGGCAACGACCCGACGGACACCAGCGTCCCCGCCGGGCCGCGGTACATCACCGACTGGCTGGCGCACCTGACCGGCAAGTACGGGCAGGCGAAGGACGGCGGCGTCCGGTTCTACAACCTCGACAACGAGCCGGGCCCTCTGGCACGTGACCCACCGGGACGTCCACCCGAAGGGCGCGGGCTACGACGAGATGCGCGACCAGACGTACGCGATCGCGGGCGCCGTGAAGGCCGCCGATCCGGGCGCCAAGACGCTAGGACCGGTCGGCTGGGGCTTCCAGTCGCTGACGATGTCCGGCCTCGACAAGCAGACGTGCGACCGCGAGGGCGGCGACTGCTGGTCGAACCCGCCGGACCGGGCCGCGCACGGCGGCGTCCCCTTCGCCGTCTGGTACCTCCGGCAGATGAAGGCGTACGAGCAGGAGCACGGCACCCGCATCCTCGACTACTTCGACGAGCACCTCTACCCGCAGCAGAGCGGGGTCGCGCTCGGCGACGCCGGCGACGCGGCGACGCAGGAGCTCCGGCTGCGCTCCACCCGCCAGCTCTGGGACCCCGCGTACACCGACGAGAGCTGGATCGGCCAGCCGATCGAGTACATCCCGCGCATGCGCCGCCTGGTGGACGAGAACTACCCCGGCACCAAGCTCGCGATCACCGAGTACAACTGGGGCGCCCTCGGCCACATCAACGGCGCGGTCGCGCAGGCCGACGTCCTCGGGATCTTCGGGCGGGAGGGCCTGGACCTCGCCACGCTGTGGGCGCCGCCGGGCGCGTCCGACCCGGGCGCCTACGCCTTCCGCATGTACCGGAACTACGACGGCGCCGGGGCGTCCTTCGGCGACACGTCCGTCAGGGCGGCGAGCGCCGACCAGGGCAGGCTGGCCGTGTACGCGGCGGAGCGCTCGTCCGACAAGGCGCTCACCCTGATGATCGTCAACAAGTCGCTGACCGACGACCTGACGAGCACCGTCTCGATCGCCGGGCGGTCGGGCACGGCGGCCGGGCACGTCTACCGCTACGGCGCGGACGACCTGGCGTCGATCGTGCACGAGCCGGACGTGACCGTCGGCCCGGACGGGTTCACCTCGACGTTCCCCGCGTCCTCGATCACGCTGGTCGAGATCCCGGCGGACGACGGGCCGCCCGCGTCGGCGTGCAAGGTCGGCTACAAGGTGCTGAGCCAGTGGGGGAGCGGGTTCACCGCCGAGGTCACCGTCGCCAACACCGGCACCTCGCCCGTCTCCGGGTGGACGCTCGGGTTCGCGTTCGCCGCCGGCCAGCGCGTCACGCAGGGCTGGAGCGCGGCCTGGGCGCAGGACGGCGCGGACGTCACCGCCCGCAACCTGTCCTGGAACGGCACCGTCCAGCCGGGCCGCTCCGTCGTGATCGGCTTCAACGGGTCGAGCGGCGGGACGAACCCGCCGCCCGCGTCCTTCACCCTGAACGGCACGCCCTGCCGCCAGTGATCACCGGGCCGCCCGTGATCGGGGGTCAGTGATCACAGGGCGCGCTGCCCGCGTGATCGTGGGGCCCGCCGGCCTCCGCCACATGGCGGGGGCCGTGCGCGTCCTCGCAGTGCACGTGCGCGCCGCCCGCCCGCTCGGCGACGTGGTCGACCTCCAGCGTGGTGTGCGTGATCCCGTACGCGTCGCGCAGCAGCTCCTGGAGGTCGCGGCGGACGGCGTGGCAGTCGCCCTGCGTGTCGACGAGCACGTGCGCCGACAGCGCCGGGTAGCCGGAGCTGACCTCCCACACGTGCAGGTCGTGGACCTCCTCCACGCACGGGCGGCGGGCCAGCCGGGCGCCGAGCTCGGACGGGTCGAGGCCCGCCGGCGCGGCCTCCATGAGCACCCGGCCGGCGTCCCGCAGCAGCCCGTACCCGGCCTTGATCATCAGCGCCGCGACCACCAGCGAGGCGACCGCGTCGGCGCGGGTCAGGCCCGCCGTCCACACCAGCAGGCCGGCGATCGCCGTGGCGATGAACGCGAACAGGTCGTTGAGGATGTGCTGGAACGCGCCCTCGACGTTCAGGCTGCTCCGGTCGGCCCGGCTGATCAGGAAGGTCGCGGCGACGTTGACGGCGATGCCGGCGAGGGCCGTCCAGAACACGAACTGGCCCTCGACGGCGGGCGGCTCGACCAGCCGCCGGACGCCCTCGTAGACGAAGTAGGCCGCGAGCAGCATCAGTGTCAGCCCGTTGAGCTGCGCGGACAGGATCTCGGCGCGGCGCAGGCCGAAGGTGTAGCCGCCCTTCGGCGGGCGCGCGGCGATGCGCATCGCGACCAGCGCCAGCGCGATCGCGAACGCGTCGGTCATCATGTGCGCGGCGTCGGAGATCAGCGCCAGCGAGCCGGAGATCACGCCGATGGCCGTCTCGGCCGCCATGAAGACGAGGATCAGCGCCAGCGCGCCGCCGAGCAGCCGCCGGTCGGCCCCCGCCGAGATCGCGTGCCCGTGGCCGTGCCCGTGGCCGTGCCCGTGGCCGTGGCCCGTGCCCTCGTCCGGCCTGCCGTGCCCGCTCATGCGCCTTCCTCCCCGTGGCCGACGTGGGTGAGGGCGAGGTCGAGCAGCATCCGGACGTGCGAGTCGTCCAGCCGGTAGTAGGCCATCCGGCCGGCGCGGCGGACCCGGACGACGCGGTTGGCGCGCAGCAGCCGCAGCGCGTGCGAGACCGCGGACTCCGAGTGCCCGCAGGACGCGGCGATGTCGCACACGCACATCTCGCCGCCCTCGAGCAGCGCGATGATCACCCGCAGCCGCCCGGGATCGGACAGCAGCCCGAACACCTGGGCCAGCTCGGTGATCGTGTCCGTGCCCGGCAGCGCGGCGGTGACGATCGCGACCTTCTCGGGATCGACCACCCGGACCGCGCACGCGTCGGCGGTTCCCGCGGCGGCGGGCACGACATCTGACTGGCTGCTCATATGAGCAAATGTAGCGCATTGCCCTCAGGAGATCCCGGGGGCCGGCTCCGTGGCCGGCGGCAGCGAGACCGGCGTGCCCGGCCCGCCCCCTTCCGGGGGCTCCGTCCCGGTGCCCGTACCCGGGTCGCCGGACGTCACGCCGCCCGACTCCGGGGAGGTCCCGGGCGCGGGCGAGCCGGTGCCCGGCGACTCCGCGCCCGGCGATTCGAGGCCCGGCGACTCCGTGCCGGGCGACTCGGCTCCGGGGGAGCCCGGCCCCGAGTCCGACGGCGACGGCGTGTCGCCCGACGGGACCGCGGTCTCCGCGGGCGGCAGTTCCGCGGGCGGCCCGTCCGCCTCGCCGGCGGTCGCCCGGGGCCGCTCGAACCCCATCGTCGCGCCCGGGTCCACGAGCACGAACGCGGTGATCGTCCCCTTCCGGGAATCCCGCGGCGCGATCCTGGTGACATTCCGCCGCTCGAATCCCGGCCAGGAGCGGCCAGTATAGGACGCGTTCCCGGTGGAGATCTTTTTCTCCGGCGGAGTGAGCGGATTGCCGCAATTGCACTTCACCGCGGGCACCCCGCGGCCATTGACGAGAACGCCCATTCCGGCCTGGAGGACGGCGGGCCCGCTGGTCGCCCTCCCGTTGTCGTAGCCGTGGTTGGTGACGAGCGTGTCGGTGCGCAGCAGCACCGGCGTCAGCCGCGACACGTAGCGCGGGACGTCGCTGACCGGAATGCCCTGAACGCCCGCCCACGCCCGCGCCTTGTCCGGGTTGGCCTGCAGGAACTCGATCAGCTTCCGCTGGTCGCAGGTCGAGGCCCGCCGCGTCCCGCCGTAGAGGCCGGGGGTGTCGCCGGCCTTCGTGCCGCCCGCCCGCGGCGGCTCCTTGACGCCGAGCTGGTCGGTGCCGGCGACCAGCGTGTACGGGTCGGGGCCGGGCGATCCGACGGTCAGCCGGGTGATGGCCGCGCCCGCGTCCCCGCAGCCGGCGAGCCCGCCCGCCGCGAGCGCCAGCGCCGCGACCGCCGCCGCGGCCGCCCGCCGCCGGACAAATGGTGAATGGATCTCGCGCATGCGTCTACTCCCGCCCCCGGGCTCGCCGTACCTATACTCTTCGATGCCGGGCGGAGCGGATTTGTGCGCGGCGGAATGCTCCAGTTTTCGCGGGGGTGCGAAATGGCGGGCCCGGTACCACTCGACGCCGCAGACCCGACCCGGCTCGGCGGCTGGGAACTGCTCGCCCGGCTCGGCGCGGGCGGCCAGGGGTCGGTCTACCTCGGCCGCCCCGTGGACCCGGCGGCCGGGCCGCCGCGCGTCGCCGTGAAGCTGCTGCACGCCCGGCTGCTCGGCGACGCGGACGCGCGGGAGCGGTTCGTCCGCGAGCTGGCGCTGCTCCAGCGGGTCGCCGGGTTCTGCACCGCGCAGATGCTCGCCGCCGACACCGCGGGCGACCGCCCCTACATCGTCAGCGAGTACGTGCCGGGCCCGTCGCTGCGCGCCCTCGTCCTCGCGGAGGGGCCGCGCGCCGGCGCCGACCTCGACCGGCTCGCGATCAGCTCGGTGACGGCGCTGTCGGCGATCCACCGCGCGAACGTCGCGCACCGCGACCTCAAGCCGCAGAACGTCCTGATGGGCCCGGACGGCCCGCGCGTGATCGACTTCGGCATCGCCCGCGCGTTCGCCGCCGGCGCCACGCTGACCAGCCAGGTCGTCGGGACCCCCGCCTACATGGCGCCCGAGCAGTTCGCCGGACGGGCCGGGCCCGCCGCCGACCTGTTCGCCTGGGCGGGCACCCTGCTGTTCGCCGCGACCGGCCGCGACCCGTTCGCCGGCGGGCCGCTGCCCGCCGTCATGTACCGGATCCTGCACGAGACGCCCGACCTGCGCGTCCTGCCCGCCCCGCTCGCCGAGGTCGCCGCCGCCTGCCTCGCCAAGGACCCGGCCGACCGCCCCGCGGCATGACGAACGGTCCCGACGTCCACCTGCTCGCCGGTTGCTGCCGCTCGGCGCCTGCAGCGCGATCTCCAGGCATT
>NZ_VCKZ01000435.1 GCF_005889745.1 Actinomadura geliboluensis
TTTCATGGACAGCGTCAGATGTGGATAAGAGACAGCCCTCGCCTGGGGACTCTGGCAACAGGCCAGCGCCCTCACCCAGCAGATCGACGCCAACCGCACCGCCCTCACCCCCCTCACCACCCGGCAAGGGCTCTCCCTCCTCGACGCCGCGCTCGCCACCGACCAGCCCGCGCTCGTCCCCGCGCAGCTCAACACCGCCGCGCTTCAGCGGCAGGCGCGTGCCGGGCGGCTCGCGCGGATCTACGGCGACCTGGTGCGGACGCCCGTCCGGCGGGCCGCCGCGCAGGGGGGCGGCGCGGACGCGTCCGGGCTGCGGCGGGAGCTGGCCGGGAAGGACGAGGCGGAGCGCACCCGGGTCCTGCTGGATCTGGTCCGCGCGCACGCCGCCCGCGCCCTCGGCCATGACTCGCCGGACGCGGTCGCGCCCGGCGAGGCGTTCCAGAACCTCGGCTTCGACTCCCTCACCGCCGTCGAGCTGCGCAACCAGCTCAAGGCCGCCGCGGGGCTGCGGCTGCCCGCGACGGCGCTGTTCGACTACCCGACGCCCGCCGCGCTGGCCGAGTACCTGGTCACCGAGATCACGGGCGCCGACCCCGAGCCGGAACCGGAGGAGACGGCCCGTCCGGGCCGCCTCCGCGCCGCGCCCGCCGCCGACGAGCCGATCGCGATCGTGGGCATGGCCTGCCGGTTCCCCGGCGGCGCGGACTCGCCCGAAGCACTCTGGGAGCTGCTCGCCGAGGGCCGTGACGCGATCTCGGCGTTCCCCGGCAACCGGGGCTGGGACGTCGACGCGCTGTACGACCCGGACCCGGACGCGCCGGGCAAGACGTACACGACGCACGGCGGGTTCGTGCACGACGCGGACCGGTTCGACGCCGCCTTCTTCGGGATCAGCCCGCGCGAGGCGCTGGCGATCGAACCGCAGCAGCGGCTGCTGCTGGAGACGTCCTGGGAGGCGCTGGAGCGGGCCGGGATCGCCCCGGACGGCCTGCGCGGCAGCCGCACCGGCGTCTTCATCGGGATCTCCGCGCAGGAGTACCTCGCGCTTGGCCACCTCGGTCCGGAGGACGTCGAGGGGTACCTGCTGACCGGGAACTCGCCGAGCGTCGCGTCCGGGCGCATCGCCTACACGCTCGGCCTGGAGGGGCCGACGTTCAGCGTGGACACCGCCTGCTCGTCCTCCCTGGTGGCGCTGCATCTGGCCGTGCGTTCGCTGCGCTCCGGCGAATGCCCGATCGCCCTGGTCGGCGGGTCGACGATCCAGTCCTCGCCCGGCATGTTCCAGGAGTTCAGCCGGCTGCGGGGGCTGGCCCCGGACGGCCGCAGCAAGTCGTTCTCCGCGGCCGCCGACGGCGTCGCGTGGAGCGAGGGCGCGGGCACGCTCGTCCTCGCGCCGCTATCGGTGGCGCGCCGCGACGGCCTGCCCGTCCTGGCGCTGGTGCGCGGCACCGCGATCAACCAGGACGGCGCCAGCAACGGGCTCACCGCGCCCAACGGCCCGTCGCAGCAGCGCGTCATCCGCGCCGCGCTCGCCGACGCCGGGCTGGGGACCGACGACGTGGACGCGGTGGAGGCGCACGGCACCGGCACGTCCCTCGGCGACCCGATCGAGGCGCAGGCGCTTCTCGCCACGTATGGGAAGCGGTCCGGGGAGCGGCCCGTGTGGCTGGGCTCGATCAAGTCCAACATCGGGCACGCGGTGGCCGCCGCCGGAATCGGCGGGGTCATGAAGATGGTGCTGGCGATGCGGCACGGGACGCTGCCGAAGACGCTGCACGCCGAGGAGCCCTCCCCGTACGTCGAGTGGGACGCGGGGGCGGTCTCCCTGCTCACCGAGGCGCGCCCGTGGCCGGACTACGGCCATCCGCGCCGCGCCGGGGTCTCGTCGTTCGGCGTGAGCGGCACCAACGCGCACGTCATCATCGAGCAGGCCCCCGCCCGTCCGGCGAAGACGGAAGACGCACCGGACGAGGCCGCCGTGCCGGTGATCTGGCCGATCTCCGGCAGGTCTGGTGAGGCGCTGCGCGCGCAGGCGCGGCGGCTGCACGAATTCGTCGCCGCCGACCCCGCGCTCCGTCCCGCCGACGTCGGCCACTCCCTGGCCGTCTCGCGCACCGCCTTCGACCACCGGGCCGCCGCCGTCGGCCGGAGCCGCGAGGAACTGCTGGCCGCGGTGGCGGCACTGGCGGAGGGACGTCCCGGCTCCGGGCTCGCCGGGGCCGAGGTCTCCGGCGAGCACCGGGTCGCCTTCCTGTTCACCGGGCAGGGCAGCCAGCGGCCGGGCATGGGCCGGGAGCTGTACGAGGCGTTCCCGGTGTTCGCGCGGGCCTTCGACGAGGTCTGCGGGCATCTCGACGCGCACCTGGAGCAGCCCCTCGCGGCGGTGGTGTTCACCGCCGACGGGACGCCCGAGGCGGAGCTGATCCACCAGACCCGCTACACCCAGCCCGCGTTGTTCGCCCTGGAGGTCGCGCTCTACCGGCTGCTGGAGTCGTGGGGCCTGCGCCCGGACCGGCTGGCCGGGCACTCCATCGGGGAGATCGCCGCCGCGCACGCCGCCGGGGTGCTGCCGCTCGCCGACGCGTCCCGGCTGGTCGCGGCGCGCGGGCGGCTCATGCAGGAGCTTCCGGAGGGCGGCGCCATGGTGTCCGTCCGCGCTTCGGAGGAGGCGGTGCGGGCGGCCCTGGACGGGCTGGGCGACGACGTCCGGGATCGGGTGGACATCGCCGCCGTCAACGGTCCGGAGTCCGTCGTGGTGTCGGGCGACGAGGACGCCGTGCGGCGCGTCGCCGAACAGCTCGCGGAGCAGGGCCGCAAGACCCGCCGGCTGCGGGTCAGCCACGCGTTCCACTCGCCCCGGATGGACCCGATCCTCGCGGCGTTCCGCGAGGTCGCCGCGTCGCTGACGGTCGAGCCGCCCCGCATCCCGCTCGTCTCCACGCTCACCGGCCGCACCGCGACGCCGGACGAGCTCCGCTCGCCCGACTACTGGACCGAGCACATCCGGCGCGCCGTCCGGTTCGGCGACGGCGTGCGGACCCTCCACGAGGACGGCGCCACCGTCTACCTGGAGATCGGTCCCGACGCGGTGCTGAGCCCGCTCACGGAGGAGTGCCTCCCGGACGTCGCGCCTCCCGCGATCCCCACGCTGCGGTCCGGCCATCCCGAGCCGGAGGCGGTGCTGACGGCCGTGGCGCGGCTCCACACGCTCGGCCTCTCGCCCGACTGGACGCGGCTGTTCGACGGCACCGGCGCACGCCGCGTGAACCTCCCCCCGTACGCGTTCCAGCGCGAACGCTTCTGGGTGGCGCGGGGCAGCGGTGCGGGCACCGCCGGAAACCTGGGCCTGGACGCGACCGGTCATCCGTTCCTCGGCGCGGCCGTCGATCTGCCGGACGGGGCGGGCACGGTGCTCTCCGGGCGGCTCTCGCTCGCGACGCATCCGTGGCTGGCCGACCACGCGGTCAACGACGTCGTGCTGCTGCCCGGGACGGCGTTCCTTGACCTCGCCGCGCACGCCGCCGCGCGGGTCGGCGCGTCCCGGATCGACGAACTCACCCTGCACGCGCCGCTCGTCCTGCCCGAACGCGGCGCCCTCCAACTCCGCGTCACTGTGGCGGAACCGGACGAAGGCGGGCTGCGCGCGCTCACCGTCCACTCGCGGCCCGACGAGTCGGACGACCCGGAACGCCCCTGGACAACGCTGGCCTCCGGCGCCCTCGCCGGCGACGGCACGGCCGAGCCGCCGCCCGCCGGCGCGGGTTCATGGCCGCCTCCGGGCGCCGAACCCGTCGCGGTCGAAGACCTCTACGAACGGCTCGCCGCGCACGGCTACGAGTACGGTCCGCTCTTCCAGAACGTCCAGGCCGCGTGGCGGGACGGCGACACCTCCTACGTCGAGGTTCGGCTCCCCGAGGACACGCCCGTCGCCGGTTTCACGGTGCACCCGGCGCTGCTCGACGCCGTCCTGCATCCGGGCGTGCTGTCCGGCATCGAACCGGGCGGAGCGGTGCGGCTGCCGTTCGCCTGGCGCGACATCACCGTGCACGCGCCCGCGACCACTCGGCTGCGGGCGCGGCTCACCCCTGCGTCCGCGTCCGCTGAGGATGGGATCTCGCTGGAGTTGTCGGACGACTCTGGTGCCGCGCTGCTGTCGGTCGGGACGCTGCTGACCCGCGAGACGCAGGCCCGGCGGTCCGAGCCGATGTACGAGCTCACCTGGTCGGCCGCAGCACCCGACGAGACCGCCCCCGTCAACTGGGCACCGCTGGACGGGGACTTGGAGGACATCACCGACGTCCCCGACGTGCTGGTGCTGCACTGCGCCTCGCCCGCCGACGCCGATCCGGTGGCGGACGCCCACTCCGCCGCGCAGCGGGTCCTGGCCGTCCTGCAACGGTTCCTGGCGGACGACCGGTTCGGCACCGCGCGCCTCGCGGTCGTCACCCGGGGCGCGGTGTCCACCGGGACCGGCGACGAGGTGCGCGACCTGGCGGGATCGCCGCTCTGGGGACTCGTCGGGGCCGCGCAGAACGAGAACCCCGACCGGTTCCTGCTCATCGACACCGACGCCGAGGCCGGCGACGTCGACATCGCGGCGGTCGCTGCCACCGGGGAACCGCGCGTCGCGATCCGCGGCGGCGACCTGCTCGTCCCGCGCCTGAGCCGTACCGCACCCGGTGCGGACGACGCGGTCACGCTGGACGCGGACGGCACGGTCCTGGTCACCGGCGGCACCGGCACCCTCGGTGCCCTCGCCGCCCGCCACCTCGTCACCCGGCACGGCGTCCGGAAGCTGCTGCTCGTCGGCCGCCGAGGCCCGGACGCACCCGGCGCCGACGAACTCGCCGCCGAACTCACCGACCTCGGCGCGGACGTCACGATTGCCGCCTGCGACCTGACCGACCGCACCGCCCTGGCGCGCCTGCTGGAGAACGTCCCGGATCTGACCGCCGTCATCCACACCGCCGGCGTCATCGATGACGCCACCATCCCCAACCTGACGCCCGAACGTCTCGACGTGGTGCTGCGTCCGAAGGTGGACGCCGCCTGGAACCTGCACGAACTCACCCAAGACCGCGACCTGTCCGCGTTCGTGCTGTACTCCTCCGCCGCCGGAGTCACCGGCAACCCGGGGCAGGCCAACTACGCGGCCGCGAACACCTACCTCGACGCCCTTGCCCACCACCGCCACCAGGCGGGGCTCCCCGCCGCCTCACTCGCGTGGGGCTTGTGGGAACAGGCGGGCGGGCTCACCGAGACGCTTGACGACGCCGGCAAGGCCAGGATCAACCGTGCCGGAATGGTCCCCCTCACAGCCGAGCAGGGGCTCGCGCTGCTCGACACCGCCCTGGCCCTACCCGACCGTCCGGCCCTGGTGCCCGCCCGCCTGGACCTCGGCGCCCTGCGCGCCCAGGCGGCGGCCGGATCTCTCCCCGCGCTGTTCAGCGGGCTGGTGCGGGCGAAGACCCGCGTTTCGGGCGCGGCCACCACGTCACTGATCCGGCGGCTGGCGGGGTTGTCGGACGACGAGCAGCACGCGCTGCTGCTCGACCTGGTCCGCACCCAGACCGCCGCCGTCCTCAGCCACTCCACGTCCGACACCATCGACCCCGACCGCGCCTTCAAAGACTTCGGGTTCGACTCCCTCACCACCGTCGAGCTGCGCAACCGCCTCAACGCCGCCACCGGGCTCCGCCTGCCCCCCACCCTCGCCTTCGACCACCCCACCGCCACCGCACTCGCCGCCCACCTGCGCGACGAACTCCTCCAGACCGGCGCGGACCGAAGCGCGCCCGTGACCACCGTCGGGACGGCGGCACCCGACGAACCGATCGCCATCGTGGGGATGGCCTGCCGCTACCCCGGCGATGTCACCACACCCGAGGAGCTGTGGCGACTGGTCGCCGACGGCACCGACGCCATCACCGACTTCCCCACCCAACGCGGCTGGAACACCGACCACCTCTACAACCCCGACCCCGACCACACCGGCACCACCTACACCCGCCACGGAGGCTTCCTCCACAACGCCGACCACTTCGACCCCGCCTTCTTCGGCATCAGCCCCCGCGAAGCACTCGCCATCGACCCCCAACAACGACTCCTCCTAGAGGCCACCTGGGAGACGCTGGAGCGCGCCGGTATCGATCCGGGAACGCTGCGCGGCTCCCGGACGGGCGTCTTCGCGGGCGTCATGTACGGGGACTACGGCACCCGGTTGATCCAGCGCGCCCCGGACGGGTTCGAGGGCTACATCGGGACGGGCAGCGCGTACAGCGTCGCGTCCGGGCGAGTGGCTTACACGTTCGGCTTCGAGGGCCCGGCGATGACCGTGGACACCGCCTGCTCGTCCTCCCTGGTCGCCCTGCACCTGGCCGCGCAGGCGCTGCGGAACGGCGAGTGCGACATGGCGCTCGCGGGCGGCGTCACCGTCATGGCGACCCCGGCCACCTTCCTTGAGTTCAGCCGGCAGCGCGGCCTCTCACCTGACGGTCGCTGCAAGTCCTTCGCCGCCGGCGCCGACGGCGTCGGCTGGGGCGAGGGCGTGGGCATGCTCCTGGTGGAGCGGCTGTCGGACGCCCGACGCAACGGCCATCGTGTGTTGGCGGTGGTGCGCGGCAGCGCGATCAACCAGGACGGCGCCAGCAACGGACTCACCGCGCCGAACGGGCCGTCACAGCAGCGCGTCATCCGCGCCGCCCTGGCGAACGCTCGGCTCACCCCTGCCGAGGTGGACGCCATCGAAACCCACGGCACCGGCACCACGCTCGGCGACCCGATCGAGGCCCAGGCGCTGTTGGCCACCTACGGGCAGGATCGGCCGGACGACCGTCCCTTGCGACTCGGCTCGATCAAGTCGAACATCGGGCACACCCAGGCCGCCGCAGGCGTCGCCGGGATAATCAAGATGGTCATGGCCATGCAGGAAGGCACCCTGCCCAAGACCCTGCACGCGGACGAACCGTCGCCGCAGGTCGATTGGTCCTCCGGAGCCGTGGAGCTGCTTACCGAGAACACGTCCTGGCCGGAGACCGACCACCCTCGCCGCGCCGGAATCTCGTCCTTCGGCATCAGCGGGACGAACGCCCACATCATCCTGGAGGCCGCCGCCGAGGAGGCTGAAAAGCCGGAGGACGCATCCGAGCCGGAGATCGTGCCCTGGGTGCTGTCGGGCAAGACCGAACAGGCCGTCCGCGACCAGGCCGCCCGCCTCACCGAACACCTGAACCGCCATCCCGAAGCGAATATTGGCGACATCGCCTATTCACTGGCGAATACTCGGG
>NZ_VCKZ01000797.1 GCF_005889745.1 Actinomadura geliboluensis
CATTCTTACTGCGGGAACATTCCCCCGCGCGAGTACGAGGAAGCGTTCAACCGGTCACGTGGCACAGCGACCTAGACCGGCTGAGAACCAACAATCTGAGCCTCCAACATCGCCGGGGCGGTCCACCTGCCATCGGTCATTAGAGCCGGTGATCAGCGGTCTTCGTTTTGGCGGTTGGCAGGCTTTCTGCCGACGGTGGTGTCGGCCTGCCATGCCCGCCGCCGCTTGTGCGTGAACCTTCTTGGGGTCGGCTGGCAAAGAGGGGTGTTGTTGCCAGCGATCCAGGAGGGCCGGTATGTGAAGAGTGACGCCATGACCGCTGTCGGGGCGGTCGCGTCCACCAGTGACGCCGAGGA
>NZ_VCKZ01000798.1 GCF_005889745.1 Actinomadura geliboluensis
CGGATCTGGCGGGCTCGGCGCTGGGACGGGCGTCTGGGCGACTGGGTCGCCACCCTGCGCGACCCGGCCGCCGGCGTGGAACCGACCGTGATCCGGTCGGACTCGGCGTCGCTGCGGGAGGCGCTGAAGCAGGAGCGGCAGCGCGCGGGCCGTCCGGTGATGAAAAGGGCCTGGTGATGGTGGCATGGACCCCGCCGCCATCACCGGATGGGGTCGTCCCTGCGCTGGGTGGGACGGCCCTGGGGGAGGCTGAGGCGGCGCGGCGGGTGCTTATCCCCCCGGATGCACTCGTCGCGCTGCCTCGGCCGTTCACCGC
>NZ_VCKZ01000436.1 GCF_005889745.1 Actinomadura geliboluensis
GGGCATATTCGGGCTTGTCGGCCGGGTGGGCGAGCGCCGTCTGATCCGGCGGGCGGATGCCTCGGCGACGATGCGGGCGCGGGCGGCGCGTTCGGCGATGAAGGTGCGTTCCATCTCGGCGAACAGCCCCAACAGCAGGAATGCGATCCGCGCCAGGCCCTCGTCGGCGATGTTTCTCGGCAGGGGGTCGGCCAGCGACCGCACACCGATGCCCTGCTCTGCCAAGTCGTGGACGAAGTTGAGAACCTCGCGCGGATTGCGGCCGATCCGGTCCAGGGTGTGCACGACGATGGTGTCGCCAAGCCAGGCGTAGGCCAGCAGCTCACCCAGGTCGGTGCGGTCGAGGATGGCGCCGGTCTTCTTGTAGATGTACACCCGCCCATCCGGGATGCCGCCGGCGAGTGTTTCGAATTGCCGGTCCACGGACTGCTTGGTGGTGGATACTCGGGCGTACCCCAAGTCCAACCCGGCATGAGGGGGTCACTTCCCGTTCCCATCCCCGGATCGTACCGGAACTCGCTCCCGTAGGCCCTATTTGAAACAGACCTTGTCGAACGGCATCCGGAAAATCCAGTGTCCGACCATGTCCGATTCTGTCGATTTCCAAAGTCGGCTGCAACGGATTTCCGATGCCGTGTGCACAGCATCGATTAGCCCATGTGGCGGTCCGGGCAGAACCGCTGACCATCGAATGGGATCTGGCCTCGGCTGGGTGAACTTGGGCCCCGCCGAGGGCGATCGACGCAGTCGAGGCCGACCTGCTTACCGGCATGCCCAGTTGCAGGGCGAACGAGCGCCGCCGCCTCTCCCGCTATGGAGTTCGGCCGGCCTCGGCGGCCTCAGTAGAAGCCGCCCGCCATTTCGAGCATTGCGTCGGCGCCCAGTTGCCGCCCCTGCAAGGGGTCGACCTTTTCCAGAGCATTGGCCGCAGCCGCGCGATTACCGACATCGAAGCTTAAGTCGATGGCGAGAGCTTCGAGTAGCCGCACAGCCCGCTCCAGGTCAACCTTGGTCAGAGCTTCAGCCGCAGCCAGGCGATCGGCAAAGCTGAGGGTGGGGTCAGTGAAGATGGGTTCGTTGGCACGGGTTTCGAGCAATCGCGCGGCCCGCTCCACCTCCATCTTTCTTTTGGTCCGCAAATACCGGGAGTATTCGTCCAGAGTGGGATCGTTGGCGCGTGATTCGAGTAGCCGCACGCCCCACCCCTGATCCACCATGGCCAGCGTCTCAGCCAGCTCTCTTCGCCGTGTGGGGTCGTCGGTGCGGGGGTAGCTGGCGTAATACCGGGCGAGTTGGAGAGCGGTTGACTCGGCAGGAAGGTTAGTTCTAAGACGTACCTGGCTCTTTAGAAAGTAGATTCCTTTGGGGGCTTTCAGGCAGGCTTCGGCCTTTTTGCCGATCCTGTCGTCGCGGGAAGTGAGCCGGTCGAGAAGGAAGCCGATATAGGACGGTTCTTGGTCCGGCCGGTCGGGTTGCGGCGGACTGACTAGGAGCCGTTTTAGCCAGGGCAAGAACTCGCCGAGGTTGAGCAGGAAGTCCCAGTCCAGCCAGTCGGGCCAGAGCCTGGCTTGGAGCCGTTGCAGCCAGACGGGCAAGAAGCGGCTGAGGCCGAACAGGCAGCGGAGGGTGTGGCGGCGGGCCTGCTTGTTCCGGGTGGCGTGGCGGGCGGCGTGGTATTCGAGGAGGGTCTGGTGGGGGAAGCTGAGGCCGTCCGGGTGCTGGACCAGCAGGCCGGTGTGGCGCAGGAGGTCCTCCAAGAAAGCGTCCCAAAGCTCCGGGCGTACCTTGCCAGGCCGGCGGAGGGTCTTGTGTGAGGCCAGGGTCGCGGCGGCTGGGGCTTGGTGGCCGGTGAGCCATCGGTGAGCGAGGTAGTCGATCAGCTCGGGCAGCTGCTCGTGGGCCTGCCGCGCGGCCTCGTCGGCTTCTTGACGCGCCTGCGGGCTCTGAAGTCCTTCCACGAGGTTCTTGATCGCTTCCTCGTGGCTGTCCGCGACGTGCTTGCTGCGGTTGTTCTCGTACATCAGGTCGGTGAACGCTTCGTACACCGCGGTGCGGCCCTTGGGCAGTGGGCGTTCGGGCTCGGCGAGGTAGAGCTGGCACAGCATGAAGGACACCAGCGGGGTGCGGGCCAGCTCGGCCAGGGACGCAGAGTGGAGCGCGCCGGTGAAGTACTGGGCGCGGTGGGTGGCCTCCTCCTGCCGCCACCGAGTGCCGAAGTACTTTTGGGTGTAGGTGTGCAGATCACCGGGGGTGAAGGGCTGCAGATCGTAATGGGGCGCTCGGCGGTCGAGTAAGCGGTCGAGGACGTCGAGTTCGTTCCCGGCCAGGGGGCGGGTTGCCACCACGCACCGGTACAGCGGCGGGTCCTCTGCGACGGCGTTGGCCAGCTTCTCCAATACGGCTCGGCGCTCGGCGGCGTTGGGGAGTTCGTCGAGGCCGTCGACCAGCAGCTGCCAGTGCGCCCCGGGGCACGGCCGCGCGAGGAAGCGGGCTGGGTCCAATTCCGGGTGCCGCCCGTACCGGCTGAGGTTTCGGGTGGCGGCGGCGAGCGCATCGGGTACTGGTGTCTGGTCCCTAGCGAGGAAGTGTGCGCTCACCCAGACTGGGACTGCCGCACCGGTCTTTCCGACACTCCCGGTGCCATCGAGCCACTCACTGGCCGCCTCGCTCAGCCAGGTGCGTAGCAGTGTGGACTTGCCGCATCCCGGGCCGCCGATGAGCACGCACACGCGGTCGGCCTTCCGGAAGACCGCCTCCGCAGGCTCGACCTCAGCGTGAAGCCCGTGTCGAGCCGCGGGAGTGCTGCGCTGGCGCACGTAGACCTCGGCCAGCGGAGGAGCCGTCTGGCCGGGGATCCCTGGATGCGGGTGCTGATCGGCGGCCTTGCGGACGGCTTTGAGGTAGGCGCGGACTTCCTCGCCCAGGCCTGTCCCGCGCTGGGCATCCTCATACAGCCTGTTCCAGTCGTACCGGAGCCTGCTCTCGGATCGTTTGTCGGTGAGCTGCCTGGTCCATTCCAGCATCACGGCGACCAGGGACCACAGATCCTCAAAGTCCGCTGGCACGCTGGGCTCCTTCGAGCCCTTCCGCTTGGGGAACCAGTCATTGACCGTCTGCAGCGACAGGTCCACACCGCCGTCCTTGCGCGGCCAGGGCAGGTCCTGCGGACGGCCCGCGGCTCTGCGTCGACGTCGGTTGGCCTCTTCGACCGCAGCCTTCTGTGTCTTTCCTCTCTGGCGCAAACCGGCCTGAAGCAGTCCAAGCTGCGCGGCCAGAGCAGTACGTCCCGGGACGGGCTCTTCTGATTCGCTCACGCCTCACCTTCCATTCGGGAGCTGATCCCAATCCGGCGCGATCCGGCGGCCCACAGCCAAACGACGCCTGACCTGGGGGTATGCCGCCGGAAATCCGGCGATCCGGTATCCCTGGCCGGCGGCCCGGGGCCTTGGCCAAGGTGCTCATGGCTGCCTCCTCCGGGGCGGTCGAGACCGCTGGGCGGAAGGACGGACACAATGAACATCTGGGAGGCAGCAGTGCTCCTGGCCGGGCCCGTGATCATCGCAATCACAGCAGTGATCATCACCAGCATGGCGCTGAAAGACACCGCTCCGCATGACCGCGCAGGCATTCTGCGCGCCGCTGCAGAGCTCATGCGAGAGCTTCGCCCATGACGGCCCGCGCCTGGCCGCCCTCCGCCTCACGCTCAATGGCCACCCTCGACTGGGGACCGGCCCCAGGACGGCGGGACCGTTTCCAGAGAGGTGCAGCTCGGCCAGGCAGGAGCGCTCGTGCCAGGGGTGCGGAGCCCGCGCATACGACGCCATGCTTTGTGCCCCACTAGGCCAGAGCGGCCAGGTAGTGCTGCAGGGAGGTCTTGGGGATCTCGCTCTTGGTGGCGATCACGCCGAGGGAGTCGCCTTGGGCCATGAGCAGCCGCGCGTATTCGATCTTGTCGGCGGAGTGGGCGATGGGTCGGCCGATCTGGCGGCCGGCGGCCTTGGCGACGGTGCGGGCGTGGGCGGCGCGTTCGGCGGTGAAGGTGCGTTCCATCTCGGCGAACAGTGCCAGCAGCAGGAAGGCGACGCGCGCCATGCCCTCGTCGGCGGTGTTGATGGGCAGCGGGTCGGCCAGGGGTCGTACGCCGATGCCTGTCGCGGCCATGTCGTGGACGAAGTTGAGGACCTCGCGCAGATTTCGGCCGATCTGGTCCAGGGTGTGCACGACGATGGTGTCGCCGGCCCGGGCGTGGGCCAGCAGTTCACCCAGGCCGACGCGGTCGAGGGTGGCGCCGGTCTTCTTGTCGATGTAGACCCGCTCGTCCGGGATGCCGACGGCGGTCAGCACGTTCCGCTGACGCTCCAGAGACTGTTCGGCGGTGGATACCCGGACGTACCCCAGCTCCAACCCGGCATGAGGATGATCGTTTCCCGGTCCCACCCCCGGATCGTACCGGAATTCATCTCTGTACGACATTTCTAGAACATGAATGACTTCCGGGACATCGGTCGTCGGGACCGTGTCCGCTTTTGTCGGTTTCCGAAGTCGTGTGCACAGATTCCCGAAGTCCTCTGCACCTCGGGGCCTGTCCAGGAGTCACCCGCTTGCCGGGGTCGCTCTGATCAGAGCAAAGAGGTTGCTCGTGGTCAGGCAGGTCGAATTGGGTGACCAGGTCGGCGTTGACGAGGCCCGTCGCAGTGATGCGTGCCTTTTCGCGGGCGCTGCGCACGAAGATCCGTGTTGTGTTAGGGAGGCCGGCCCAGCGAGTGCGGGCATGGCCTGACCACCCCGAACTGGCGGTGGCCGGTGTAGAGGGCGATCGGGAACTGTGCACAGCCACGGCACGCGGCGTTCCCGCAGCCATCCCACCTCGTCGGTGAAGATCGCCTTCGGGCCGTCTCCCGACGTCCAGGAGCGGGCCGCCACCCACTCCCGCAACTCCGCCTCCGCCGCCGTGAACTCCTTCAGCCCGTGCACCCGCCGGATCTCCCACTGGTGATCCAGCTTCGTCTTGGCCCGCCCGGTGTAACGCTTCACCGCCGACGGATCAGCGACCTCCAACTGCTCGGCCACAAAGTCCAGCACCACCGTCGGCACGTCGAGCGGATCCTCCAGGAACGAACCCACCCACCGGACCGTCACCAGTTGAAGCGCGAACCCCAGCTTCATGTGCTCGCCACGATGGCGGTCGATCAGCGCCCGGTCCTCGTCATCGAGGAAGAACACCCGCTCCAGGTCCGCCTGCGACGGCACTCCGGCATAACGACCATATGCCGCTGCCACATCATCGGTCAGGAAATCCACCGGCATGCGCCGCAACGTAGGCCCGACCCACCGGTAACCCACCCACAGCAACCAAACACGCACTGGCCGCATCGGGCCACGCCCACATCGGAACGCTCAACGGCGGCAACGCCGCTCAACCCCGCTCGCTAACGCCGTTGGCCGGTCGGTTGCTGCTCAAGCCCCGCCACGGTTGGACTGCCGTGTCACCGTCACTTACCTGGTGTGCCGAGCTTGTCGGTACTCGCCCGGGGTCATCCCGCTGGCGGCTCGGAACGCGCGGTGGAAGCCAGACTCGCTGTCGAACCCGCAGGCCAGGCCCACTGCCCCAACCGGCCGTTCAGGGTAGTGGAGCAGCATCGCCTTGGCATGCTCGATCCGCATCCGCCGCAGCCACGCGGCGACCCCCTCATCACCGAGCATGCGGTACAGAGTGCGGCGCGACACATGGCACGCCTCCGCGACCCTCACCGCGTCCAAGCTCGGGTCGGCGAGGTTCCGGCGCAGGAAGTCCAATACGCGCTCGCGCGCCAAGGCCTGCGCCGCATCATGGACGGGCTCCATCCGGTTCCCAAAGCATGCAGCCGCCGAGAGTAGCCCGACGGCGTGCGGCAGCAGTACCGCCGACTCGTCCGGGCTCTTCTTCGCCGCGTCGAACAGCGATGTGAGGAACCCCGCCACCACGCCGCCCGGTGTCCCGCACCCCAACGCGTGCGCCGTCATCCGCCGGGTGTCCCGCAGCATGAGTTCCCTTTTGAGGACCTGGACGACGAGCTGCTGGAACGGATCGTCGAAATGTAGCGTGTAGGGCCTGGTGCTGTCATAGAAGGCCATATCGCCGGGCGACAGCAGCGCGACCCGCCCATCCTGCTCCACGCAGCCCCGTCCCTGCAGCTGGACACTCGCCAGCAGGTACTCCTCATCCTCATCGGCGATCAGCGCGCGAGTGCGCCGCACGTGCTGGCTCCCGGCCGCAACGGCCGACAGCTCAAGATCGCCGACCGGGACGTGCTCGATACGCCCCCTGAACCGGCCCTCGGTCACCGGCTCCGCGGCGAGACGAACGAACGTAGCGCAGATCATCTCCCGCCAGTAGGCAAACGCCTCCCGGGCCAGCACACCAGAGGTGGTCAGCTCCGCATACGCCCGTCGGTCCATGGCGGCACCCACAAGTGAAGTATAGCCCAAAAGGGCAGGTAGAAGCCCAGAAAGACATCCCATGATAACTGTGTCAAGTCGTAGCGCTCTGGACGTGGTGCGACCAGGCGGTGGCCTCGTCGTAGAGGGTGCTGGTCTTGAGGCAGCCGTGCAGGATACCGACGAGCCGGTTGGACAGCTGGCGCAGGGCGGTGTTGTAGGAGCGTCGCGTGCTCTGCGACACAACGGCACCTGGTTGCAGATCGCCGCGCCGTCCACTAGCCAGCCGATCACGCCGACGTCGGCGAACGTCAGCGTCGGATAGTTGAAGATCGACGAGTATTTCTGAACCCCAGCGATGAGCTTTTCGGTCAGCTCCATTTGGTCGGCGCCCATGGTCCCGGCGGAGGAGTAGAGGTAGAGCCCCTGCCCGGCCTCGTCCTGCACCTTGGCCAGCAGGATCGCCTTCCACCTCAGCGACGGCGCCCGGGTGATCCACTCGCCTTCCGGCTGCATGCCGATTGATCTCTGAGTGCGCATGCTGGGCAATCTGCCGGAACATGGTCTTCCGGTAGGTCACAGCCGGTGCTGCCGATGATGCCGGGCATGCCCGAGCGGCGCACCCACGACTACGCCCGGCACGGCACCACCAGCCTGTTCGCCGCCTTCAACATCGCCGACGGCACCGCCGGCACCGAACTGCACCGCCGGCACCGCGCGACCGAGTTCAAAAAGTTCCTGGTCGCGATCGACAAGGCCGTCCCGGCCGAACTGCAGGTGCACCTGGTCTGCGACAACCCGGCCACCCACAAGACACCCCTCATCCACGACTGGCCGGCCCGCCACCCCCGCTTCCACGTTCACTTC
>NZ_VCKZ01000437.1 GCF_005889745.1 Actinomadura geliboluensis
CCTCCCACCCGGCCTCGACCTCGCCCCGATCATCGACCGCACCACCCCAAAACTCGGCTGACCCACCCCCACCACGACCACCGTGAGCAAGATCATCCGCTAGCGACTCGCTAGCGGCAGGCGACCGCCTCGGGCCAACCGCATCCAGCAGAACCTCACACCACCCGACTTTCGATCACACTCCGCAACTACGGAGCCGTACTGCCGAAGGCCACGTCCGCTCAGACCGAGAAGCCTGCCCGGACTCGGCTTCTCGGCGGCCGGCAGCCATCGCCAACCACCTGCGGCGAGGCCCGTTCGCCCTCACATAGCCGATGACAGGACGTTCTTGCGGGAGATCGCCGGCACGCTTCGCGGCCGGCGGGATCAGGCGCTCAGCGCAAGTCCGGGAGCCTTGCGAGCTTGTCCGGGTTGCGGACGAGGTCGATCGCGGTGATCCGGCCGGTGTCGACCGTGAACGCCATGACCGACAGGCCGCCGTCGGCGTCCCGGATCACCAGCCCCGGGGCGCCGTTGACCGTGATGGGCAGGATGTCCAGTGGGGGCACGGCGCGGGCACGGGCGAGCATCATGGGGGCCACTCGCGCCGCCGACCGTTCGACGTGCTGCAGTGTGGCGACCTTGCCGCCGCCGTCGCCGCGCAGCACGACGTCCGGGTCGAGCAGCGCGACGAGGCCCGGCAGATCGCCGGTCTGGCAGGCGGCCGTGAACGCCTCGACCAGCTTGCGCTGCTCGGCTTCGGTGGCCGGGGTCCGCGGCCGGCCGCCCTCGACCTGCCGGCGTGCCCGCGAGGCGAGCCGGCGCACCGCCGCCGGCGAGCGGCCGACCACCTCGGCGATCTCGAGGAAGGGGACGCCGAAGACGTCGTGCAGCACCAACGCGGTGCGCTCGGCGGGGGTGAGCCGCTCCAGGACGACCAGCAGCGCCATGCTCACCGACTCGTCCAGCGTGATGCGGTCGGCCGGGTCGTGGGAGCGGGCCTCGACCAGCGGCTCGGGCAGCCACGTGCCGACGTACTGCTCGCGGCGTGCACGCGCGCTGGTCAGGGCGTCGAGCGCCAGCCGGCTGACGGTGGTCGTCAACCAGGCGTCGAGGTTCCGGACGCCCCCCGGGTCGGCGAGCCCGCGCAGCCGCAGCCACGCCTCCTGCACGCAGTCCTCGGCCTCGGCCAGCGAACCCGTCATCGTGTACGCCAGGCGCAGCAGGCGCGGCCGGTTGGCCTCGAAGGACCGTGCCAGCGACTCTTCGTCGTCCCACACGTCCTGCTCTGTCGTCCCCATGCGGTGTTGACGAGGCAGCCGGTCGGGATGTGACACGGCCCCCAGGGCGGCGAGCGTCCCGGGGGCGGGTGTCGGGTGTCGGTGTCACACCTGGGAGGGCTGCGTCGTCAAGCCACGGAATCCCAGTCCGATCCGTGGACGCTCGACACCTTCCAGGGGGAAGAGACCATGACACTTACCGAACTGAACCGAGAACCGGCACCCCGATCACCGTCGCGGCAAGGGGTGTTCGTCCGCATCGCGGGCTTCGCCCACCGCCGCAGGTGGCTCGCCCTGTTCCTGTGGGTGGCGATCTTGGGCGGCGTCTGGGCCGCCGCGTCGGTCGCGGGCGACGACTACCGCAACGACTTCTCCCTCCCCGGCACCGAGTCGCAGCAGGCGGCCGACCTGCTGGCCGAGCACGGCGCCGCGCGCGCCGCCGACACCGTCGAGATCGTCCTGCACCACGACGGCGGCCTGCGCGAGCCCGCCGTCCAGCGACGCGTGACCGCCATGCTGGACGAGGTCACCGGGCTGCCCAAGGTCGGCCAGGTTCGCAGCCTGTACGACGGCGAGGGCGCCATCGCCGGGGACGGCACAATCGGCTACGCCACGGTGGTGCTGGAAGTCCCGTCGGAGGACATGCCCAAAGCCGACACCCAGCGCATCCTCGACACCGCCCAGAAGGCCGCGGGCGGCGGGCTCCAGGCCGAGCTGGGAGGCGACGCGGCCCGGCTGCTGGCCGAGGGCGGAACCGGCGCCGCGGAGGGCGCGGGCTTGCTGGCCGCGCTGGTCATCCTGGTCATGATGTTCGGCACGGTCATCGCCGCCGGGCTGCCCATCATCATCGCCCTGTTCGCCGTCGGGTCCACCGTCGGCGTCATCGTCGTGGCCTCGCACGCCTTCACGATCGCCGGCTGGACCCCGCCGGTGATGATCCTGGTCGGCCTCGGCGTCGGCATCGACTACGCGCTGCTGATCTTCGCCCGCTACCGCGCCGAACTGGTGCGCGGCGAGACGCCGGAGCAGGCCACCGTGAACGCGATGGACGCCGCGGGCCGTTCGGTGTTCTTCGCCGGCTGCACCGTCATCCTGGCGCTGCTCGGCCTCGTCGCCCTCGGCCTCGGCTCGATCCAGGGCATGGCGCTGTCGGTGGCACTGACCGTGCTGGTGACCATGCTCGCCGCCCTGACCCTCCTGCCCGCGCTACTCGGCATCTTCGGCCGCCGCTTCGCCCGCCAGTTCACCCGGCGCGCCGAGCGGCGCCAAGCCAAGGGCCGGGCCGCCGAGGGCACCGCGTGGCGGCGGCTCGCGGCCGTGGTGCAGCGACGACCGCTGGCCGCCCTGCTGACGGCGGCGGTCATCCTCGGCGCGCTCGCCGTGCCGGCTCTGGGCATGCGGCTCGGCTTCTCGGACGCGGGCAGCGACGCGCGCGGCGCCACCAGCCGGGAGGCCTACGACCTGCTCTCCCAGGGCTTCGGCCCCGGATTCAACGGCCCGCTGCTGGTCGTGACCGACGGCGGGAGGGGCAGCGCCGAACAGGCCGCCGCGGAGGCGACCCGGGCGCTGAACGGTGTCCCCGCGGTCCAGGCCGCCGCGGCCCCGATACCCACACCGGACGGCAAGGCCGCCACCGTCCTGGTCTTCCCCGCCTCCGCCCCGCAGGACGAGAAGACCTCCCAGCTCGTCGGCACCTTGCGCGACGACGTCCTGCCGGAACTGTCCGCGCAGAACGGCGCGCAGTATCTGGTCGGCGGGGCCACGGCCGCGTCCGAGGACTACGCCGCCAAGGTCGCCGACCGGATGCCGCTGTTCATGACCATCGTCGTCGGCCTCTCGGTGCTCCTGCTGATGGCGGTGTTCCGCTCGGTGCTCATCCCGCTGAAGGCCGCGCTGCTGAACCTGCTCAGCATCGGCGCCGCGCTCGGCGCGATGAAGCTGGTGTACCAGGACGGCCTGTTCGGCATCGAGGGCGGGCCGATCGAGGCGTACCTGCCCGTAATGATCTTCGCGATCGTCTTCGGGCTCTCCATGGACTACGAGATCTTCCTGATCTCCCGGATCCACGAGGAGTGGACGCGCTCCACCGGCGACCCGTCCCACGCCGTCCGAGAGGGACTGGCCCACACCGGCTCAGTGATCACGGCCGCGGGCTCGATCATGATCTTGATCTTCGCCGCATTCATGCTCAGCCCGGAACGAATGCTGCAGCAGGCCGGCTTTGGCATGGCGGTGGCGATCTTCGTGGACGCCGTCATCATCCGCTGCCTGATCGTCCCGGCGGCGATGGAGCTGATGGGCCGCCGCGCCTGGTGGCTGCCCGCACCGCTGGCCCGGCTGCTGCCGAAGGTGGAACTGGAACGGCACTGAGCCCGCACACCATCATGGATGAGACCCGTGCATGAGCCACCAACACCAATGACAACAGAAATGGTCTGTCGATGAACGTGCTCTTGTGGATCATGCAAGCGATCTTGCCCATGTTCGCCCTACCCGGCCTGGAGAAAGCCTCCCAGCCGAATGCCAAGCCGATCGGCAAATATCCGCGGCCGCAGGCATTCCCCCGGCGATGGTGCGGTTCATCGGGGTGATGGAACTACTCGGCGCCATCGGTTGATTGCGCCCGGCCGCCACCGGAATCGTCCCCACCCTGACACCAACCGCCGGAACCGGACTGGCGGTCCTGATGGTTCTGGTGGCGGCCATGCACCTGCATCGCAAAGAACCGTCCGCCGCACCGCGTTCCGGCCGCTCCCCAACTTCCGGGCGATCGCCCGGATCGGTATCTGCTCCGACCGGTGCAGCCTACGGATCTCCCCAGTCCTCCACACTCAGCACCCCTTCGCTGTAACGAAACTGGGGACCTCAGCCACGGCACAGTTGTTGGCCCCGGCCGGTGGTTCCGCTACTCGGGTGCTGGGGTGGTGTTCAGGCTGCGGGGCGTTGGGGTAGCGGGTCGATCGGGGCGAGGACGACGTCGTAACCCAGGCGGCGCAGAGCATTGGTGTGCCGGCCGGCCTGGCGGGCGGGGTCGGCCGGTCGTAGTAGTCGGCTCCGTCTTCGCGGTAGTCGATGTCGTGTTTCAGCACGGCTCACACGATGCGGGGCAGGGGGTGGGCCCTGATGCAACGATCTAGGGACCGACGAATGGACCGAGGCCCGCCGCTACATGGGACTGGAATTCCTCACCAAGGCCCGGCTGCGCGTCATCGACAGCACCACGCCCGACCCCGCTACCGAGCAGAACTTACTGCTTAACCTGCAGAAACAGGATCACGCGGAGATCAACTCCCACACCACTCCGCTGAACGTGGCCGTTTCGGCGAGCGGCGGTGGACAGTGGCACTGGTCAGTGCTGTCCGATTAGCGAGTGCGCACCTTCAGCGGGTTACGCCCTTCCTGTATGGCTGTGACCTCTGCCGAGGAGGGCGCCCAGCAGCCCGTACCGTTCGCCTTGCAGGCGATCCAGTACCCGCATTCGCTCGGCGTCCGCTCACCGGCACCCCAGTTGACCCGGCAGGGACGGAAGTAGATCGTGTCGATCTCGGCGAAGTTCTTGTTGCAGCGCGCCCACTTCCCGGACCCTAGCGCGTTGCGGCAGCCGCCCTTCCGCCGGAGGGCGCCCGTGTCGCCCGAGTAGTCCCGCCAGTCGGCGACCGCGGACTGGCCGTCGCTGTTCTCGTCCCGGACCCAGAAGGTGTCTCCGTACGAGTGGTAGCACACCCTGGCGTAGTCGTTCCAGACGCACTGCATCTCGGTCGGAATGGAATCGGTGCCGCGTTCAGCGGTGTCCCACTCGTACGTGATCGCCGACGCCGGCCCTGCCAAGCCGAGCACGAGCGTGGCCACCAGTCCGAGTAGCAGGGGTATGACTCGTTTGGACATGCCCGCCCTCCTCTACGAGTTGCAGGTTCGACATGAAGACGCCGCCGACCGCTCGAATGTGACAGCGTGGCCGGAACCCATTCCAATTGCTCCCGGGTGGCGCTCAGCGTCCTCGCCTCGGGCTTGATCGGAGGATCTGCTCCGGCCCGGCGGTCGGCGCGGGTGGAGACGGCTGCCAGGCCCATTCGTCCGCGACGCCCTCTCCGGCGGTGCGTCCACCGTCGACCTGGGAAACATCCGCGATGCTGGACAGCCACAGCGGCCGTTCGCCTGCGACAACGCCCTCGTAACGGCGCATCAACACTGCTCGACTTTCGCCCGTATGCAAACAGGCACCCAGGTGGGTCTCCTCTGGCGTCGGCGTCGACCCGCAGCACGGTCCCGCCGTGGTCCGCCTTGCGGCGCAGGCGATGCTAGGTCCTGCATTGAGCACTCCCTCACGCGGGCTGCCGGTGCCGCCCGCCGCAGCCCGGCCTGAGCCCAGGTCAGCCGATGCGGAGGGACGCGGCAAGATTGCCGGATGAGCGAGTTCCAGATCGTCCAGCCCAACACCTGGACCCCGCTGGTCGGTACGGATGTCGAGGTTCTGGTCGACGGCGTGGACCAGGACGTGTGCGTGGATGCCGAGTTGTACCGCAACGGCCGTGGCGAGCAACTTGTCGAGTTCTCCATCGCGGCACATGCCGACGCCAAGATCGTCGTCCGCGCCCCGAAGACCGACCTGGCGTGGCCTCAGGGGTAACCCGCGTCAGCGAGTTGATCGCGTTTAGGCTCTCGCTGCGTGCTGGAGCGTCGCGGGGTCACAGCACCGTGGGGCTGCGGCGTTCGAGGAGGACGACGTCGCGCCATTGGCCGTGGAGGCGGCCGAGGCGTTGGCGGGTGCCGACGGTGCGGAAGCCGGCCTTGGCATGGAGCCGGAGGCTAGGGGTGTTCTCGGGGAAGATGCCGGTCTGGATGGTCCAGATGCCGTTGGCTTCGGTGGCGGCGATGAACGTGGTCAGCAGCGCGGCTCCGATGCCCCGGCCGCGGGCGTGCGGGCAGATGTAGACGCTGTGCTCGACTACTCCGGCGTAGCAGCAGCGGTCGGAGACGGGCGTGGCGGCGATCCAGCCGAGCACTGTGTTGGCCGGGTTTGCGGCGGTGTCGGTCGCGACGTACCGGTATTGGGAGAGCCTGGCGGTGTCGAACGCCTGCCAGGTGGGGGCGGTCGTCTCGAAGCTGGCATGTCCGGTGTCGAGGCCTTGCTGGTAGATCGCCAGGACCTGGTCGGCGTCCTGGTGCCGCATGGCTCGGATGGTGATGCCGGGGTGCTCGTGGTGCTGATGGGATGGCATGGCGTGCGTCCTGCTAGTCGGGTTTGATGGCGTGGACGATGGCCGCGTTCAGCCCGCCGGTACCGGTGGTCGTGGTGATGTCGACCGCGGTGAACCCGGCCGTTCGGAGTTCGCGGTGATACTCCTCTGCGGTGAGTGTGGAGGCGGCGCAGCCGAGGCGCCGTTGGGCGGCGGCGGTGCGTTCGGCGGGGTCGAGGCCGGGTTCGGTGATGATGTCGCTGACGCCGAGTCGCCCGCCGGGGCGCAGGACGCGGAAGGCTTCGGCGAGGACGCGGGGCTTGTCCGCGGCAAGGTTGATGACGCAGTTGGAGATGACCACGTCGACGCCGGCATCGGGGAGCGGGATGTCTTCGATGCGGCCGTTGAGGAAGTGCGCGTTGTCGGCTCCGGCCTGGGCGGCGTTGGCGCGGGCGAGGGTAAGCATGTCGTCGCCGACGTGCAGGCCGTAGGCGGTTCCGCCGGGGCCGACACGGCGGGCGGACAGCAGTACGTCCAGGCCGCCGCCCGAGCCCACGTCCAGGACGGTCTCTCCGGGGCGCAGTTCGGCGACGGCGAGAGGGTTGCCGCATCCCAGGCTGGCGCGCAGGGCGGCCTCGGGCATCCCGTCCTCGCTCGGATACCCGACGGCGTCAACACAGGAGTCGCCGCAGGGAGCGCCGTCGTGTGGGGCGCCGCCCGCCAGGGCGAGCCGGGCCAGGCCGGAGTACCGCGCGACGATGACCTCGACGGGATCACCGGTGCTGGGGTCGGGCATCAGGTGTCTCCTTCGGGCGGGCAGGTCGGGGCGGCCGGCGCGGGG